>CAVJIP010000031.1:0-7345 GCA_963649625.1 Bacteroidaceae bacterium
CTATGTGGCAAACTACACCGGCCCTTTGTTTGACGCCCTGAATGCGGAAAAGACCTGCTGGCAGCAGGTGGGAGCGGGCCCCACCTTTACCTTGGGCTATGTCCAGTCCCCCCACGCCCCCACTATTCTGGATAAAAACGGCAATTTAGTAGAGGACTATGAGCGTGTCGGCTGGCAGTGGGATCGCCATGAGCTGTATCTGGGTCAGCTGGAGTTTATCAGCAGTCAGATTCTGGAAATCGTGGACAACATCCAGGAAAACGACCCGGACGCTCTGATTATCCTCCAGTCGGATCACGGCAGCCGCCAGGCCAACCACTATTACAACATGGGCATCTGGGACACCTTTGACCCCAAGGTGGAAAACCTGTTTATGCAGAACATTTTGAACTGCGTGTACTACCGGGGCCAGAGCTTTCCCATTGAGGGCCTCACCGGCATCAACACCCTCCGCACCATCCTGAACCAGATCTACGGCACCCATTACGAGATGATCGAGCCGAAAATTTATTCCAAGGGCACCTTTGAACAGTGACCCACCCGCCGGAGGCCGCCATACCTCCGGCACTGCTTTTGTTCCGGCCCCGGCGGGATACATAGCTCCGGGAAATGCCCAGCTGCCGTGCCACCTCCCGCTGGGGCAGGGGCGTTCGGCCGCCCAGCCCGTACCGCCACAGGACAACCTGCCGCTCCCGCTCCTCCAGCACCTGGTCTACCAGCACCCGGAGCCGCTGGGTCTGACTGCGCAGGTGGGCATCTTCAAACATATCCTCATCGCTGCACAAAACGTCCATCAGACTCAGGGCACTGCCGTCCCCGCCGGTGTCGATCAGCTCCGACAGGCTCACGTCCCCGCTGGTTTTCCGCTGGGCCCGGAAGTACATAAGAATTTCATTCTGAATGCACCGCCCCGCATAGGTGGCAAGCCTCGTGCCTTTGCTGCCGTCAAAGGTGGAGATGGCCTTGATAAGGCCGATGGTGCCGATGGAGATCAGGTCGTCCTGGTCTGCGGCGGAGGCGTAGTATTTTTTCAGGATATGGGCCACCAGCCGGAGATTCCGCTCCACCAGAATGTTCCGGGCCTCCAGGTCTCCCTGGGCACTCAGGGCCAGATAGTGCCGCTCCTCCTGGGCGGTGAGGGGCTTGGGGAAGGAGCCGGTGGGGGTGGTGAGCCGGAGGGAATAGAGCAGGGAGTTGGCGGTCAGAAGCAGAGTTATCATAATGTCACCTCCCTCTATTCTATGTGCCCCCTGCCTGTCCTCTCCACGGAAACCCCCTTTCCTTTGGAGGGAAAATCATGTATAATAGCTTTCGGTGATAGAAGTGAACTATAAAATGACCTTACAGTATGACGGAACCCGGTATTCCGGCTGGCAGCGCCAGGGAAACACCGGCCATACCATCCAGGCCCGGGTGGAGCAGGCCCTGACAGAGCTCCTGGGGGCTTCGGTGGAGATCACCGGCTCCGGGCGCACCGATGCAGGGGTTCACGCCCTAGGCCAGGTGGCCAGCTTTCACACGGATGCACCCCTGCCGGAGGATGCCCTTGCTCGGCTCAACGGTCTGCTGCCGGGAGATATTGCCGTGACCCGGCTGGGGCCCGCCTCCCCCCGGTTCCACGCCCGGCTCAGTGCCCGGGAAAAGACCTATCGGTACACGGTGTGGAACAGTCCCATTCCCGATGTGTTTGGGCGGCGGTTTCAGTATCAGCTGCCGGAGCCTCTGGACGACGGGGCCATGACCCAGGCGGCCCGGCTGCTGCTGGGCACCCACGACTTTGCAGGCTATGCTACAGGCCGGACGAAAAAGACCACCGTGCGCCACCTTCGGGCCATTGAGCTTCGCCGGGAGGGGGCCAGGCTGGAGCTGTATTTCACCGGCAACGGATTTCTCCGGAATATGGTGCGTATTCTCACGGGAACCCTCCTGGAGGTGGGCCTGGGGGCCCGCAGTCCGGAAAGCGTGCTGGAGGCCTTGGAAACCTGTGACCGCCAGAGGGCAGGGGCCACCGCCCCGGCCCAGGGTCTGTGTCTAATGGAGGTATACTACGGATGAACATTCAAATTTATGGGGTGTCCAAGTCTGCGGACACCCGGAAGGCCCAGCGGTACTTTAAGGAGCGGCGCATCAAGTTCCAGTGGGTGGACTTGAGCAGATATGCCATGAGTGGGCGGGAGTTTGACAGCGTACTCCGGGCCGTAGGCGGCATTGACCGGCTGGTGGACTGGAATGGAAAAAGCCCGGAGTTGGCCCTGCTTTCCTATCTGGCGGAGGAGCGGGACAAGGAGGACAAGGTCTTTGAAAACCAAATGCTCATGCGTCTGCCGGTGGTGCGAAACGGCAGCAGGGCCACTGTGGGCTATGCCCCGGAGGTCTGGAAAGCCTGGGAGGAGTAAAGCCATGCCGGGAACAAAACTCACAAAGAAAACGGAAAGAAAGCCGGGGTGCTCCCATGCTTAAGCTCCAGGGGCTGCGGCTCCGTCCCGGAGAAGCCGAGTCGGCCCTTACCCAAAAGGCCCAGCGGGAGCTGGGCTGTGAAATTCAGGGCTTTCGGGTGCTTCGCCGGTCGGTGGACGCCCGGAAAAAGGAGGACATTGCCCTGGTGTACACCATTGCCGTGCAGGTGGCCCAGGAAAAGCAGGTGCTGAAAAAATGCCGGAGCAGGAAGGTCTCCCTTTACAAGGAGTCCGGATATGCCTTTCCTGTGACCCGGCTTCGGCTGCCCCGCCGCCCTGTCATCGTGGGCATGGGCCCCGGAGGGCTGTTCTGCGGGCTGATGCTGGCCCGGGCCGGGGCACGGCCCATTTTGCTGGAGCGGGGCCGGGATGTGGACACCCGGACAGAGGATGTGGCGGCATTTTGGGCCGCCGGGGCCCTGCGCCCGGAGAGCAACGTGCAGTTTGGAGAGGGCGGGGCCGGGACGTTTTCCGACGGAAAGCTGAACACCGGGGTCAACGACCCCAGAATGGCCTTTATTCTGGCGGAGCTGGCGGCCCACGGCGCACCGCCGGAGATTCGCTATGATGCCGCCCCCCATGTTGGCACGGATTATCTCCGGCAGGTGGTAAAGTCCATCCGGGAGGAGCTGCTTTCCCTGGGGGCGGAGGTGCGCTTTGCTCATCGGCTCACCGGGCTTCTGACGGAAAACGGCAGCCTCCGGGGCCTTCAGGTGCAGGGGCCGGAGGGGGGCTATACCCTGGAAACGGACAACGCAGTGCTGGCCATTGGCCACAGTGCCCGGGACACCTTTCAAATGCTCTATGAGGCCGGTGTGCCCATGGAGCCAAAGCAGTTTGCCGTGGGGGTTCGCCTGGAGCATCTCCAGCGTGACATTACCCTGAGCCAGTACGGCGGGGAAATCCCCGGGCTTCCGGCGGCCTCCTACAAGATCTCCTGTCACCCGGACACAGGCCACGGGGCCTTTTCCTTCTGCGTCTGCCCCGGGGGACAGGTGGTGGCGGCGGCCTCGGAGCCGGGGCGGGTCTGCACCAACGGCATGAGCCTCCATGCCAGAGCCGGGGAGAATATCAACGGTGCCCTTTTGGTGTCCCTGGGGCCGGAGGATTTCGGCTCGGCCCATCCTCTGGCGGGAATGCAGCTCCAGCGACAGCTGGAGGAGGCGGCCTTCCGCCTGGGAGGAGAGAATTATTACGCACCGGCCCAGCTGGTGGGAGACTTCCTGGCGGGCCGTCCCTCGGCGGGGCCGGGACGGGTACAGCCCAGCTATCGCCCCGGTGTCACCTGGACGGATCTGCACCGGTGCCTGCCGCCGGTGGTCACAGACACCCTGGAGACAGCCCTTCCCCTTTTGGGGCAAAAGCTCCGGGGCTTTGACCACCCGGAGGCGGTGCTGACGGCAGTGGAAAGCCGCAGCTCCAGCCCGGTACGCATTCTCCGGGACGCCTCCGGGCAGAGCACCATCCGGGGGCTGTATCCCTGCGGGGAGGGAGCGGGCTACGCCGGAGGAATCATGTCTGCCGCCGCCGATGGCATCCGCACGGCGGAACGGCTTTGCGCCAATTTGTAGAATATTGTCAAAACTCCTTGATTTGTTTTTCTTTCCCAATGGCAGGGAATGTGCTTTAATAGTGACGAAAGAAAAACAAAGGAGTGACAAATATGAAACAAATCCTAACAATCGACAAACAGGTGGCTTTTCCCGCAGGAACCAACCGTCTTCGCTACCGTCTCCTGGCAGAGACGGGCCCTGGAGGTACGGCCCACTATGGGGTGGCGGCGGAGATCCTGGAAACCGGGGAATGCAGAGAGGTACATGGCCTGACCACGGATGCCGCCCTGGCCCGGGAATTTCTCCGGCGCATCGCCCGGGGAGCGGTAACGCCCCTGAGCCTTCGGGAGGTGGCGGAGGACTTTGCGGCGGAAATTTAAGGGAAGGACTGGACAAGCTCCTAATTTTCTGCTATGATGAGTCCGATTATGTAAACGGAGGCGGTTTTGACCATGAAATGCCCGTATTGTGCCTATGAAGAAAGCAAGGTGGTGGATTCCCGGCATTCGGAGGACGGTATGTCCATCCGCCGCCGGAGAGAGTGCTTGCAATGCAACAAGCGGTTCACAACCTATGAGACGGTGGAAAGTCTGCCCATTGTTGTGGTGAAAAAGGACGGACGGCGGCAGACCTTTGACCGAAACAAGGTGCTCAACGGTATGGTTCGGGCCTGCGAAAAGCGCCCGGTGCCTGTGGCCAGCCTGGAGGCCGCCGCCGGAGAAATCGAGCAGATCGTCCAGAACTCCCTGGAGCGGGAGGTACGCAGTGATTACATTGGCCAGCTGGTGATGGAGCGGCTCAAACCCCTGGACGAGGTCAGCTATGTGCGGTTTGCCTCGGTGTACCGCCAATTTAAGGACATTAACAGCTTTATGAACGAGCTGAATAAGATTCTGGCAGAGAAGTAACGAAGGCGGCGGCTGGGTTCGGCCGCCGCCCTTTCCCGGGAGGCAGGTCTATGGAAGGACCCATTGAGATTATCTATCAGGATCGGCGGGTACTGGTGGCGGTAAAGCCTGTGGGGGTGCTGTCTACCAACACGCCGGGAGGGATGCCGGAGCTGGTGCGGCAGGCCCTGGGCCAGCCGGAGGCCTGTATTCGGACGGTACACCGGCTGGATCAGATGGTGGGCGGGCTGATGGTCTTTGCCCGCTCCCGGCAGGCGGCCTCCATTCTTTCAGAGGACATTCGGGCCCATCGGCTGGAGAAGCGGTATTTCGCCGTGGTGCATGGCTGTCCGCCGGCCCCGGAGGGAACCTTGCGGGATCTGCTTTGGCGATCCCCCCAGGAGCGAAAAACCTATGTGACCCACACCCCGGGAAAGGGGGTGCTGCCTGCGGAGCTGTCCTATCGCATTCTGGAGTGTCTGGAGGATCAGACCCTGGTGGAGATCACCCTGGGAACCGGACGAACCCATCAGATTCGCACCCAGTTTGCCGCCAGAGGAATGCCCCTGGTGGGGGACAAAAAATACGGTGCCCCGGAGGGGGAAAGGGGCATCGCCCTTTGGTCCTGCCGTCTGGGTTTTCGCCACCCGGAGACGGGGGAGGAGCTGGGCTTTTTCCGCTGTCCCCCGCAGGAAGGCCCCTGGGCCCGGTTTTCCCGCTGGCCGGCCCCGCCGGAGGCCGCCGGTGCCTGGGACGATGCCCCAGACCAGTCCCACCGCTCATAACATGATAAAAGCCTGTAGAAGCCGCATCCATGCACAGCTCCTACAGGCTTTTCATTTTTTGGTGAAATTTAGGGCAGCACCGCACAATTGCGCCATAGGTCTTTGCCGAATGATGCGGTATTGCCCTAGACCCTTCGCATCAGTCCCCGCCGTAGACCCAGGCAGTGGGCAGAGTTCTGCCGTCCGGGAGATTCTGGTTGGAGCAGCGGATAATGGACTGGCCGTCATAATACATCATGGCACTGGTGCCCCCGTCCAGATTCATGGCCTGGACGCAGCCGTATTCCAGCATTTTTTCCGCAATGTCCTCCACGCCGCAGCCCAGGCTGTCTGACAAGCGGCCCTCTACCACCACCATAATGGTCTCCAGCCGGTTTGTCTGGCCCAGCACCGCCCTGGGGTTGGGGCTGTTCCACTCGCTGCTGATGATCTCTCCGTCGATAATAACAGAGGGCTGGAACTCGCAGGCGTCCCGGGTTCCCTCCCCTATCGGAGAATCGGAGTCCACAATATACATTTTATTGTCCTCCCGCAGCTCCAGCCGCTTGGCTGTGCCGCTGAGCCGCTCTCCGTAGACCTCCCCGCTGCAAACCGCCAGGCCGGAGATCTCACCGCCGTTGCCTGCGCCGTTAGGGTCGTAGAAGGCGCTTCCCGTAATGGCCAGGATGCCGTTGTGGTAGTCGCAGATATTGGCCACCGTCTGACCAATGACCCCCAGGGTTTCCGCCGTACAGAGCTTTAGACGGCTGGTGTCCTTGCAGATTGCCATAACCCCCCGGGATTCGTTTTCCGACAGATACAGCCGTGCCAGCATAACCCCCTCATAGGCGTTGATGGCCAGAATCTGATCCCCGTAGATGGTTTCAATTTCCGTGCCCTCGTCCTCCAGGCCGCTTTCGTTGATGTCGATTTTTGCCCAGCCGTCTGCCACCGCCTCGGGATGCTCCTGCACATATTTCTCCATGGAATCCTGGTCGATCTCCCAGAATATCTCATAGAAGGTGTCCCGGGCCGTCTGTTCCGGCTCCTGGGGCACGGCCTCCTCTGTCTGCTGGGTGGTCTCCTGCGTCTCCTGGGTGTTTTGGTCGGGGATCTGGCCAACGGTTCCGGATTCAAAGGAGGGCAGCTGCTGCACCACAACATTGCCCCAGCCGCTTTCCTTCCCAAGCACCGCCGTATCCGACTCGTACTGGGCCCGCATTACGTCGTCGATCATGTCGCTGGGAATCAGGGCCGTGGCCATCCACTTGTGGCTAAAGGTGGACATGGCGGTCTGAATATACATCACCCGCAGCCGCTGAATGGTGGAATTATGAGAATAAATCGCCACCAGGTATACCGCACTCAGCGCAGTCAACAGCACCAGCAGCCCGTGGGCAATGCCGCTGAGCACCGGGTGTCTGTGGCCCTGGGGCTCCTCGTCCTCCTCCCAAAACTCCTCGTCCTCCTCGTCCAGCTCCTGATCCTCCTGGGAATAAGGATACCAGCTGTCCGGAGAAGCCTCCGGCATTGCGGCGTCAAAGGAGCGGTATTCCCGGTTTCCGTCAAAGGAGCGATACTCCCCGGAATCCTGAAAGGTATCCAAATCCTCCGCCCGCAGAGCGTCCTGGAGCAGCTCCTCCGGCAGCTCCTCCTCATCCTCATAGACCGGCTCCTCCGGGGCC
>CAVJIP010000031.1:7355-25484 GCA_963649625.1 Bacteroidaceae bacterium
CCAGTCCTCCTGGGGCCGGGGGCTGCCCTGAGGGGGGAGAATGCTCTGGAGAATATCTGAGATGTTCTCCTGCGGCTCCCTGGAAGAGCCCCGCTGGTGGTCGATTCCCATAGGTCTTCCTCGCTTTTCCAAAAATAACTGGTCTATTTTATCACACTTCCCAGAGAAAAGCAAGCGGCGAAGCGACTCTTTCGCCCCCTTTGTACCGGCAGCCCATGGGCGATTTTGCTTGATTGGGCGAAAAATTCCTTAGGATTTTTCATGGTTTGCCGATTCCATTCAATGCCTGCCTGTGATATACTAGCTATATCACACAGACTTCCCCTGAGAGGAGGAATCGCTATGGCTGACTATGACAGCAGCTCCAACTATAAGCAGGCCAGAGCCATCGGCCGCCGATTTGTCTCGGAGCGGGCGGACTCAGAGTTTAAGGGCTACCTTTTGATTTTGGACGATCTGATCGGAAATGTGGAAATCGCCGGTGAGATCAACCTGGGAACCTGTGAAATTCCCATCAACAAAATCATCGGCACCCGAACCGCCGCCCGGAGCAACGCCTTTGCCGGCAACTTTATGCCTCTGCTGCCGGAAAATACGGAATTTGGTGCCAAATGGATGAAGCTGTACAGCTCCCATATTTCCGAGGGAATTCGGGAGCCCATCAAGGTCTATGAATATATCAACCGCTACTTTGTCCAGGAGGGCAACAAGCGGGTCAGCGTACTGAAATATCTGGGGGCCGTGGCCATTGAGGCCAAGGTCACCCGGCTCATTCCCAAGCGGGATGAGAACAACAAGATGATCTCTATTTATTATGAGTTTCTGGACTTTGACCGGCGGGCCACCTTCGACAACCTGTGGTTCTCCTACCCCGGCAGCTTTACCAAGCTGGTGAGCCTGGTGGAGGCCTGGCAGGGAGAACACCCGGAGGCCGAGGGCTCCACCGCCGACCTGATCAACGCCGCCTTTAAGTCCTTCCGGGTCTGCTATAAGGAGGCGGGCTTCGGCAGCATTCCCATTACCTCCGGCGATGCCTTTTTGGAATATGTGAAGATTTACGGCTTCCAGCCCGCCCGCTCCCTGTCCACCATTCGGGAGCAGGTGAAAAGCTGTGCCGCCCAGTTTAAGCTGATTTCCGTCAAGGATCCCAATACGGTCAACACCGTGGAGATGAAGTACGACTCCCAAAAGACCCCGCTGTCCTTCTTCTCCCGGCGGCCCCAGAAGCTGAAGGTGGCCTTTGCCTTTGAAGGCACCCCGGAAACCTCCCTGTGGACCTATGCCCACGATGTGGCCCGCCGCCGTCTGGAGCGGACCCTGGGGGATAAGATCTCCGTCATCACCCGGTACGCCGTCCCCAGCGGGGAAAGCGCCTATGAGCCCCTTCGGGCCATGATGGAGGAGGAGCCGGACATTCTCTTTGCCACCAGCCCCCATATGTCCGCCGGAGCCCTGCGGCTCTCCCTGGAATACCCGGAGCGCACCATTCTAAACTGTGACCGGGCCCAGCCCAAGAAAAACATGATCACCTACTTTGCCAAGTTCTTTGAGGCGGCCTTCCTTTGCGGGGTCATGGCCGGCTCCATGACCCGGACGGGACGGGTGGGCTTTATGTCCACGCCCATGCTCCAGCAGGACGCCACCTGTGACCTGAACGCCTTTGCCGTGGGGGCCCAGCTGGTCAATCCCACCGCCAAGGTGGTCAATGTGGAGATGTACCGTCCCAACGCCACCGAGCAGGATCACGCAGAGGCCCGGTATCTGCTGGCCCAGAAAAGCGTGGACATTGCCCTTTGCCTCCATCAGCTCAACACACCCCAGGTTCGGAAGGGCTTCCCGGGGGTATATGCCCAGGTCTATCTGCTTCAGACCCACACCGGCTTTCCCACCGAGTGCATCGGGGCCGCCGCCGTGGACTGGTCCGTGGTGTATAACCAGATGGTGGGGGACAGCTTTACCACCAAAAACTCCATTCTGGACATTACCCGCAGCGGCATGGACAGTGCCATTCACTTTGGCTGGGGGCTGAATACGGGCCTGTTGGATGTGCTGGGGGTGGACTCCTTTATGGGGCACAACGCCATCCGGCTGCTGAATATCTTTAAGGAGCTGGTGCAGACCGGCAAGGTGCATCCCTTTGAGGGGCCCCTGTTTGACGGAGAGCGGAATATGATTCTGGAGAAGTACGGCACCTTGAACCTGCTGGAGATTCAGAATATGACCTGGCGACACGAGGCCGTGGTGGACAGCATTCAGATGGCATAGATACAAAAATCATCGGTGTAGGGCAGCGATTGGGCTGCCCTGCGCTGTTTGGAGGTGAAGCCATGGGCCGGATTTCCCCTTCTCCCAACGCCCGAACCCTACTGGTTCCGGCCATGCTGGACGATCATTTCCCTCTGCTCCAATACGCCCTGTACTCCAAGGACTTTCGCCCGGTGATTCTGTCCAATGAGGAGGGAATCACCGAGCTGGGGCTGAAATACGTCAACAACGATATGTGCTATCCCTGCATTCTGAATGTGGGCCAGCTTCTCGCCGCACTGTCCTCCGGGGAATACCCCCTGTCCCATACCTGTCTGCTGATGCCCACCCTGGGCGATGCCTGTCGGGGATCCAACTATATCAGCGCCCTGCGAAAGGCCGTGAAGGCCGCAGGCTTTTCCCAGGTGCCGGTGCTGTCCATGAACGTTAAGGGCCTGGAGCGGGGCCACTGTGTCCCCATTCATCTGTCCATGGTCTGGCGGGCCCTGTTTGCCATGTTTTATGGGGATATTCTCATGCAGCTGTGCAATCAGACCCGCCCCTATGAGGCTCTCCCCGGCGGGGCGGAGGCCCTGCGGCAGCAGTGGTTTCAAAGGCTGGGGCAGGATCTGGAAACTGGCTCCCACCTGACCCTTCCCCATCTGCGAAAAAATCTCCAGGCCATTGCCCGCTCCTTTTCCGACCTTCCCCGCACCGGCGGCCCAAAGCAGCGGATCGGTATCATCGGCGATGTCTATACCAAATACTGTCACCTGGGAAACTGGAGCGTTGTCTCCTGCCTGGAGGCCTGGGGCTGTGAGGTCTATGTAGGCGGGCTGAGCTGGTATGTCCAGTATTATCTGGACTCCCACCGGCCGGAGCGGGGCCCTGGACGAGGAGTCTATCAGGCTCTGGGCCGGTTTCTGTTGGGGCTCCAGCGGGAGATGCTGGGGGCCCTCCGGCAATACGGCTTCCACGCCGGGCCGGATTTTGCCGCCATGAAGCAGGAGGCTGCCCCCTACGTTCCCCTGGGGATCACCGTAGGGGACGGGTGGCTGCTGGGGGCCGAGGCGGTGGAGATGATTCGTCACGGCTGTCCCAAGGTTTTGGCCATTCACCCCTTCGGCTGTCTGCCGGGCCATGTGTGCGGCAAAGGGTACTATCCCAGTCTGGGGCGCAGGCTCCCGGAGGGAAAAATCGTCACCGTGGACGTGGATGCCAGCGGCTCCCGGGTCAGCTTTTACAACCGGGTCAGAATGCTGGTGGATGTGCATCTGCCAGGCTCCTGATGCGGTGCGGCTTTTGCACGGTATCCTGCAAAATTGCCCCGGCAGTTTGGGGGCTGCTTTGCCCCTGGGAGGCCCGCTATGGTGAATTTTCATGAATTTCAAGGGCAGTTTTTTGTGTATTTCGTGTATGTCTTTCTCTGACGTACAGTTGTCTCTATGATTGTTTTCCACCGGAAAACACGCAAGAACAAAGCCCTGCAAATTCAAAAAAATTTCCATTTTCCAGGAGAGACCCGAAAAAAACAGTTGATTTTTGTAAGTTGACTGCGGTATAATGTTCACATCAAAAATCCGCAGGATTTCATTCGGCGGAAATAAAATGTGAAGGAGTAAAGTATTCCATGAAAGCATCCAAAAAAGTTTTGGCAATGCTCCTGGCCTCGGCCATGATGGTCTCCGCTCTGGCGGGCTGCGGCACCGAGGCCGCCAGCTCTGCAGCGGCTTCCGGTACAGATGCCGCCGCCTCCACCCAGGCTGCCACCGACGGCAAGGTCGTAAAGATCGGTGTGTATGAGCCCGCCTCCGGCGACAACGGTGCCGGCGGCAAGCAGGAGACTCTGGGTATGCAGTATGCCAACTCGGTTCAGCCCACCGTAGAGATCGGCGGCGAAACCTATACCGTCCAGCTGGAAATCGTTGATAACCAGTCCTCCACCGACAAGGGCCCCTCCGCTGCCCAGCAGCTGGTGTCCGACGGTGTGTCCGTGGTGCTTGGTTCCTACGGCTCCGCCGTTGCCATTGCCGCCTCTGACGTGTTTAAGAACGGCGGTGTCGCCGCCATCGGCGTGACCTGCACCAACCCCCAGGTCACTGAGGGCAACGACCACTACTTCCGTATCTGCTTCCTGGATCCCTTCCAGGGCACCGTCCTGGCCAACTTCGCCAGCGGCGACCTGAAGGCCAAGAAGGCCTACTGCCTGGCCAAGCTGGGCGACGACTACTCCGTAGGTGTGTGCAACTACTTCATCGAGGCCTTTGAGAAGCTGGGCGGCGAGGTCGTCTATGAGACCTTCCCCGAGGGCAACTCCGACTTCACCTCCTATGTTACCAACGCCAAGAGCCAGGGCTGCGACGTGTTCTTCGCCCCGGTTTCCATTGAGGCCGCCGCCAACATTGTAGAGCAGGCCAATGTCCAGGGCCTGGGCATCCCCCTGCTGGCCAGCGACACCTGGGACTCCAACGTGGTGGCCAACGCCGCCAAGGGCACCAACATTGACATCTATGTGACCACCTTCTATCAGGAGGGCGGCAGCCCCGACTTCGATAAGGGCATCAAGGAGTACATCAACTCCGATGCTACCGCCCTTGCCAACAACGGCGGCAACGACCAGCTGGCTGCCGTGTCCGCCATGGGCTATGACGCCTACTTCGTGGCCCTGGAGGCCCTGAAGGCGGCAGGCTCCACGGATCCTGCCGCAGTAAAGGCCGCCCTTCCCTCTGTGAAGTACACCGGTGTCACCGGCGAGATTTCCTTCAACGAGACCGGCGATGCCAACCGTACCACCGCATTTATCAAAAAGTGCAACACCGAAACTGCCGCATGGGATCTGGTTCGTGAGCAGGGCGTTGAATAATCACCCATAATCACCCTACCTACCGGAGACCCTACAGGGTCTCCGGCTTTCCCGGTGCTGCACCTGCTTTTGGGCTGCCTCGAAAGGAACTGGCCCACCCTGGTCTCTTTCGAGACAGCTCAAATTTATCAACTAGGAGGTTTATCCATGAGTGTCGTTCTTCCCTACCTGCTGTCGGGAATCTCCGTAGGCGGCCAGTATGCGCTGATCGCAATCGGCTATACCATGGTCTACGGCATTCTCCGGCTCATCAACTTCGCCCACGGCGACGTGTTTATGGTAGCCGGTGTCATGATGGTTTACCTGAGCACGACCCTTCCTCTGTACATCTCCATGCCCCTGATACTGATTTTGACGGTGATCATCGGCTTTGCCATTGAGCGTGTGGCCTATAAGCCCCTGCGCTCCGCCCCCAGAATGTCCATTATGATCTCCGCCATCGGCGTGAGCTATCTGCTCCAGAACCTGGCGGCCTACATCACCGGCGGTCTGGCCCAGCAGTATCCCACCGTGCCCGGAATCTCCAATTCCGTGAGCATCGGCCCCGCCACCACCAAGGTTGTGACCCTGGTGACACCCTTCCTGGTAATTGCCCTGGTGTTCGGCCTGGTAATGCTGATCAACCACACCAAAATCGGCATGGCCATGCGGGCTGTGGCCAAGGACTACGACACCGCCCAGCTCATGGGTATTCGAATCAACGCCGTCATCAGCGCCACCTTTGTCATTGGCTCCTTCCTGGCGGCCATCGGCTCCGTGCTGTACTTTACCAACTACACCGCCGTCACCTACACCTCCGGCTCCATGCCGGGCCTGAAGGCCTTTGTGGCCGCTGTGTTCGGAGGCATCGGCTCCATTCCCGGGGCGGTGATCGGCGCATTTATTATCGGTATCTGTGAAAACATCGTCAAGGGTCTGGAGGCCATGCTGGCCCTGGCCGGTATCAACCTGAACCTGGGCCTGGCCACCTTCTCCGATGCCGTGACCTTCGCCCTGCTTATCATCATCCTTGTGGTCAAGCCCACCGGCCTGTTCGGTGAAAAGGCCACCGAGAAAGTCTGAGGTGTGCCATGAAAAAACTTGAAAACAAGCGGGGCACGCTGATTACCGCCTGCATTACCCTTGCGGTGTTCCTGTTTGTGGGCATTGCGGAAAGGCTGGCGCCCCCCTCCTGGAATATGCTGTTTATGGTGCTGAAAAAGGGCTCCATCTACGCCCTGATCGCAGTTTCCATGAACCTGCTCAACGGGTTTACGGGGCTGTTCTCCCTGGGACAGGCGGGCTTTATGCTCCTGGGGGCCTATACCTATGGGATCTTCACCATTCCCGTGGCAGACCGGGCCTCTGTGTACCAGTACTTTGACGGAGGCGTGATTCAATTCACCCTTCCTGTGCCCCTGGCCCTAATTCTGGCGGGTCTGGTGGCCGCCGCCTTTGCGGTGCTCATCGGTCTGCCGGTGCTCCGGCTGAAAAGCGACTATCTGGCCATCGCCACTCTGGGCTTTGCGGAGATTATCCGGGCCATTTTCCAGTGGAACGTGCTGGGCCCTGTGACCAACGGCTCCAACCTGCTGCGGAAGTTCCCGGTGTTCCAGTCCACCCTCTCCTACTTCCTGGTGGTGGGCATCTGTGTGGCGGTGATTCTGCTGCTGATCAACTCCTCCTATGGCCGGGCCTTTAAGGCCATCCGGGAGGACGAAATCGCCGCCGAGGCCATGGGCATCAATCTGACCCGGCACAAAATGCTCTCCTTCTGTATTTCCTCCTTCTTCGCCGGCATTGGCGGGGCCCTGCTGGCCATGTATCAGACCTCGGTGCAGGCCGCCATCTTCAAGTCCGCCATGACCTATGAGATTCTTCTGATTGTGGTAATCGGCGGCATCGGCTCCATCTCCGGCAGCATTCTGGCCTCCTTCCTGTACATTGCCTGCAGCGAATGGTGGCTGCGCTTCCTGGATCAGGAAACCATTCTCACCACCGGGGGCCGCACCCAGTTTGTGGTGGTCATGGCGGTGATCTTCGTGATTCTCCTGGCCATGATGGTGTTCCGGCTGGTTCGGCCCAAGGGAAAGAGCCGTCTGCCCTATGCCCTTGGCGCAGGGGTCAGCAGTGCGGTTTTGGGCTGGCTGGGCTACTTTGCGGCCACCGGACAGACCAAGGTTCCCCTGCTGCGGAACGGCTTCCGTATGGTGGTATTCTCCGTGATTATCATGATCGTGGTGTTGTTCTTCCGCCAGGGCATTATGGGCACCAAGGAGCTTCCCGAGCTGTTTCGGAAGCGTCAGAAAACCCCGGAAAAGGAGGCGGCGAAATGAGTCAGAACGTGCTCCATGTAGAAAATGTCACCATGCAGTTTGGCGGTGTGGTGGCGGTCAACGGACTGAGCCTGGATGTAAACAAGGGCGAAATCGTTGCCCTGATCGGCCCCAACGGCGCCGGAAAAACCACCGCCTTTAACTGCATCACCGGGGTTTATGAGCCCACCAACGGTCTGGTGTCCTTTTTGGGCAGCCCCATGGTGGAGAATCATCCCCAGGGCAAAATGAAGCGGCTGTATTCCGGGGAGCATCAGGGAGAATACACCCATGTGATCAGCCCCACCCCGGACAAAATCACAAAGCTGGGGGTGGCCCGTACCTTCCAGAACATCCGGCTGTTTTCTCAGCTCACCGTCTTTGACAATGTGCTCATTGCCAAGCATATGCGGGCCAAGCACAACTGGTTCACCTCCACCTTCCGGCTCAGCTATGGGGAGGAAAAGCGGATGCGGGAGGAGACCGCCGCCCTGCTGGAGGAGCAGAATCTGCTCCATCTCAAGGACGAAATCGCAGGTTCCCTTCCCTACGGCCTCCAGCGCCGTCTGGAGATCGCCCGGGCCCTGGCCACCAATCCCAAGCTCCTGCTGCTGGATGAGCCTGCCGCAGGCATGAATCCCCAGGAGACCCAGGAGCTGACGGACTTTATCCTGGAGATTCGGGACAAATACGACCTTACCGTCTTTATGATCGAGCATCATATGGATCTGGTTATGCAGATTTCCGACCGAATCTATGTTCTGGATTTCGGCAAGCTCATTGCCTCCGGCACACCCGCAGAGGTACAGAGCAACCAGCGGGTCATCGACGCATACTTGGGGGTGAGCAGCGATGCTTAAAATTGAAAATCTTTATGTGAATTACGGCGGCATTGAGGCCGTAAAGGGGATTTCCCTTGAGGTGCCAGATGGTAGCATCATTACCTTGGTGGGGGCCAACGGCGCAGGAAAGTCCACCACCCTCCGCTCCATTGTGGGTCTGGTTCCGGCCAAAAGTGGCTCCATCACCCTGGATGGGGAGGAGCTGCTGGGCATGAACACCACCGATATTGTGTCCAAGGGCATCACTTTGGTTCCCGAGGGCCGCCATGTATTCCCGGATATGACCGTACTGGAAAACCTGAAAATCGGCGGCTATCTGCGCAAGGACAGCCTGAAGGACGACATTGAGCGGGTCTACGCCCTGTTCCCCCGGCTGAAGGAACGCTCCTGGCAGGCGGCGGGCACCCTCTCCGGCGGCGAGCAGCAGATGCTGGCCGTTGGCCGTGCGCTAATGTCCAAGCCCAAGCTGATTATGATGGACGAGCCCTCCCTGGGTCTGGCTCCCATTATTGTCCAGAGCATTTTCAAAATCATTCAGGAGATCAACAAGCAGGGCACCACGGTGCTTCTCAACGAGCAGAACGCCAATATGGCCTTGAAGGTGGCGGATTACGGCTATGTCATGGAAACCGGCCGAATCTCCCTCCAGGGCACAGGCGCAGAGCTGCTGGCCAACGAGCAGGTGAAGGAGCTATATTTGGGCAAATCCAAGCAGTAACCAATGGCATCGGAAAGGGGCTGTCTCACGGCGAGACAGCCCCTCAATTTGTAAATTTCCCGATCAATCCAGTCTGGCGGTGTGGTCAATGGGAAGGGAGATCACCACGGCCTGGGGGGAGGACTTCATGCCGTGAATCCGGTTGATGTCCTCCATGATTTTTTTCCGCTCCTTCTGGGAGGCCACAATGGCCAACAGCTCCTTGTCCGACTGGAGGGTGATTCCCGCAAATTTTTTGATTTCCTCCGTGCCCACCCAGCGGGCCCGAATCACGGTGCCCCCTCTGGCCCCGGCGGCCCGGGCGGTGTCCATGACCGCATCGGTGTAGCCCGGGTTTACGGCCACTAAAATCAGACTGTGATGGTTGCCCTGTTCCATAATCAATTCGCCCCTTTCTGGCTCCATTTCCTCGGTTCGGCTCAGTCCAATGGCCAGGATGGCATTTAGGCCGGAAACATCCATGGAGAACGCAATGCCTGGCGTGTCAAGACCGGAACGGTCATCATCCTTTAAGTAGTACATCAGCTGGCGGATGGTGTCCTTTGGCCCAAGGCTTAAAACCACGTCCCGCTCCGAGGTGCCGAAGCCCAGAGTATCCAGCAGATGGGAGGAGGCGGTGCCCCGGCCCGGAGACTGAATATGCTGGGTCAGCTTAAACTGCTGATAGACCTTCATCAGCTTCATGCCCTTGCCCCGCTCTACAATGGAGACTACAAGCTGCATGGGAGAAATTTTTCCGTCCAATTCTGTCACACCTCCCAATAGATCATGCTGTCGTCCATTTGGCTAAGCTCCTCCAACAGGGCCTGGTGCATGGCACGGGAGGCCGCCTGGGAGCGGAGCTTGCCCCAGAGCCCCAGAAGCTGAATGGTACACAGGGGCGTCATGGCCACCAGGGCCACAATGCCGAAGGCATCCGTGAGCACATTGCCTCCTACCGCCTCACAGGCCCCCATGGCCAGGGGCAGAAGAAAGGTGGTAGTCATAGGTCCGGAGGCCACGCCGCCGGAGTCAAAGGCCACGCCGGTGAAGATTTGGGGCACAAAGAAGGTCATGCCCAGGGACAGGGCGTAGCCGGGAATCAGAAACCACATAATATTCAGCCCCGTCAGAATGCGCAGCATGGCCAGACCCACGGACAGGGCGATGCCAATGGACAGGGCGGCGTTGATGGAGTGCTGGGTAATGGAGCCGCTGGAGATTTCCTCCACCTGACGGGCCAGAACCTGAACCGCAGGCTCCGCCCGGACGATGAAATATCCCACCAGGGCCCCGATGGGTACCAGCACCCAGCGGATGGGGCCGGAGGCAATGGTGGCCCCGATGGTGGCACCGGCAGGCATAAAGCCCACATTGACCCCCACCAAAAACAGCACCAGGCCGATATAGGTATACAAAAGACCGATCAGGAGCTTGCCCAGCTGATGCCGGCGGAACCGGCGGAACAGCAGCTGGAACAGGGCAAAAATCACAATAATCGGCAGCAGGGCCACGGCCACCTCCCCGAAGTAGGTGGGAAGCTCCTTTAGAAACAGCTGGGCCGCATCCTGGGTGTTTTCCAATTCCGGAATGGACACCGGGGTATAGGAAGCGCCCAGATCCGGCAGGGCAATGCCCAGCACCATCACTGAAAGGATCGGGCCGATGGAGCACAGGGAAATCAGGCCGAAGGAGTCGCTGCTGGAGTTTTTGTCACTTCGGATCGAGGCCATGCCGATGCCCAGAGCCATAATAAAGGGCACGGTAATGGGGCCGGTGGTGACGCCCCCGGAGTCAAAGGCGGCGGGCACAAAGCAGTCCGGGGCAAACCAGGACAGAATAAATACGATGCAGTAGAAAAAAACAAGGGTATAGGACAGGGGAATGTTCAGGAGCATACGCACCTGGGACACCACCAGGAAAAACCCAACCCCTACGGCTACGGCCAAAATCAGGGTCATGTTGGGAACGGTGGGGAGCTGCTCCGCCAAAACCTGAAGGTCAGGCTCAGCAATCGTCACCACCAGGCCCAGAATGAGACACACCAGCAGAGGAAGGCCGATATGCTTGGCCCGGCTGATTTCCACGCCGATGCCGTCTCCCATGGGAATCATGGACATATCCACACCCAGAGTAAACAATCCCATGCCCACCACCAGCAGCAGGGCACCGAACAGAAACAGCAGCAGGGTGCCGGGGGTCAGGGGTGCAATGGTCACACTGATGGCCAGCACAATGCCGGTAATGGGCAGAACGGCGGCCAGGGATTCCCGGATTTTTTCCATCAGAAGCTCATTGTGACGCAAAAGACTCCTCCTTTCAAAGTCAGGTTTAAGTGGTTGCCGCAAAGCGGCAGATTCATAGATTTGTTCTTATTATAGCATAAAATCCGGGGTTTTTCCAGTGAACAAATGGTGAATCCTTAATTTTTCCCCAAAAACGTGGAAATGAGAGGCAGATGCGCTATAATGAGAAAAGGGAGGCGGTGTTATGCTGGATCAGACCTATAATCGTCAGTTTGTAAGCGCCCTTGTGGGGCGGCGGCTCCGGCCGGGGCAGATGCCCCAGGCCCATCGGGGCCGTCCCATGTTTGCCCTTTGGGGGGAGGATGCGGGGCTGCCGCCGGGGGACGTACACTTCCACCGGGCCTATCGCATCTATTTGGACTATGACGAAAGCCTGACCATCACCCAGGCGGAGGTGGTGGTGGAGGGCGATCTGATCAGTCCCTGCAGCGGCTATATGCCCGAGGCCCTGGATCAATTTGACCTGGAGCCGGTGCTGGCCTGGTGCATGGCCAGAACAAAGCCCGGGATGGAGATGAAAAATTCATAAAATATCCATTGTCTCCCGGCGAAAAATGTTGTAAAATAAAGCGGTGTATTTTCCAGAGAGGAGCCGTGTGCATGGCACAGCAGCAAGGCAGACAAAATTCAACCGATTCCCGCCCCGGAGGCGGTGCATATTCCCGGCCCCAGGCCGATCAGGCCGGGCTGACTGCTGCCCAGAAAAAGGCCCGGGCCCGTCGGCGGCAGGAGCTGCTGCGCAGGCGGCGGCGTCACCGGAGAGCCCGTATTGGCATTGGGCTGCTGGTGCTGCTTTTTGCGGCGGCCTACCTGATTTTTTTCCTCTGGGGCACAGGCGGCATTCCCGAGGACGGGGGCCTGGACGAGGCGGATACCGGCGTGGAGGACGATGAGATCGCCGAGGAGGCGGCCTACACGGGCCCGCCTGTGGCTACTATCGCCTTTGTGGGAGATATTTCCGTCTCGGCAGATCAGGTCAAGGCGGCCACCAAGGCAGACGGCACCTATGACTTCGCCGCAGCCTTTACGGATGTGGCCAAGTATTTTTCCACAGATCAGGTGGCCTATGCGGTGGGAGACTTTGAGACGAACATGGTGGACGATCTGGCCTATGGGAGCGAGCCCTATTACAACGCCCCGGTGGAGCTGGCCGGGGCCCTGCGGGGACTGGGAATGCGGCTGGTGTCTACGGCCAACACCTACGCCCTGAACAACGGCATTGACGGCCTGACCTCTACCAAGAACTATCTCACCGAGGCAAAGCTCCGCTCCGTGGGCACCTATCTGTCCCAGGAGGAGCGGGACAAAAACGGCGGTGCGTACATCCGAAATATCCACAAAATCAAGTTTGCCTTTCTGGCCTACACCAAGGGCACGGATTCCGTCACCATGCCCGAGGGGTGTAGCTATGCCCTGAACACCCTGTACACGGACTATTCCGACTACTGGTCTGACCTGCGGAGCAGCCAGATTCGCCAGGATGTGCAGGCGGCCAAGGACGCCGGTGCGGATGTCATTATTGCCCTGGTGCATTGGGGCAGCGAATATAACCGCACCGTGTCGGAGCCTCAGCGGGAGGCGGCGGAGCTGCTACTGGAAAACGGGGTGGACGTGATTATCGGCACCCATTCTCACCTGGTCAATGAAATGGGCTTCCAGACGGTGGAGCGAAACGATGGCACCACCAAGGAGTGCTTTGTGGCCTATGGTCTGGGGGATTTCTATACGGACCCCACCCAGGACAACGCCAAGCAGTCCATGATTTTGAATCTGCAATTCTCCAAGGCCGATGACGGTGCGGTTTCCATTACCAAGGCCAGCTATGTGCCCATTTATCAGCATATCTATCAGGTCAGCGGCGTAAAGCACTTTGAGGTGCTGGACGTTTACAGCAATCTGGCGGAGCTGAAGCGGGCAGAGTCCCTGACCACGGCCCAGGCGGAGCTGTTTAACCAGCTACTGGACACGGTAGACACCATGCACAACTATGGAGGCCAGGAGCTGGATGCGGGCCCTGCCGATGAGGATCGGCGCATTGTGGAAAAGGCCCTGACCGAGGGAGAAATCTCCGACAGTGAGATTCGCCAGCTTCGGGAGGCAGAGGCCAAGGCCGCCCAGGAGGCCCAGGAAGCCTCCGATCAGGAAACGGACGAAACAGCAGAATAACTCAGCGGCAGACATCCTTTCATGTCTGCCGCTGCTTCATGCTATGATGCTATTGAGTGTCCCCCAGGGCCGTAAAGAAATCACAGTAGGGGGCCAGGGCGCAGGCCCCGCATTTGGGATTCCGTGCGGTACAGACCGCCCGTCCGTGCAGGACGATCCGATGGCAGAAATCGCTGCTCTCCTCCGGGGGGATCATCTGGCGAAGCTGTATTTCCACCTTTAATGGGTCTTTTCCCTGACTTAGGCCCAGCTTGCCGCAGATGCGGATACAGTGGGTGTCGCAGACATAGCCCTCCTGGCCGTAAAGATCCCCCAGCAGAAGATTGGCGGTTTTCCGGCCCACTCCCGGGAGCTTCAGCAGGTCGGCCATATTGTCGGGCACCCTTCCCCCAAAGTCGGACAGCAGCATCCGGCAGGCCAGCACAATGTCCCGGGCCTTGTGGTGATAAAAGCCGCAGGAGTGGACAATTTTTTCCACCTGGGCTATGTCCGCCTGGGCAAAGGCCTCCAGGGTGGGATAGGCGGCAAACAGCTCCGGCGTCACCTGGTTCACCCGGGCATCGGTACACTGGGCGGAGAGCCGCACGGCGATCATCAGCTGATAGTCCTTGCCGTAGTGCAGGGCGCAGGGGGCCTCCGGGTACAGGGCCTCCAGAGCTCCGAGAATCCTTGTGACCTTTTCTGTTGTTTCCATGGCTTTCCCCCGATTCCTGTTTTATGCCGCCGGTTTCCCCTTGCCGGGAAAAATGTTACCGCACCTGCCCGTTTCCGTGGATGATATATTTATAGGTACACAGCTCCTCCAGGCCCATAGGCCCTCTGGCGTGGAGCTTCTGGGTGGAAATGCCCATTTCACAGCCCAGGCCGAACTCTCCCCCGTCGGTAAACCGGGTGGAGGCGTTTACATACACCGCCGCAGAATCCACGCAGGCGGTGAACCGATCCGCCGCAGTCTTGTCCGCAGTCACAATGCAGTCGGAGTGGCCGGTGGAGTGCCGGGCAATGTGGCCGATGGCCTCCTCCAGGCTGTCCACCAGTTTTACCGCCAGGATGTAGTCCAAAAACTCCCTGTCAAAGTCCCCTTCCCCGGCGGGAACGGACTCCAGCAGTGCCCCGGCCTCCGGGTCAGCCCGAAATTCCACCGGCTGCTTGCCCTCTGCCGCCCGGTTTTCCCGAAGCCGCCGCTGGAGCATAGGCAGAAATTCCTCCGCCACGTCCCGGTGCACCAGCAGCACCTCCTGGGCGTTGCACACCGAGGGCCGGCTGGTTTTGGCGTTTTCCACAATGTTCACCGCCATGGTCAGGTCTGCCGCCTGATCCACATACACATGACAGATGCCGGTGCCCGTCTGGATACAGGGCACCTTGGCGTTTTCCGTCACCGCCCGAATCAGCCCTGCGCCGCCTCTGGGAATCAGCAGGTCTACCAGTCCCACGGCGGTCATCAGCTCCTTGGCGCTTTTTCGGCTGGTGTCGGAGACCAGGCTGATCAGCTCCTCCGGCAGACCCACCTGGGCAAGGCCCTTCCCCATGGCCTTGACAATGGCCTCGGCGGAACCATAGGCCTCCTTGCCGCCCCGGAGCACGCAGACGTTTCCGCTTTTCAGGGCCAGGGCCGCCGCATCGGAGGTGACGTTGGGCCGGCTTTCATAGATGATGGCCACCACCCCCATGGGCACCGCCACCTTCTCAATCACCAGGCCGTTGGGCCGGTCTATCCACCGGAGCACCTGTCCCACCGGATCCGGCAGCAGGGCCACCTGGCGAATCCCCTCGGCCATGGCTTCGATGCGCTCCGGATTCAGAGCCAGCCGATCCAGCATCACCGGGGAGATTTTCCCCTGGGCGGCCTTCAAATCCTTGGCGTTGGCCCTTAAAATAGCCTCTTGCTCCTCTACCAGGGCCTGAGCCATGGACAGGAGTGCCTGATTCTTCTGCTCCGTGCTGGCCTGGGCCAGAACAGGAACGGCGGTCTTTGCCCTCTGGAGCAGCTCCGCAGTGGTCATGATCATTACCCCTTTCTTAAAAATCTGGTTCCCACCGGGACACCGTTTAGAATATCGTAAAGGACGTCAGGTCGTTTCCCGTTGGAAATTATCACATCGCAGCCATGGCTTGTGGCAATTTCCACCGCATGGAGCTTGGTGGTCATGCCGCCGGTACTCAGCTCCGAGCCCTTGCCCTGAGCCAGGGCCCAGATCTCCGGGGTCAAATCCTCCACCTGGGACAAGAGCCTGGCGTTAGGCTCCCGGTGAGGGTCGGCGGTGTACAGCCCCTCAATGTCGCTGAGAATCACCAGCAGCTCCGCATTCACATGAACCGCCACAATGGCTCCCAGGGTGTCGTTGTCCCCGATTTTAATCTCGTCGGTGACAATGGTGTCGTTTTCGTTGATAATAGGCAGGGCCCCCAGCTCCAGCAGCCGGAACAGGGTGTTGCGGAAGTTCTCCCGGCGGTCCTGATGCTCCAGGTCGTCCCCGGTGAGGAGAATCTGGGCCACCGTATGGTTGTATTCGGAAAAGGCCTTGTCATAGATATACATCAGCTCACACTGGCCCACGGCGGCGGCCGCCTGCTTGGTGGGCATATCTCCGGGCCAATGGCCCAGACTCAGCTTCCCCACCCCCATGCCGATGGCGCCGGAGGACACCAGAATGATTTCATTCCCGGCGTTTTTCAGGTCACTGAGCACCTTGCACAGATGCTCCACCTGGCGGATGTTCAGATGCCCCGAAGCATGGGTCAGGGTAGAGGTCCCCACTTTTACACAGATACGCATACTTCACTTTCTTTCAATGAATTGTTCTCATTATACGAAATCTCCGCCCAATCTGCAAGGGCTATTTTCGCAAAAACAGGACGCACCCGGTGCGTCCTGTCCCTTTCTATTGCTCCTCCACAATGGTCTTTTCCACCAGTCGGGCCTTGATGTCCCCCAGCCGGGCCATGTGAGGCTGTCGGAGATGCCATTGCTGCCGCTCCCGGCTGTCCCAGACCTCCCGAAGCAGCACACCCCCCTCCGTAAGGGAAAGCTGATAGCAGATTGGGCCGTCCTTGGCCCGAACCTCCGCCGCCAGCGGCTCCAGCTCCTCCAGCAGCCGCTCCGCCATGCCCTCCTTGGCCTGATATGTCACCTGTAGCTCCATGGCTTTTCCTCCTTATTCCTCGTCCATTTCCCGGAGATGCTCCGAGACGGCCTGCTTGATTGCCGGGAAGGCCCGGCCAATGCGCCGCACCCCAAACCGGGGATGGCTCCGATACTCCGCCAGCAGTCGCTGCCGCCGGGCCTCCAGCTGCCGCTTTCGCTCCAGCAGCTCCTCCAGAGTGTCCTCCAGCCGTTCCTGGCCGGAGCCAATCACCGCCGCCATCCTTTCCTTCCCCTCCGTAACTTTGACCTGGCCGCTTTCCTTCAGCTCCCCCAGCTTGTCCTGGCCGGAGCCAATCACCGCCGCCATCCTTTCCTTCCCCTCTGTGACCTTCACCTGGCCGCTTTCCTTGAGAGCGTCCAGCTTGGTGTCCGCCGCCAGGGCGGTATTGCCCACCCGGTCTGAAATGGTATCCCCCAGGGTGTGCAGGGCCTCGCCCACCCGCTCCAGTTCACCCAGACGCTTCTTCATGCCGATAATCGTCACCAGGGTCAGCACCAGGTCGGTGAGAAACAGGGCGTAAAACAGCCCCAGAAGCGCCCAGCCCAGTCCGTGGGGAATCACCCCCAGCACCAGCATCACCGTGGGATGAATCAGCCGCACCGCAAACACCACCGCCAGTCCCCACATAATGGAAAACCGCAGACATACATAGCCCCCCAGGTTCAGGGGCTCGTCGGTATAGTCCCACCAGCGGGTGTGGAAGATCCGCTCCAGGGCCCAGCCTCCAATCAGCTCCACCAGGCTGCACAGCACCATGCCCCCCAGAAACAGGGGGATCACCGTGCCGGACACAGGCCGCAGCAGCAGCAATACCCCCAGCATTCCTACCCCGTAGATGGGGCAGACCGGGCCGTTGAGGAATCCCCGGTTTACTACCTTTCCCAGGGTCACTGCCACAAAGCTCACCTCTACACACCAGCCCAGAAAGGAATACACCAAAAACAGCCCCAGCAGACTGTAAACACTGTAGTCCATTGTGTCTTTTCTCCTTTTTCTCCCTTGGTTCAGTTGAATTTGAAAATCCTGTTGGCCATCCGATAGCCGGTGATCTCCACCTTGCGGCCTGCGCTGCCGGGAAGATTGCTCACCGCCGCCAGGGAAAAGGCCCGCAGCCGTCCCTTTAGCTCCGGGTGCTCCCGGAGAATGTCCCGCCAAAGCTGCCGCTTCTTTTCCAGGGCCTCCGGGGAGCCGTCCAGGTTCAGCAGGGTGGTGCAGATGGTCAGCATCATGGACAGATACCGAAACATATACCGGGCCAGCCTGGGCTGACGCTCCTTCAGCTCCCGCAGGTCATAGTAGCCAAACATGAGCGTGGTCACCTGAATCTGCTGATCCACCCGGCCCACCATGACCCTTTCGTTCACAGACTGATCCTGCCGCCCGATAAAGTACCGGTACAAATCCAGATCCATGTAGTACATGGTCTTGACCGCCGGAAGGGGATAGTACACAAAAATATTGTCCACATAGAAGGTGTGCTTGGGCAGCTCCAGCCCGATGCTCCGCAGCAGCTCCGTCCGATAGATCACCGAGTGCATCAGCAGGTACTGACTGGGACGGAAGTGGCC
>CAVJIP010000032.1:0-2266 GCA_963649625.1 Bacteroidaceae bacterium
GGAAACGTGGTGGTCGTCTCCCACAGCGGCGACCTGGCCACCCGCTATGCCAATCTGGAGGAGCCCTGTGTGGTGGTGGGACAGCAGGTCTCCGCCGGACAGACCCTGGGCCAGGTGGGCAGCAGTGCCCTGATGGAAACGGCGGAGGAGCCCCATCTCCACTTTGAGGTGTTCTCCGGGGGAGAGCCTATGGATCCGCTGACCTATCTGGAGGACTAGGCAAGCATGAAAAGGCCGCAAACAGGGGACCAATCCTGCTTGCGGCGTTTTCCATAAAAAAACAGAAAAGAGAAAAGAGAGAAAAGAGCAAATCGGGGTTACCCTGATTGCTCCTTCAGCATACAGCGGAGATTTGTGGATTCCTTGTGCAATTTGTGGCGATTTTGTAAATATTGCGGAAAGGCCCGGAGTGCCGGAGAAAATGCCCTTCTGCCCGGGCCGATTCTGTGAATAAGCACAAAAAAACCGTAAATTTTCCGTGACTTTTTTATGCACAGGCCCTTGCCGAACGGAAAAATTTCCTGTAAAATAAAGTCGTTAGCCGCTTTCTTGTACTAGGATGATTTAGTTGGAAGCGGCTATTGTTCGTTGTGCCGGAAACGGCCCTGTGTATTATGATATGTTTGGAGGAAACGCAAATGCAGAAGAAGATTTTTGCCCTGGTTCTGGCTCTGGCTCTGGCTCTGGGCATGACCGCCTGCGGACAGAGCGTGGGAGGAGACACCGCCGCATCCACTGCCGGCTCCGCTGCCGCCTCTGCCGGCTCTGCCGCCGAGACGGCCTCAGAGGGTGCCATGAAGGTGGGCTTTGTGTACATCGGTGACGAGAGCGAGGCCTATACCGCCAACTTTATCGCCGCCGAGAACGCCATCAAAGAGCAGTTCGGCGACAAGGTGGAGTGCATCGCCAAGTACAACGTGGCCGAGGACGCTGTGGAGGACCCGGTTCGTGAGCTGTGCGAGTCCGGCTGTAAAATCGTCTTTACCACCAGCTTCGGCTACGGCGCCGTGGTCAAGGAGCTGGCCCAGTCCTATCCCGATGTGCAGTTCTGCCAGGCCACCTGTGCCGATGCCGCCGCAGAGCCCATTGTGGACAACTACCACAACTATATGGGTGCCATCTACCAGGGCCGCTATGTGGCCGGTATTGTGGCGGGCATGAAGCTCCAGGAAATGATTGACGCAGGGACCATCACCGCCGACCAGGCCAAGATCGGCTATGTGGCCGCCTTTGACTACGCCGAGGTTATCTCCGGCTACACCGCCTTCCTGATGGGTGTGCGCTCCATTGTGCCCGAGGCCACCATGGAGGTGCAGTACGCCGGCACCTGGGGTGACTATGACATTGAAAAGACCATGGCTACGGCCCTTATCGAGGACGGCTGCGTGATTATCTCCCAGCACTCCGACACCGAAGGCCCCGCTGAGGCCTGCGAGGATGCCATGGCCAAGGGCACCGAGGTCTACTGCGTGGCCTACAACCAGGACATGACCGACATCGCCCCCAACACCTGCCTGATTTCCTCCCGCCAGGACTATGCCCCCTATGAGATCGCCGCAGTCCAGGCCGTCATGGACGGCACGGAGATCGCCCGGGACGAGTGGGCCGGCTTTGACAAGGGCTGGGTGGCTATGACCCAGCTGAACACTGCCATTGCCGCCGAGGGCACCCAGGAGAAGATCGACGAGGCCGAAAAGGCCTTTAAGGACGGCACCCTCAAGGCCACCGATGTGTTCAAGGGTGACTTCACCGCCACCAACCCCTACACCAACGAGACCATTGACCTGAAGGAGGGCTTTGAGGAGAACGGCACCCAGTCCGCCCCCGCCTTCAGCTATGTGATCAACGACATCATCACCATCAAGGGCACCAACTAAAAGAGAACTCCACAGGCGGAGCCGGCAAAGTCCGGCCCCGCCTCCGGTGCTTTCTGGGACTTCCCAGCTTTGGGGAGGAGCCATCCTCCCCAGAGCTGAGCAGCCCTTCGGGGTAAGGAAAGGATGAGGCATTTGGAAAAGGAAGTTGCCATCCGGCTGTCAAACATCTCCAAGCGCTTTGGGAGCATCGTGGCCAACAGCGACGTGTCCCTGGAGGTGCGCCGGGGGGAGATCCTGTCCCTGCTGGGAGAAAACGGCAGCGGAAAGACCACCCTGATGAACATGATCTCAGGGATCTATTTCCCGGACGAGGGCCGAATCTTTGTAGGGGACCGGGAAGTGACCATACGCTCCCCCAAGGACGCCATTGACCTGGGAATCGGCATGAT
>CAVJIP010000033.1:0-6487 GCA_963649625.1 Bacteroidaceae bacterium
AGGCCCATCGGCGAAATCTTGAACCAGCAAAAACAAAAGTAGCTGGAACTGCAACGGTTTAAGAAATAACCGGACAAAATCACGCAGAACATTTTAAGTCTCTTGTGTCTGCCTATTTCACCATACCCGCAAGAACAAGAACATTCTAATATACACGCCCGGGGATGTCAAGGAAAATTCCCGGGGAAAGGCCGGGAGGCCTGTATTGACAAGCTATTTTGCCTGTGCTATACTTACCGAACAATGAATTTACTAAATAATGTATGTCGGATTTTTCGCCTTGGGGCACGTCCGGCAGGAGAAGCATAGGAAAGGAGCTGTCCATGGGCCAGGAATCCAAAAGGACCAGTCGGATGAAAACCGTCAGCCTGATTGTGATGATTACCTTGCTGGGCAAGGTGATGGGCCTGGTTCGGGATATGCTGCTGGGACACAACTTTGCTACCGGAACGGAGAGTATGGCCTTTCAGGTGGCCAGCCGTATTCCCAGGACGTTCTTTGACGCAATCTTTGCATCCGCTATTTCTGCCAGCTTTATCCCTGTGTTCGCAGACCGGTTGGAGCGGCACGGAAGGGAGGATGCCTTTGCCCTGTCCAGGAGCTTTTTTACCTGGGTCGGGCTGCTGACGGCCCTGTTTTCCCTTTTGGGGATTGCCTTGGCGGAGCCTATTGTAGCACTGCTGGCAGACGGCTTTGAGGGAGAAACGGCGGCACTGTGCGTGAAGCTGCTGCGGCTACTGTTTCCCACGGTGTTTTTTACCGGGATTGCCTTTTCTATGGTGGGCGTGCTTCAGTCGCTGGGGGAATTTTATATTCCTGCGGCCATCAGCGTGGTGTCCAATGGCATTGTCATTTTATATTATCTGTTTTTTTGCCGCCGCTTCGGCATCTATGGCCTGACCTGGGCGTTTCTTTTGGGATGGGCGGCCCAGGCACTGATTCAGGTGCCCTGGCTGAGAAAAAACGGCTTTGGGTATCGTCCCCAGCTTCGGCATCCCGGCCTGCGGCAGGTGTTTCTGCTGATGCTGCCGGTGATGGTGTCCACCTGGATTCAGCCGGTGAATCAGCTGATCTCCACCCGCTTTGCCACCCACCTTTTTGCCGGGGCGGGTGCCAGCGCCATGGACTACGCCAACACCCTGTACACCATGATTGCCGGAATCCTGGTGCTTTCCGTGACCAATGTGATATTCCCGGAGATGAGTCGGCTCAGCACCAGCGGGAAATCCCAAGAGCTGGGGCAGCTGGTGGCGGAATCTCTGCGGAGCATTCTGTTTCTGCTGCTGCCTATGATGCTGGGGCTGATGCTGATGGCACGGCCTTTGGTTCGGCTGCTTTATGAATGGAAAAGCTGGGACGCCGCCTCCACGGCAATCACCGCCCGGGCCCTGTCCTATATGAGCCTGGGCATGGTGGGCTATGGGATTCAGAACGTATTGTCCCGGGCCTTTTACGCAGAGCAGGACGGAAAGACACCTCTGATTTCCGGGGTCATCTCCATTGTGGTGAACCTGGTGCTGTGCCTGCTGCTGGCAGACACCATGGATGTGGCGGGGCTGTCCCTGGCCACGGCCGTTTCCGCCACGGTTTCCGGGGTGGTGCTGCTGGTTCCCATGGTGCGGCGGTATCCCGGTGCGCTGAATGGGGTGTTCTGGCGGGGGCTTCTCAAAATGGCCGCCGGGTCTGTGGGAATGGCTGCGGTGGTATACGGGGTCAATCTGCTGCTGGTAGGCCGCCTCCCCGATGGGGTAATGGGCCGGATATTGGCCCTGGGCATTCCGGCGGCGGCGGGAATTGTTGTATATTTTCTGCTGGCGGCGGCACTTGGACTGCCGGAGGCGGAAGTGCTGCATCGGCGGCTGAAAAGAAAAGGTCCATAGCCTGGGGGCCGCAGGTGCTGCTATACTATTTTCTGGGAACAACTGTCCCCTAAGGGGCAGGGAGAAATAGAAAAAAGAAGAGAGGATATTATGAATATCGTGATTGTGGGCTGCGGAAAAGTGGGGCTGACCCTGGCCCAGCAGCTCCGGCAGGAGGGCCATGCCATTACCCTGGTGGACACAGACCGGGAGAGCCTGGCGGCGGCGGTAAATTCCATGGACATTCAGGGAGTGGCCGGAAACGGCACCTCCCACCGGGTGCTGATGGAGGCGGGGGTCAAGCAGGCGGATCTGCTGATTGCGGTCACAGACCGGGATGAGCTGAATATGCTCTCCTGTCTGATCGGACGCAAGGCGGGCAAATGCCAGACCATCGCCCGGGTGCGGGATCCAAGCTACTACGAGGACATCCGCTTTATCAAGGAGGAGCTGGGTCTTTCCATGGCCATCAATCCGGAATGGCAGGCGGCCCAGGACATTTTCCGGCTGCTTCAGATTCCCTCGGCCCTGGACGTGGACACCTTTGATAAGGGAAAGGTCAATATGATCCGCTTCCGCATCCAGGAGGACTCTCCCCTGAACGGGAAGAACATGATGGAAGTCAACAGTATGCTGGGCGGAAAAATGCTGGTGTGCATCCGGGAACGGGGCGGCCAAATCGTGATTCCCAGCGGTACCACAGATTTGCAGGCGGGAGACAAGGTCTCGGTGGTGATTCCCATGAGCGAGATCGCCCAGGTGCTCCACCGGCTGCGGCTGCGGAAAAAGCCCATCCGCTCGGTGACAATCGCGGGCGGCGGCAGCACGGCGGTGTATCTTTCCATGATGCTCCAAAAAACGGGAGTTCAGGTGAAGATTATTGAAACCAACCGGGAGCGGTGCGAGGTGCTGGCGGAGCTTCTGCCCAAGGCCCGCATTATTCACGGCGACAGCAGTGATAAGCAGCTTTTGGAGGAGGAGGGCCTGCCCAATACAGAGGCCTTTATCTGCCTGACCGGTCTGGACGAGGAGAATATTATGCTGGCCCTGTACGCCGGGAAGGTGTCCCAGGCAAAGGTTGTGACCAAAATCAGCCGCATCGACTTTGAGGAGGTGGTGGAGGAGCTGAATCTGGGCTCCGTGGTATATCCCAAGAACATCACCGCCGAATCCATCGTCCGCTATGTCCGGGCCATGGAAAACGCCAGCGGCAACAATGTGGAGACCCTCTACCGGCTGCTGGATGGGCAGGTGGAGGCCATGGAGTTTGTGGTGCGTCCCGGCTCCACCAATATTGTGGGGGTGAAGCTCCAGGAGCTGGGCCTGAAAAACAATCTGCTGGTTTGCAGCATCAACCGCCACGGACGAATCATCACCCCCACCGGCCAGGACACTATTGAGGAGGGGGACATTGTGGTGATCGTCACCACCCGCCGGGGCGTCCGGGATCTGGGCGACATTGTGAGGTACTGAGTATGAACCTTTCTATGATTGCCTATATTGTGGCCTGCGTGCTGGAGATCGAGGCCGCCCTGATGCTGCTTCCGGCGGCGGTGGGCTTTGGCTATGGAGAGCGGAGTGCCTGGAGTTTTTTGATCTGCGCAGGGGCGGCGGCTCTGGTAGGGCTGATTTTTATTCTGAGAAAGCCCAAGAATACGGCCTTTTATGCCAGGGAGGGCCTGGTGGCCACGGCCCTGAGCTGGTTTGTGCTGTCGGCGGTGGGAGCCGTCCCCTTCTGCATGACAAAGCAGATTCCCCACTATCTGGATGCCCTCTTTGAAATGGTCTCGGGGTTTACCACCACCGGCTCCAGCATTCTCCGGCACGTTGAGGCTCTGGACAAATGCATGATCTTTTGGCGGAGCTTTTCCCACTGGGTGGGAGGCATGGGGGTGCTGGTGTTTATGCTGGCCATTCTCCCTCTGTCCGGCTCCGGGGGGCAGAATCTGTACCTGATGCGGGCGGAAAGCCCCGGCCCCACGGTGGATAAGCTCTCTCCGAAAATGCGCTCCTCAGCGGCCTGGCTCTACGGAATGTATCTGGCGCTGAGCGTTTTGTGCTTTATCTTCCTGCTGATTGGGAAAATGCCGGTGTTTGATGCGGCCTGCATGACCTTCGGCACCGCCGGTACCGGTGGCTTCGGCATTGTGACCGCCAGCTTTAACGATTACAGTATGTTCTGCAAGGTGGCCGACACCATATTTATGCTGCTGTTCGGCATCAATTTCAACTTTTATTATCTGCTGATTTTCCGGCGGGTAAAGGACGCCTTCCGCATGGAGGAGGTGTGGTGGTATTTGGCCATCTTCTTCTTCGCCTCCCTTACCATTCTCCTAAACCTGTATCACACCGGGATGATCGGCCATCAGGCCCAGCCCATTGATGCCTTTTTCAGCGTCTCCTCTGTGATGACCACCACCGGCTACGCCACGGCGGACTTTAGCCTGTGGCCCTCCTACAGCCGGGCCATGCTGGTGCTGATTATGTTCAGCGGGGCCTGCGCAGGCTCCACCGGCGGCGGCATCAAGGTCAGCCGCTTTATCATCTACGTTAAGGCTGTGGGCAAGGAGCTTCGCCGCCTGACCCAGCCCCGCTCTGTGCGGCACCTCCGCATGGACGGAAAAACCGTGGAGGACGGAACCCTGCAAAATACCTTTGTGTATTTGGTGGTGTTTGCGGTGCTGTTTGCCGTAAGCGTGATGATCGTCACTCTGGATGGCTTTGATTTGGTCACAAGCTTTACCGCCGTGGCGGCCACCATCAACAACATAGGCCCCGGCCTGGATATGGTCGGCCCGGCGGGGAATTTCGCCGCCTTCTCCTGGCTTTCCAAGACGGTGCTGATTCTGGATATGCTGGCGGGACGGCTGGAAATCTATCCTATTTTGATCTTCTTCCTGCCGGCCACCTGGAAACGAAACGGATAAAAAGCGTGCCCGCTATGGCAGCTGCCATGGCGGGCACAAGCTATTTTGAAGGGGGAGTTATTTCACTGCGTCAAAGCCCCGCTGCAGGTCTGCGAGAATATCATCAATATGCTCGGTGCCGATGGACAGGCGGATGGTGTTGGGCTTGATGCCCACATCCAGCAGCTCCTGGGGAGAGAGTTGGGAGTGGGTGGTGGTGGCGGGGTGAATCACCAGGGACTTTACATCCGCCACATTGGCCAGCAGAGAGAAGATTTTCAGGTTGTCAATGAACCGGAAGGCCTCCTCCTGGCCGCCCTTGATCTCAAAGGTGAAGATAGAGGCACCTCCGTTGGGGAAATACTTTTCATAGAGGGCATGATCCGGGTGGTTTGCCAGAGAGGGATGGTTTACCCGCTCCACCTGGGGATGGCTTACCAGAAATTCCACTACCTTCTTGGTGTTCTCAATGTGGCGATCCAGCCGCAGGGACAGGGTCTCCACACCCTGGAGCAGCAGGAAGGCGTTAAAGGGAGAAATGGTGGCGCCGGTGTCCCGGAGCAAAATGGCCCGGACATAGGTGGCAAAGGCAGCGGGGCCTGTGGCCTGGGTGAACCTTACCCCGTGGTAACTGGGGTTGGGCTCAGAGATCCAGGGATAGCGGCCGGAGGCGGCCCAGTCAAAGCTACCGCCGTCCACCAGAATGCCGCCCAGGGTGGTGCCGTGGCCGCCGATAAACTTGGTGGCGGAGTGAACCACCAGGTCGGCACCGTGGGCAAGAGGACGAATCAGGTAGGGGGTGCCGAAGGTGTTGTCAATCACCAGGGGCAGACCGTGCTTGTGGGCAATGGCCGCAATGGCGTCAATGTCGGGAATGTCGGAATTGGGGTTGCCCAGGGTCTCAATGTAGATGGCCTTGGTGTTGTCCTGAATGGCCCCCTCCACCTCCCTTAGGTCGTGGGCATTGACAAAGGTGGTGTCGATGCCGTACAGAGGCAGGGTGTGCTCCAGCAGGTTGGAGCTGCCGCCGTAGATGGTTTTCTGGGCCACAATATGCTCTCCCTTGGCGGCCAGTGCCTGGATGGTGTAGGTGATCGCAGCGGCACCGGAGGCCAAGGCCAGACCGGCTACTCCGCCCTCCAGGGCCGCAATACGCTTTTCCAGCACGTCCTGGGTGGAGTTGGTGAGACGGCCATAGATATTGCCGGCATCGGCCAGACCAAAGCGGGCCGCAGCGTGCTGGGAATTGTGGAACACATAGGAGGTGGTTTGATAAATGGGAACGGCACGGGAGTCGGTGGCGGGATCGGCCTGCTCCTGGCCAACGTGAAGCTGCAATGTTTCAAAACGATATTTAGACATGATAAAAAACCTCTTTCTTTAATTTTGGGTAATTTGGGGAAAGGGCAAAAAAACACCCCGGAGCGATGTTCATAACGCCCGGAGCCACAGCAATATCCTGCTTAGGCAGCACAAACGCCGCCCGGAAGCCATGGCATCCGAGCCCGGGGCATTCGCCCAAACCGAAAATTACGGCGCAGCAGCGTAAGAAACTGGTTGGCCATGGAACTCCCTCCTGTGAAATCATATCTGTTTGATAGGTTATTGGGATTATACAGTATTTTTCCTATCATGTCAATAGGAATTATAAAAAATCATTCCCCGGCGGTCTGTGATGTAAATAGATATGACCCAATCAAGGTGAAACAATCTCAATGTGGT
>CAVJIP010000034.1:0-3988 GCA_963649625.1 Bacteroidaceae bacterium
ACTCGCAGTAAAAATACTCCTTCCACTGGTCGGCCATTACGCCGCCGGCTGCACCAAGTGCCGCCTTAATAAGTCCCATTTTTATATACTTCCTTTCTTGGGCCTGTTATGCCCACGGGTCGTCCGCTGTCGGAGGGCGGAGGGATTACCGGCCAACCGGCCTCTTGCCTTCAGCCGCAAGCGGAATTTCACGAATCGCAGTCTGCAAATGCCCCCCTTCTAAAGCGCATCGATCACGCCTGCCAGATAGGTCGGAGACACAGACGCATAGATAAAATTGTCGGCCAGCTGATCCTTCACCGCCTGCCGCACATCGGCAGCCAGCATTTCATCGGCCTTCTCATCCACCAGCAGGAGCATTTTGCAGCTTGCTCCGCCGGTGCCGCTTCGTATTTTGCTGAGCAGCTTGATTCTTTCGCCTAATTGCCAGAGCCCTTGCCGCGTGACCTCCATCACCAGTACATTGGCACGGCAGGTGCGGCACAGGGAAGCTGTTTCTTCGGGTTTCGCAGAACGGTACACCAAAAAATCGAGATTGCTGTCTGTAAGCACTTTTGTGATCGCTTCTGCGAATAATTCACTTTGCATATCCAGCACAATCCTTCGCATCCAGCTCTGCCACCACCTTTCTCAGTTCTGCCCACATCATAGCAGGTTTCCATCCAAAATGCCCCCGCCGATTGGCTAGGGTTTACAATTATTTTCACTTGTTTTTCCTGTGTTTTTATTGAATTTGAACATTTTTTGGCTCTTTCCCCGGGAAGGCGGAAACTCCATTGCCTTTTTTACACCTGCATGGTATCATAATAAAAAACCACCGGCGGAACGGAGGGGACGACATGAGCAGAGCCACAAGAAAAAGCATACTCGCAATGCTGATCGTGCTGCCGCTGATTGCCTTTGCCACGAGCCTGCGGTATCTGACCCAAAGCGGTGCGCTGCCCCAGAACGCCCTGCTGCTCCGAGGGGCAATCCATATTGGTCTGCTGACGGCCTGGGGGATTTCCGTCCGCACCCGCATCATTCAGACCCAGGTACGGCGGTATCTGCTGGCCATCACGGGGATGATGGCCCTATGGATGCTGCTTAAAATCGTCAAGCATTCCATTGACAGCATGGACATAAAGCGCTGGCTCTGGTATTGGTACTACTTCCCCATGCTGTTTATTCCGGCTGTGGCCCTGTTTGTGAGTATGTCCCTGGGCAAGGCGGAAAATTACCGGCTGCCGCTGTGGACGAAGCTGCTGTATGGGCCGTCGGCAATTCTGTTCCTCCTGGTGCTGACCAACGACCTGCACCAGGGCGTATTTTCCTTTCCCTCCGGCGTGATGACGGATCTTGACTATCGCTATCAGTGGGGCTATTACACCGTTCTGGGATGGGTGATGCTGTGCGGGCTTACTTCCTTTGGCATCATGCTGAAAAAATGCCGGGTTCCACGCAGCAATACCATGCTCTCCCTGCCGCTGATCCCCCTGGGCCTGTCCCTGATATACACCATGGCATACATACGCGGCATCCCATGTGTCCTGCTGCTGGCAGGGGACATGACCGTCACCCATTGCCTGCTGATTTTTAATGTGTTTGAGGGATGCATCCGATGCGGTCTGATTCAGTCCAACATGGGCTATGACGACCTGTTCGAGGCGACCAGACTGCCGGCTCAGATTACAAATGCGGACTTTTCCCTGCGGCATATCTCCAATGCAATGGGTGAGCCAATTCCCCAGGACGTGCTCCGGCAGATGTGCGCAGATACCGTCAGGCTGGATGGCGACAGGCTTTTGAAGCGGCATCCGCTGCGCAAGGGCTGGGTGTTCTGGGAGGAGGATGTTTCCCAGTTAAACCGGCTCCAGGAGGCGCTGGAGCTGACCCATAACGAGCTGCGGGACACCGGCAACGTGCTGGCGGCAGAAAACGCACAGCAGGAAAAGAGCCTGCGGCTGTCGGAGGAAAATCGCCTGTATGACATGATGGAGGCGCAGACATCCCGGCAGATTGCAATGCTGCGGGATCGCCTGACGGCCATACGGGTGACGGCGGACGAGAACATGGCCAGAAGACTGCTTGGACAGGCCATCGTGATTGGAACCTATATCAAGCGGAGAAATAACCTGATTTTTGTCGGCGCACAGCGGGGTGCGATTTCCGCTCAGGAGCTGGGGCTGTGCTTTAACGAGTCTGTGGAGAGCCTGAGCCTGTACGGCGTGGAATGCAGAGCCCTGATAGATGGGGAGGGCCTGTTTGCCAAGGAGCCGGCAACACAGATCTATGACCTGTTTGAGGCGGTTGTGGAGGCCGGACTGGAATCCCTGGAATCCCTGCTGATCTCCGTTGAAATCCGGGAATGGTTTGAGGTCAATATCTGCCTGTCCTGCAAGGAGCCCCTGTGGGGGCTGAAGGAGCAATTCCCCGCACTGGAATGGACCCAGGACGAGGACGGCCTGCAATACTTCACGGAAAAAGTGGAAAACAAAAAGGGGGGGGTAGAGGCCCATGGAAAAAATCAAGGAGAGCTTTGACCACCTTCCCATTGCGGTCTGCTTTTTTGACGCAAACGGCATGGTACGGCTCGTCAACCACCGAATGCTTGCCATAGCGGGCCTGCTGCAAAAAAAAGGTGTGCAGACCCTGGCGGAGATGGAAGATGCCCTGAAAACGCCGCCAGCAGGTATTTGCTGTATGGACCCGCAGCTTCAAATTTATCGTTTTCCGGACGGCAGCGCACTGCGCTTTGTCCGGGAACGGATCACCACAAAGGCGGGTATCCCATATACGCAGGTCACTGCTGCGGACGTGACGGAGCTGATGCGGCGGCAGACCGAGCTGAACCAGGAAAACGCCAAGCTCACGGAGGCCAATGCCCGGCTGCGAAGGCTGTTTGAACAGATGCCGGAGATCATCCGTGAGGAGGAGACCCTGGCGATGAAGCAGCGGGTCCATGACGATATTGGCTACAGCATCCTTGCCGCACGGCGGGCACTGCACCGACACAGTGGCCTTGCAGAGCTTCAGGCCAGTGCGGCGCTTTGGGAGCAGTCCATCGCCGTGCTTGACCGCTCCAATCAGATGCGAGTGGAGGCTGATTCGGTGGAAACGGCAATCTGCAGGGCCGCCGAAATGGGTGTCCGGGTGCTGCCGGAGGGGAAAGGGCCGGAGACAGAAAAAAGCCGCACGCTGACAGCCCTGGCCATCAGCGAATGTGCGGCAAACTGTGCCCGCCATGCCGGCGGTACAGAGCTATATGTGTGTTTTGAGCAGATGCAGGGGTGCAGGACACTGGCTCTGAGCAACAACGGCACGCCACCGAAGGGAGAAATTCGGGAGGGCGGCGGCCTTTCCATGCTGCGCCGCCGTGTGGAAGCAGCGGGCGGCACCATGAAGGTGCAAAGCCTCCCCTGCTTCAAGCTGCTTCTCACACTGCCGGAAAAGGAGGTAAGGGAACATGAGAGTCATGATTGTTGAGGATCAGCCCATGATACGCAGTCTGCTGGAAAGCTATTTTCCCGACCAGGAGGGACATCAAATCGTTGCGTCCATTCCCGGGGCAAAGCAGGCAGTCGAAATTTGCCGGGTCAGTGCCGTGGATCTTATTTTGATGGATGTACAGACACAAAACCGTGAGAACGGACTGACTGCCGTCCGGGAGATCAAGGGCACCCATCCGAACATAAAAATCATTGTTGTGACCTCCCTGATTGACAGTGCGGTTCTGGAAAAGGCCAAATCAGCCGGAGCGGACAGCCTGTGGTATAAGGATTCCGCAAAAAATCGTCTGATGGAGATTGTACGGCAGACCATGGCGGGGGAACACGTCTTCCCTGATGCGCCGCCGCCTGTGGAAATCGGCATGGCAAAAAGCACGGAATTTACAAGGACAGAGCTGAAGGTGCTGCGGTATCTGCTGCGTGGTCTGTCCTACACCCGCATTGCCTCGGAGATGGGCGTGGAGATGTCTACCGTCAAATTCCATGTGGCAAACATGCTG
>CAVJIP010000035.1:0-7763 GCA_963649625.1 Bacteroidaceae bacterium
AGCCCAGCATATGGAGCTGGCGGGTGAAGTTTTCAATGTTCTTTTTGGTCACAATGGCCGGGTGAACATGGTTTTTAATGGCAAAGTTCTCCGTGGGAAGGCCGAAGGCATCGTAGCCCATGGGGAACAGCACGTTATAGCCCTCCATGCGCTTTTTCCGGGCAATGGCGTCCATGGCCGTATAGGGCCGGGGATGTCCCACATGAAGGCCCGCACCGGAGGGATAGGGAAACTCCACCAGGGCATAGTATTTGGGCTTGTTGGAGCCGTTCTCTGCGGCAAACAGCTTTTTCTCCGCCCAGAGCTTCTGCCACTTTGGCTCAATGGCGGCAAAATCGTATTTCATGATACTCACCTTTATTCTTCAAGATATGTTATGCCTGGGGCCCCAGGATCTCCGTCAGATCCACCAGGGGCGCATCGCCCCACAGCCGCTCCAGGTCATAAAATTTCCGCTGCTCCTGGGTAAACACGTGAACCATGACCCCGCAGAAGTCCATGACGATCCAGGTGTCTCCACGATAGCCCTCCCGGTGCCAGACCCGTTCTCCGGCCTCCTCCATTTTCTTCTCCACCTCATCGCACAGGGCCCGAAGGTGAGTGTCCGAGGTGCCGGTGGCCAGAAGCATATACTCCGTCAGGGTGGTCAGACCCTTGACCTCCAGAAGCATCAGATTCCTGGCCTTTTTTCCGTCCAATGCCTTGGCCGCCAGCTCTGCGGCCTGTCTTGCTGATAACAACTGCGTCATCCCTCCGTATTTTTTAGCTGTGCCGCCAGAAAGTCCCTGGCCTCCAGAGAATCCCGGCAGACATTCTTGTTTTCCCGAATCAGCTCCGCAATGCACAGATCAAAGCCCATCAGCAGGCCCTGATCCAGATTTCGGAAGGCCACCTGCCGCAGCTCCTCCACCCCGGGGAAGCACCGGGTGGGCTCCATGTAGTCCGCCAGATAGATGATCTTCTCCAGCAGGCTCATGTCCGCCTTGCCGGTGGTGTGCCAGTAGATGGCCCGCACCACCGCATCGCTTTCCCCAAAGATGTGCTTTGCCACGGCGGCCCCGGTTTTTGCATGGAGCAGCTTGGGATTGTGCCGCTCAAAATCGCTGATTAGTATACCATATTTGTCCACCAAACGCAACTGATCCGCCCCGGTGGGGCCGTCCAGGGCCTTGGTGATGTCGTGGAGCAGACCGGCCCGCAGGGCGGCTGTCTCATCGGCGCCATTGAGCCGGGCCAGCTTCACCGCCGTCTGGGCGCAGCCCAGTACATGGTTGACCCGCTTGGGCTTGAGCAGGGAGATCACGGTCTGCCGCAGCACCTCCTCCGGCAGACCTCTGTAGTCCCGCCGGGTATCGTAGAGGCCATGCTGCCGAATCAGGCTTAGCTCCGCCGGGGGCAGATAATGCTCTGCGCCCCCCAGAATCAGCATCCGCCGGACTGTGGTGGAGGACACCTCCAGCACCTGATTTTCCACCAGCACCACCCGGGCCCCGAACCGGGTCTCCAGGGTGGACTTCTGGGCCAGAAGGGCCTCCCGGTCATCGGCGGATTCCCGGCTCAGCCCCACGATTACCGCATTGCGGCAAATCTCCTCCGGGGCGTGCCAGAGATGGAGGGTCAGGAACATATCCGTTCCCAGAATCAGATACAACTCGTCTCCCGGGTAACTGGCCCGAAGGAGCCGCAGGGTGTCGGAGGTATAGCTTGCGCCGCTGCGCTCCAGCTCCAGCCCGGAAACCTCCAGGCCCGGATGACCCGCAATGGCTGCCTCCACCAAATGCAACCGTTCTTCTCCGTTGGGCGAGCTCTCCGGCAGGGCCTTATGGGGTGGCTGGGCATCCGGGACAAACAGCACCCTGTCCAGCCCCAAGGCATTTTTTGCCTCTAAGGCCGCCTGCAAATGCCCCACATGGGGCGGGTTAAAGGTTCCGCCAAATACGCCGATCTTTGCCATCGTTGCTCCCCTTTCCCGTTATGAATCGGGCCTATAGCTCTCGCTTGCCCTCTTTTCGCTCCTTTTCCCGCTGCTGGCGGAAAAATTCGTCCTTCCGCTCCCGCTCTCGCTTGGCCTGGGCCCGCCGCCGCTGAATGCCCGCCCGCACAGGATTGAGCTTTTTGGCCGCCCGTTCTCTGGCGTTGATCTGGGCTCGCTGAGCCTCCAGCTTCTTGCTGTGGCGATAGAGCACAAAGGTATTGCCCGCACAGGACACACCTTCTGCGCCGGTCATCCGGCAGAGGGTGTCGCTGGCCTCCCGGGCGGTGAGGCCGGCGGTCTCCAGGACACGGCCCTTGATCAGCTCCCGGTTTTCCAGCTGGCCCACGGCGGTTTCCGCCACCGTGCCGGTGATGCCCTCTTTTCCGATCATCAGCGTCACCTCCAGGCCGTTGGCCCTGGCACGCAGCTCTGACCGCTGTTTACTTGTCAGCATATCTGTTCACCTCGGTAAGGGTTTGAATAAATTTTTTCAGGGCCACCGCCCGATGGGAGATCTGGTTTTTCCGCTCCGGGGACAGCTGGGCCATGGTGCAGCCCTCGGAGGGGATGTAGAACAGAGGGTCATAGCCGAAGCCGCCGTCTCCCTGGGGCCGGCAAAGAATCTCTCCGGCCAGCTCACCCCGGGCCAGGGTCACGTCCCCCTCCGGGGTGGCCATGGTAATCACCGAAACGAACCGTCCCGTCCGCTGGCCCTGGGGCACCCCCTCCAGATTTCGGAGCAGCAGCCGGTTTCTGGCTGCGTCGTCCGGGCAGCTCCGGCCTCCATACCGGGCCGAATGCACCCCGGGGCCTCCGTCCAGGGCGTCCACCTCCAGGCCGGAATCATCCGCAATGGCGGGCAGCCCTGCCGCCTCCATCACCGCCCGGGCCTTGATGAGAGAATTTTCCTCAAAGGTCAGGCCGTTTTCCTCCGGCTCCACATGGACGCCTGTCTCACGCTGGCTCAGGACGACCCAGCCCAGCGGCTCCAAAATCGCCTTAATCTCCCGAATTTTATTTTCGTTGTTGCTGGCCAGCACAACCCGCCTGGGAGCGGCTCTGTCTGCCGGATGGAGCTTCTCCATATATGTCCTCCTTAAATCAGTGCGTCCACAAAGTCTCTGGCCGCAAAGGGCATGAGATCGTCTATGCCCTCGCCGACCCCAATATACTTTACCGGGATTTTCAATGCGTCCGCCACCGCAATGACAATGCCGCCCTTGGCCGTCCCGTCCAGCTTGGTGAGCACCATGCCGGTGACACCTGCGATTTCGGAGAACTGCTTTGCCTGCATCAGGCCGTTCTGGCCGGTGGTGCCGTCCAGCACCAGCAGAACCTCCTTATCCGCCTCCGGCAGCTCCCGGTCAATGATTCGGGTGATCTTTCCCAGCTCATTCATCAGGTTTTGCTTGTTGTGGAGCCGTCCCGCCGTGTCGCAGAGAATCACATCGGAATGCCGGGCCTTGGCGGCGGAGATGGCGTCAAAGACCACCGCCGCAGGATCGGCCCCCTCGTGCTGCCGGATAATGTCCACCCCGGAGCGCTGGGACCAAATCTCCAGCTGGTCGGCGGCAGCGGCCCGAAAGGTATCCGCCGCACAGAGCAGAACCCGTTTTCCCTCCTGCTTCATCTGGTGAGCCAGCTTGCCGATGGTGGTGGTTTTGCCCACCCCGTTGACCCCGATCACCAGAATCACCGAGGGCTGGGTATCCATCTGCAGCCGGGTGTCGCCCACATTCAGCATTTCCACCAAAATGTCCTTTAGGGCCTCCCGAACCTCCTCTGCTGTCTTCAGATACTCCCGATTGACCCGCTCCCGCAGCTGCTCCACCGCCCGGACTGCCGTATCCACGCCCAGGTCTGCCAGAATCAGGCTTTCCTCCAGCTCCTCATAGAAGTCATCGTCAATGCCATGGAACCCGGCGAAGATGCCGCCGATGGTGCTCTGCATGGCCTGACGGGTACGGGTCAGACCCGCCTTGATTTTTTCAAAGAATCCCATAGTTTCCCTCCAATGTCCTGGGCTTAGTTGATATTCAGCTCCCGGGCCACCTGGTTGATGTCCACGGACAGCACTTTGGTCACGCCCTGCTCCTGCATGGTCACGCCATAGAGCACATCCGCTGCCTCCATGGTGCCCCGCCGGTGGGTGATGACGATAAACTGGGTTTTATTGCTGAGATTGCGGAGATAGGCGGCGAACCGGGCCACGTTTCTGTCGTCCAGGGCCGCATCAATCTCGTCCAGCATACAGAAGGGGGTGGGCCTGACCTTCATAATGGCAAAGTACAGGGCAATGGCCACAAAGGCCTTTTCCCCGCCGGAGAGGAGCATAATGGTTTTGACCTGCTTGCCCGGCGGCTGTACCTTGATCTCAATGCCGCAGGAGAGCACGTCGTTTTCGTCCTCCAGCAGCAGACTGGCCTTGCCGCCGCCGAACATCTCCGTAAAGGTCTGACCGAAATACTCGTTGATTTTCTGGAACTCCACCTTGAAGATCTCCGTCATTTCCCCTGTGATCTCGCCTACGATTTTTTGCAGCTCCCGCTGACTGGTCTCCACATCGTCCCGCTGGCCTGTGAGATATTCATACCGCTCATTGACCCGCTGGAACTCCTCAATAGCCCCCAGATTGGGATGGCCCAGGGCGTTCATTTTCCGCTTTAGCTCACCAATGCGCTTTTGGGCGGAGGTCACGCTGTCGATTTCCACCTTGGCCTGCTGGGCGGTGGAGTTTGTCAGTTCGTAGCTGTCCCAGAGCTTGTCCAGAATCTGCTTTTCCTCCAGCTGGGTGGTGGTCTTTTTCTGCTCCAGCCGGGCGCACTCCCGCTCCATGTCCATCAGCTCCCGGTTTTTCTGCTGGGCGCTTTTTTCCACGGAGGTCTTTTGGGCCTCAACCGCCGAACGCCGCTGCCGGGCCTGCTGCTGGGCCTGCCGCTGGGCCTCTGCCTGCTGTAGGAATGCCTCCGCCTGCTGGCGGCAGACCTCGATCTGCCGGGTCAGCTGGCGGTTTTCCTCCTCATGCTCAGCAATGAGCCGGAGCCGCTGGGTGCGATCTCCGCTGATGGCCTCCGCCAGCTGCTGGAGCTGCTGACGGCTGCTGAGGGCGGTGGCTTTTTCGGCCTCCAGGGCGGACTTTTGTAGCTCCGCCTGATGGGCCTGGGCCTCCACCCCATCCATTTCCCCGGTGAGCCGATCCAAGCTCTCCTGGGCTGTGGTGATCTCCGTCTCCAGGGCCGCTACCTGGCGGTCACAGTCCTGGGCCCGCTCCTCCAGGGCCTGCCTTTGCCGGGCCCCACCGGAGAGGAGAGAGGCTACGGTGTCGTATTCCCGCTGGGCCCCTTCCATGGAGGCCTCCAGGGTGTCCAGAAGCACCTGATAGTGGCTTTTCTGCTGGCTCAGCCCCAGCACCTGATCCTCCGCCTGGCGGAGCTTGTTTTGGCTGTCAGCCATCTCTGCCTCGGCCTGGGCCGCACTGCGGGCCGCCTCCTGGAGAAGGGCGTTTTGCGTCCGAAGCTGTTCCTCCAGGGCCTTTTCCTGCTGCTCCATCCGCTGGAGCTCATTGGCCCGGGTCAGAACTCCGGAGCTTTTGGCGGTGGAGCCGCCGGTCATGGAGCCCCCGGCATTGAGTACCTGGCCGTCCAGGGTCACGATACGAAACCGGTGTCCATGGCGGCCCGCAATGGCGATGGCCGCATCCATATCCTGGGCAATGGCCGTCCGGCCCAGAAGGTTTTCCATGATTTCCCGGTACTGCCGGTCATAGGTAATCAGGTCGGAGGCCAGCCCCAGAAAGCCGTATTCGCCCTCCAGGCCGTTTTCCGTCAGCCGCCGCCCCCGAATCACCGAGATGGGCAGGAAGGTGGTGCGGCCTCCCTCCCGCCGCCGGAGCAGCTGAATGGCCGCCTTGCCGTCCTGCTCCCCGTCCACCACAATGGACTGCATGGACGCACCCAGGGCCGTCTCAATGGCCACGGTATATTCATCCTTGGTTTTCAGGAGCTTGGACACGGGCCCGTGAATGTGCCGGAGATTGCCCTTGGCGGCCTCCTGCATAACGATCCGGGTGGCCTTGGAATAGCCCTCGTAGCCCTGCTCCATCTCCCGGTACATCCGAATCCGAGAGCCCAGGGTGTCCCGCTGAATTTTGAGCTGGGCGGCCTGCTCCTCCAGCTCCCGGCGCTTCCTGAGCCGCCCTTCGGCCCGGAGGGAATAGCCGCTGATGGCGTTTTTCTGGGCTGCTACCGTCTCCTGCCACTGGGCCAGGGACTCCATACAGGCCTTTTGCTCTGCCTGGGCCGCATCCCGTTTTGTGGCGGTTTCCTGGCGGCTCTGTTCCACCTGGGCCTGACGATCCCGGAGCTTTTGAGTGTCGGAGGCGTTGGCGGTCAGGCTGGAGCGCAGCTCCGCCCCCTGCTGCAGCAGCAGAGAATGCTGCTGCAGCAGCTTCTCCAGGCTTTCCGATGCTTTGGTCTGCTCCAGCTGCAGCAGGGCAAGACTGCTCCGCTTCTGGGCCAGAGCGGCCTCTGCGGCCTCCCACTCCTGCTGAATCTCCCGCAGGCGGCGTTCCCGTTCGGCGATCTGCTCCTGCAAATCCCCGCTGCGGCCCTCCTGGGCATCCAGCTCCTGCTTCAGGCGGAGAATGTTGGAGCGGTTGCCCTGGAGGCGGGCCTCCAGCACCGCCTTCTGGCTGCTTTGCTCCGCCGCATTTCCCTCGATTTCAGAGAGCCGTTGACGGAGCTGCTCCGCCTCCACGTCCATCTCCCGAAGGGAGGCGGCCAAAGCCTCGGTTTTCCGGTACAGCTCCTCCAGGTCGTTTTTCCCCTGCTCCAGCAGGAATTTCCCAGAGGCATAGTCCGCCTGGGCCTTTTTGGCCGTCTCCGACAGCTTCTCCAGCTGAGAGAGCCACACCGTGACCTCCAGCCCACGAAGCTCATCCCGGAGCACCAGATATTTCTTGGCCTTTTCCGCCTGCTCCCGGAGAGGATTCACCTGGAGCTCCAGCTCGGAGATTTTGTCGTTGATCCGCAGAAGGTTGTCCTGGGTCTGCTGGAGCTTTCGCTCCGTGTCCTCCTTCCGGTGGCGGTATTTGGAGATGCCTGCCGCCTCCTCGAAGATTTCCCGGCGGTCTGTGGACTTGGCGGAGAGAATCTCGTCGATGCGGCCCTGGCCGATATTGCTGTAGCCCTCCTTGCCCAGGCCGGTGTCCATAAACAGCTCGTTTATGTCCTTGAGCCGGGCGGACTGGCGGTTGATATAGTATTCGCTGTCTCCGGAGCGGTAATACCGGCGAGTGACCATAATCTCGGCGCCCTCCCGGTCAAACACCTGCTCCCGATTGTCCAGCACCAGGGAAACCTCCGCAAACCCCAGCTGGGGCCGCTTCACGGTGCCGCCGAAAATAACATCCTCCATTTTGCTGCCCCGGAGGGCCTTGGAGCTCATTTCTCCCATGACCCAGCGAATGGCGTCGGAGATATTGGACTTTCCGCTGCCGTTTGGCCCGACAATGGCGGTAATGTCGCTGCCAAAGGTCAGAACGGTCTTATCGGGAAAGGATTTGAAGCCCTGAATTTCCAGTGCTTTCAGATACACGGGCTCACTCCTATCTGCTTATAGCTTCTTCGGGCAGGGCTCAGGGTTATGCGCCGTGGCCCGACATAATTATTCTGACATTATACCACGCTACGCCTGGTTTTTCAAGCTCCATATTCCAGCCCTTCACGGAAAAGCTCTGTGATGTAAATAGATATGACCCAATCAAGGTGAAACAATCTCAATGTGGTAC
>CAVJIP010000036.1:0-3953 GCA_963649625.1 Bacteroidaceae bacterium
GCATCTTACATCAACTCCCAATTACATTATACATCGCTTGTAAAGACCTGCTGGATATTTTGAGAATTGCTATAGTATAAGGGATGCCGCAAGACCTGCGACACCCCCAAGCGTTCCGGATGCCGCAGGGGGTCAGTTAGAGGCTGCGTCCAGTCCCTTGTCCCCGTTGTCTCCGTCCTTCCAGAGCATATTGTTCCGCAGCTCTGCCCCTACAATCTCCATGGGATGCCTGGCCAGCTGGTCACGTTTGGAGTTGAAGAAGGAGCGGCCGTTTTTGTTCTCGGCGATCCAGCGGCTGGCAAAGCTACCGTCCTGAATGTCGGAAAGCACCGCCCGCATATTGGCCTTAATCAGGTCGTGGGGCAGCACCCGGGGGCCGGAGACATACTCGCCGAACTCGGCGGTGTCGGAGATGGAGTAGTTCATGGCAGCCACGCCGCCCTTGTTGATCAGGTCAATGATCAGCTTCATCTCATGGATGCACTCAAAGTAGGCGTTCTCCGGCTCATAGCCCGCCTCCACCAGAGTCTCAAAGCCGCACTGCATCAGGTCAACCACGCCGCCGCACAGAACGGTCTGCTCGCCGAACAAATCCGTCTCCGTCTCGTCATGCATGGTAGTCTCCATCACACCGGCCCGGGCGCCGCCGATCCCGGCAATATAGGCCAGGGCGATTTGCAGGCAGTTGCCGGTGGCGTTCTGCTCCACCGCCACCAGGCAGGGCACGCCCTTTCCGGCCACATAGGTTCCCCGGACGGTGTGGCCGGGGCCCTTGGGGGCAGCCATAAACACATCCACATCCGCCGGAGGCACGATCTGCTTATAGCGGATATTAAAGCCGTGGGCAAAGGCCAGGGCCTTTCCGGCGGACAGGTTGGGGCCTACGCTCTCCTTGTAGATGTCGGCGGCCCGCTCGTCGTTGACCAGCATCATGATAATGTCGGCGGCCTTGGCGGCATCCGCCACGGTCATGACCGTAAAGCCGTCCTTTTCCGCCTTGTCCCAGGACTTGCCCTGGCGCAGGCCCACGATCACATTGCAGCCGGAATCCCGAAGGTTCTGGGCGTGGGCGTGGCCCTGGGAGCCGTAGCCGATGACCGCAATTTTCTTTCCGCTCAGGACGCTGATGTCACAGTCCTTCTCATAATACATTTTTGCCATAATTGTATTCCTCCTTGATTTTGTCTTGGTCATATATTGTTTTCTGGCCCCGTTCCAGGGCGACCATGCCGGTTCTTGCGGTTTCCAGGATTCCATACTCTCCCAGGAGCTTCAGGATGGCTTTGATTTTTTCCCCTGCGCCCACCACGGCAATCACCAGGGTGTTGGCACCAAAGTCCACAATGTTGGCCCGGAACACGTTGACGATCTGCAAAATGCTCTCCCGGGCATCCCGATTCTCTGCCCTGACCTTGACCAGCACCAGCTCCCGCTGAATGGAGTTTTCTCCCTCCAGCACGTCCACGGAAATCACCAGCAGGAGCTTGCTGAGCTGGGTGGCGATTTGGTGAATCATGGCTCTGTCGCCGATGGTCACTACGGAGATTCGGGTGGTGCCGGCGGAAAGGCCGGGGCCGGAGCAGATGGACTCGATGTTATAGCCCTTCCGGGAAAACAGCCGGGCCACCTGACTGAGCACGCCCGGGGTATCCTCCACCAGGACGGACAGCGTATAGGCTTTCTTCTCTGTATCCATTGGATTCCCTCCCGTCAAATCAGCATAAAGTTGGTAATGGGCTGGCCGCCGCCCACCATGGGCCGTACCATCTCATCGGTGTCGATCAGGCAGTCCACCACATAGCCGTGGCCCCACGCCAGGGCCTCCTGGATGGCCTCCTGGAGCTCCGTCACGCTGGAAACCTGCCGGCCCCGCAGGCCGTAGGCCTCCGCCAGCTTGACAAAGTCCGGGGCAAAGCCCAGATCTGTCTGGGAAAACCGCTTGTGGTAGATCAGATTCTGCCACTGGCGCACCATACCCAGGGTTCGATTGTCAAACACAAAGGTAATCACGGGAATGTCGTAGTGGCTCTCCGTGGCCATCTCCTGGCCGTTCATCCGGAAGCAGCCGTCTCCGGTTATGTGAATCACCGTTTTCTCCGGGTTTCCCAGCTTGGCACCCAAAGCGGCCCCCAGGCCGAAGCCCATGGTGCCAAAGCCGCCGGAGGTGAGAAGCTGGCCGGGATAGTCAAAGTTAAAGTGCTGAATGGTCCACATCTGATGCTGGCCCACGTCGGTGGAGACAATGGAGTCTCCGGGCACGATCTGCCGGATGGTCTCCAGCACCTGCTGGGGGGTCAGCTGGCCGGGCTTGTCCTCATAGGCCACCCGCCGGGGATAGGAGAATACGAACTCCCGCCAGCGGGTATGCTCCATAGGCTCTGCCATTTCGTCCAGAAGCTCCAGCACCCGCTTGGCATCCCCGATAATATGGTGGTCGGTTTTCACATTTTTGTCGATTTCCGCCCGGTCAATATCGATCTGGACGATTTTTGCCTGGGCGGCAAAGGTGTCCGGGTCCAGCGCCACCCGGTCCGAGAACCGGCAGCCCACCGCCACCAGCAGGTCACAGTTGTCGCAGGCTATATTGGAGGCCTGGGAGCCGTGCATTCCGATCATCCCGGTGGACAGGGGATGGCCTCCCGGAAAGCCGCCGCCGCCCATAACGGTGATGGCCACCGGGGCATCCAGCTTCTCCGCCAGGGCCCGGAACTCCTGATGGGCTCTGGCCCGCACCACCCCGCCGCCGCAGAGGAGCAGAGGCTTTTGGGCGGCCTGGAGCATCTCCGCCAGACGGTGAATGTCCTCATGATTGGGCTCCGGGGTTTTAATGTCCCAGCCGATTCGGTGGGTCAGGGCCTGGAGGCGGCCGTATTTAATATGCTCCTTCCGCTCCATGGGCTCATAGTCGATGAGCACGTCCGGGGCGGTGACGTTTTTCAAAAAGTCAATGAGCACCGGGCCGGGCCGTCCTGTGGCCGCCACGGCAAAGGCCTCCCGCATAATGTCCGGGATAGTCTGCGGGTCCCGCACCAGATAGGTGGCCTTGGTGATGGGCATGGCAATGCCGGTAATGTCCACCTCCTGGAAGGCATCCTTTCCCAGCAGGTTTTCCGTCACGTTGCAGGTGATAAACACCACCGGAGAGGAATCGTAATAGGCCGTGGCAATGCCGGTGGTCAGGTTGGTGGCCCCGGGGCCGGAGGTGGCAAAGCACACGCCCACCTTGCCGGTGGAGCGGGCATAGCCGTCGGCGGCGTGGGAGGCGCCCTGCTCATGGGCGGTCAGAATGTGCCGCAGTCTCCCCTGATAGCTGTATAGCTCGTCATAAATGTTCAGGATGGTGCCGCCGGGATACCCGAAGATGGTGTCCACCCCCTGCTCCAGCAGGCACTCTAAAATTGCTGTGGTTGCTTTGACCTTCATATTTCGACTCCTTTCCTATCTTTTGCTGGCTCTGAAAAAGGGGTAAAAAAGCAGCCCCGTCCCATGCTTTAGGACGAAGCTCTCTCCGCGTTACCACCTAAATTCCCGCCTGGGCGGGCCCTCGGCTCCATACCGGCCGGTATGGATTCCCCCATAACGGAGGGGCACCGTCGCCGCCTAGGGCAGGTCTGCCTTCAGTGCGAGGCTCCAAGGTGAGCTTCCCTGCGGGGGGACAGACGCTCTCAGCAAACACGCCCTCTCTGAACGTCCCGGAACCGCAGATACTTTTCCTTTTCACAGCCTTTGTCTGTTTGTTGTCCCATCATACAAAAGCCCGCCGGGTTTGTCAATGGCATTTTCACTCCGGCGAAGAATTTCAGCATTCTGCGCCGTTTTTTCGGAAAAGTCGGCATGATTTTTTTGCAAGATTACAAGGGAGATTTTTCCGAGCCGGGGAGAAGGGGCGGCTGCGGAAAAAGTTCCGGAATTTTTCGCAGGTTTGTATGTGCTAAAATGATGTGAACCAAATA
>CAVJIP010000037.1:0-2149 GCA_963649625.1 Bacteroidaceae bacterium
GAGTTGGCAGAGGGGCCCTTGCCGATGATAATGTCGATTACATAGTCCTCCATGGCGGGATATAAAATCTCCTCCACCACCCGGTTCAGCCGGTGAATCTCGTCAATAAACAAAATGTCCCCCTGGCTGAGATTGGTCAGCAGGGCCGCCAAATCCCCGTTTTTTTCAATGGCCGGCCCGGAGGTCACACGCAGGTTTACCCCCATTTCGTTGGCAATGACCCCGGCCAGGGTGGTTTTCCCCAGCCCCGGCGGGCCATAGAGCAGCACGTGGTCTAAGGGCTCCCCCCGCCGCCGGGCCGCCTCAATATACACCGACAGATTGCCCTTGGCTTTTTCCTGGCCGGTATAGTCATTTAGGCTCTGGGGACGAAGATTTATTTCTCCTGCGTCTCCCGGGGTCAGGGAGGTGGTAATCAGGGGAGCCTCCATTTCCTGGGAAAAATCAATGCTCATATCCGCCCTCCTACCTGGTCATCATGGCCTTCAGGGCCTGCTTGATAATGTCCTGGACGGAAAGGCCCTCCACATCAATGCCCTTCATGGCGCTGTTGATGCTGCTCTGGTCATAGCCCAGCACCTGCAGGGCCTGGACGGCCTCCACGGCCTTGCCCTCCGCCCCGATAATGGGTACGGCACTTCCTGCCGTCGGAGTGAACTCCAGGGCTCCCTGGGCCCCCAGCTTGTCCTTGAGCTCCAGCAGGATTCTCTGGGCCAGCTTCTTCCCCACTCCCGGCGCCGCCGTAAGGGACTTTTCGTTGTCCGTCACCACCGCCGTATGAAGTCCCTCCGGGGTCACGGTGGACAAAATGGCCAGGGCGGCCTTGGGGCCTACCCCGCTGATGCCGATGAGCAGCCGGAACATCTCCAGCTCCCGCTTGGCGGCAAAGCCGTAAATGTCAAAGGCATCCTCCCGGATGGCGCAGTGGGTATAGAGGGTAGCCTGCTCTCCCAGCTTCAGCCGGGCCATGGTGCCGGTGGTGGTATTCACCGTAAAGCCTACGCCGCCGCAGTCCAGCACCACGACCCCCAGGTCGATGACCGCAACGGTTCCCTTCAAATAATAAAACATACTCTCTCCTTTTAAGGCATTCCGCCGGACAGCAGGGATGTAGAGCTTCTGGCGTGGCACAGGGCCAGGGCCAGTCCGTCCGCCGCATCGTCCGGCCGGGGCAGCTCCGACAAATGGAGCAGCCGCCGGGTCATGTCCATGACCTGCCGCTTTTCCGCCCGGCCATATCCGGCCACGGCCTGCTTCACCTGCAAGGGCGTGTATTCAAAAATCGGCGCTCCATACCGCTGACAAGCCAGGAGAATCACGCCTCTGCCGTGGGCCACCTGAATGCCGGTGGTAATGTTGGTGTTGAAGAACAGCTCCTCCACAGACACCGCCTCCGGCTGCAAAATGCCCAGCAGCTCCGTCATGTCCTCATAGATCTGCCCCAGCCGCTGGGGAAACGCCATCCCCGCCGGGGTGGTAATGGTGCCGTAGCGGAGCATCTGCACCTGCTGTCGGTCTGCGGCAATCAGCCCGAAGCCGATGGTGGCAAAGCCCGGGTCAATGCCCAAAATCCTTTTCATAGCCCCAGCACCACACCGGCCACCCCGCCGGCAATAATAAACACAATGGGGTGGAGCTTTTTCTGGAGGAAATAATACAGGATTCCCAGCACCATCCCCAGGCCCAGGGCCCGCCAGTCCATCCACATGGCCATTTCCCCGGAAAAATCCAGCTTTAGGGCCAGCTTTAATATCCCGTAGCCCGCCGCCGCAATCAGCCCCACGGAGGCAGGCCGAAGCCCCTCCAGGATTCGCTTTACGATCACGCTGCTCTGAAACCGCTGCAAAAACCGGGCCACAATCAAAATCACAATAATACTGGGCAGCACCAGGGAAAAGGTGGCCAGCAGCGCCCCGGGAATCCCCGCCGTGGTATACCCTGCATAGGTGGCCATGTTCACCCCCATGGGCCCGGGGGTGGATTCGCTGACGGCGATCATGTCCGAAAGCTGGGCCCGGGTAAACCAGGGGTACTTGTCCGCCATGTCATAGAGAAAAGGAAGGGTGGCAAGGCCCCCGCCGATGCTGAGGAGCCCGGTCTTAAAGAACTCCAGGCACATCAAAAACAGGCTCACTTTTCCTTCCTCCCC
>CAVJIP010000038.1:0-10578 GCA_963649625.1 Bacteroidaceae bacterium
CTGGTGGTGTGTGGTCTATCCCCAGCTCTGCGCCGCCGCCACCCGGGAGGAGGGGGCGGTGGAGGCCATGGCCGGGCTGGAGGATTCGACCATTGGCATCCTGGCCTGTGACACTCCGGAATATCGGTTTCGGTTCCGTATTTTGGAGCTGTATGAGAATTTGATAGGATGGTTTCGGGCTGGGGACAGCGGCATTCCGGTTTCCGGGTGACAGAGGCGGCGGAATGTGCTATAATAGCGGCAAATGTGGAAGGAGTGGTTCCATGCTGACGCTGATTTTGGGCCGGGGAAAGTCCGGCAAAACCTCTATGCTGCTGGAGGCCGTCAGGGCCTGCCCCGCCCAGGGCATGGCCCAGCGAATCGTAATCGTTCCCGAGCAGCTCAGCCACCAGACCGAGCGGCGGCTGGGGGCCATCTGCGGGGACAGCGTCAGCTTTGTCTCGGAGGTGCTGAGCTTCACCCGGCTGCAAAACCGGGTCAGCTCCATGTATGGGGGCAGTGCCCGGAAATCTCTGGACAAGGGGGGAAGAATCCTCACGGCCAAGCTGGCCCTGGCCACCATCAGCTCCCAGCTCAAGGTGTTCGCCTCGGCGGCGGGCCGGGCGGACTTTTTGGGGAGCATTCTCACCACGGTGGACGAGCTGAAGTCCTATGAGGTCGGAGAGAAGCAGCTTTTGGAGGCCTCCGGGAAAACGGAGGGGCTTCTGGCCCAGAAGCTCCGGGAGCTGGGAATTATTTTAGGGGCCTACAACGCCCTGATGGCCCAGGGAACCTGTGACCCCCGGGATAAGCTGGAGCTGCTTCGGGCCCAGCTCCTGGAAACGGACTACGCCACGGAGCGTTATTTCTTTGTGGACGGCTTTACGGACTATTCTACCCAGGAAATGGGAATCCTGGAGGCCCTGCTTCGCCGGGGAAAGCACCTGACCGTCACCGTCCCCTGTGACCCGGAGGAGGAAGGGGCGGAGCCCTTCGGCCCGGGCCGGGAGACGGCCCTTCGATTGATGCGCCTGGGGCGTGCCGTGGGCGAGGCGGTAGAGGTCATTCCGGCAGGCCATGGACGCCGGCTGCCGGAGGCTCTGACATATTTGGAGAAAAATCTGTTTACCTTCGCCGCCCCGGCCTTTTCCGGTCCTGCCCAGGGCATTACCCTGGTGGCGGCCCAGGACGCTCTGGAGGAGTGCCGCCGGTGCGTGGCGGCCCTGAAGGGCTATGCCATGGAGGGCCTGCGCTGGCGGGATATGCTGGTGGTGGTGGGAGCACCGGAGCGGTACGGCCCCCTGATGGAGGCCCTGTGCCGGGAGGGCGGCGTGCCCCTGTATACCGGCATGAAAACCCCCATTACCGCCCATCCGGCGGTGGCCTTCCTTCTGTGCGCCCTGGAGGCGGTAGTGGAGGGCATGGACACGGACACGGTGATCGCCTATCTTCGCACCGGCTACAGCGGCATTGACCCGGACGACTGTGACGCCCTGGAAAACTACGCCTATACCTGGGCCGTTCGGGGCAGCCGGTGGCAGCGAGCTTGGACGGAGCACCCGGAGGGCTATGACGGCCGCTTTACCCCGGAAACCCAGGCGGAGCTGTCCCGGCTCAATGAGCTTCGGGAAACCGCACTGGGGCCGCTGCTTCGGCTGATGACCGGGCTGCGGAGCGCCGGAAATGTCCGGGCCCAGGTGCTGGCGGTGTACGGCTTTTTGGAGGAGACAAGGCTCTATCAGCAGATCAGCGAGGAACTAAGCCGCCTGACCCGGCAGGGCAAGCAGGAGGAGGCCCAGGAGACGGCCCAGGTGTTCAACACCCTGGTGGACTGCCTCCAGCAGCTGTCCGATGTGCTGGGGGAGACGGCCCAAAGCAGCGGAGAGCTGCTCAAGCTCCTGGGGCTGGCTCTGGAGCAGTATGAGCTGGGCACCATTCCGGCGGCGCTGGATGCGGTGCAGCTGGGAGGTCTGGAGACGGTTCGGGGGATGGAGCCGAAAATCCTCTTTGTGCTGGGAGCCAATGAGGGGCTGCTGCCCGCTGTGCCCTCCGGGGGCAGCCTTCTCACCGAGCGGGAGCGGGGGATTTTGGAAAACGACCTGAATATCACCCTGGCCCCGGACAGCGAGGGGGCCATGGCCCGGGAGCTGCTGCGGCTCTACGGGGCCCTTACCGCTCCCACCCAGGAGCTTTGGGTGTCCTATGCCCTAAGTGCCGGAGGAGAAAGCCTGTCTCCCTCCTTTGTGCCGGGACGGCTCCAGGCTTTGTTCCCCGGGCTGAGCCTCCAAACCCAGGCCTCCCCGGCGGAAAATGCCCTGACCCCCAAGGCACTGGCCCAGGTGTATTTCACCGCAGGAGAGCAGGGACAGACCCAGCTGCAGCGGGTCATTCGGGCCGCCGCTGCCCAGGCCCCGGAGCTGGAGCAGGAGCTGGTGTCCGCCAAGGCCGCCACGGTACCCCGGGAGCTACTGATTCCCTCGGAGCTGTCCGGAAGGCTCTTTGGTGCCCCAGTGGTGCTGACAGCCTCTCGGCTGGACCAATACGGAAACTGTCCTCTGAGCTTTTTCCTGCGCTACGGCATCAAGGCCCGGCCCCGGAGAGAGGCCACCTTTGATGCGGCGGAGTTTGGCACCTTTCTGCACTATATTCTGGAAAAAACTTTGGGAGAGCTGTTCCGGCGGCCCCAAATTACGGCCCTGGCCCCGGAGGAGAGCCAAACCCTGGTGGAGCGGTATATGGAGCCCTATCTTATGGAGCGGCTGGGCCAGGTGGACGCTCTGTCTCCCCGGCAGCTGTATCTCTACCGGCGAAACAGCCAGGAGGCGGAAATCCTCCTGCGGGAGCTGTCTCAGGAGCTGGCCCAGTCGGATTTCCGGCCCTGCGCTCTGGAGCTGAAATTCGGAGGCAATTCTCCACTGCCCGCCCTGGAGATCACCGGCAGCAGGGGAAGGGGCCGCCTGGACGGCACCATAGACCGGGTGGATATTTGGAAGGCCCAGGGCCGGGACTATATCCGGGTGATCGACTACAAGTCCGGCACCAAGAAATTTGACTACACCGACCTGTACGGGGGCGTGGGGATGCAGCTGCTGGTCTATCTCTTTTCCCTGGAGCATTCCGGCCTTCCGGGGATCTCCTCCCACCCGCTACCGGCAGGAGCTCTGTATTTCCCGGCAAAGCGGAGCTTTGTCTCGGTGGAGAAGCCCACGGACCAGGACACCGTGGACGAGCTCCGGCGGAAAAGCGGCATCCGTCAGACCGGGGTGGTGCTGGGGGAGGAGCCGGTGCTTTACGCCATGGAGCACGACCCCAAATACCTGCCCATCCGCAGGCGGGGTGACCTGGGGGACTACGCCCTGTCCGGAGAGGCGCTTCATACCCTGGACGACTTTGTTCAGCGGCAAATGGCCCAGGTAGTGGACAATATCTGCGCAGGGCACTTTGCCCCGGCTCCCTTTTATCGGGGCCAGAACCACGACCCTTGCCAGTGGTGCGATTATGGGGATGTTTGCCAAAAGGATCGGAAATTCCGCCAAAGCCACTATCATCCCACTCTAAAGGCGGCGGATTTCTGGAATTTGATCGGAGGTGAGGAACATGGCTGAAATGCGTTTGACGGAGCAGCAGCGGCAGGTGGTGGAGAATCGGGGCGGAACCCTGCTGGTTTCTGCGGCGGCAGGCTCCGGCAAGACCAAGGTACTGGTGGATCGTGTGCTCCGCAGAATCCTGGAGGACGGGAAAAACATCAACGAATTTCTCATTATTACGTTCACCAATGCGGCGGCGGCGGAGCTTCGGGGAAAAATCTCCACGGCCCTGACCCGGGAGCTGGCCCAAAATCCCGGCAGCCGCCATATTGCCCGACAGCTAAACCTCCTGCCCCTTAGCCAAATTTCCACCGTCCACGCCTTCTGCGGGGCTCTGCTTCGGCAGTACGGCTACCTTTTGGAGGTGTCCCCGGACTATCGGATGCTGGAGGAGCGGGAGCGGGAGAAGATTCTGGAGCGTCAGCTGGAGGACATTCTGGAGGAGGCCTACGAAAGGGCACAACCGGACTTTCGGCTGCTTGCCGACACCCTGGGGGCAGGACGCAGCGACAGTGCCCTGACGGAGCTGGTGAAAAATCTCTATGAAAAGCTCCAAAGCCAGCCGGATCCCCAGGGCTGGCTCCGGCAGCAGCAGGTACATATCCCCGGGGAGCAGGAGCCGGGGCAGACCCTTTGGGGGCAAATTCTGCTGGATTCCGCCGAACAGCGGCTTACCTGGGCCATCTCCCGCTATGATTGGGCCATAGCCGCCATGGAGGGGGATGAAAAGCTGGAAAAGCAGTATCTGCCCTGCTTCCGGACCCAGCGCACCGCCCTGGAGAAAATGCGCCTTGCCCTATCCGGCCCCTGGGATGCCCTGGGGGAGGCTCTGCGTATGGACAATCCCACCCTCCGGGTCACGAAATATCCGGATCAGGCCAAGCTGGAGGCCATCAAGGGGGTGAAAGCCTATGGGGTCAGTCTGGTCAAGGAGCTGGGACAGCTGTTTTCCCGTTCCGTCCAGACTCTCCGGGAGGAGCAGAACGCCATGGCTCCGGCCCTTCAGGCGTTGTTGTCCCTTTTGTGGGAGCTGGATCGGCGGTTTTCGGCGGAGAAGCGCCGGAGGAATCTGCTGGATTTCTCCGATCAGGAGCATTTGGCCATTCGGCTGCTGACTCGTCCCGGCAGTGGTCAGCCCACCGATGCCGCCCGGGAGATTTCCGCCCGGTTTACGGAGATTATGGTGGACGAGTATCAGGACTCCAACCGAATCCAGGAGCTGATCTTTACCGCCATTGCCACGGGCCGGGACGAAAACCGGTTTCTGGTGGGAGACGTGAAGCAGTCCATCTACGGCTTTCGACAGGCGGAGCCGTCTATTTTCCTGAAAAAATATCAGAGCTTTCTCCCGGCGCAGCAGGCGGAGCCGGGGCAGAGCCGAAAGCTGGTGCTGTCTAAAAACTTCCGCTCCAGACCGGAGATCTTAGAGGCGGTAAACCATGTGTTTGCCACGGTGATGTCCCCCCAGGTGGGCGACCTGGTCTACGGCCCGGAGCAGCGGCTCTACCCGGGCCTGGAGGCTTACCCGGAAACCGGCAAGACCCATGTGGAGCTTCATGTGTTGGGCCTTTCCCGAAATCAGGAGGAGAGCAAATATCAGCAGGAGGCCCATTGGGTGGTGCGGCGAATCGCCCGGCTCTTAAAGGAACGGCTCCCCATTCGGGAGGGGGAGGGCCTTCGGCCAGTTGCCCCCGGGGACATCGCCATTTTGTTCCGCACCCGTGAGCCCATCTCTCTCTATCGCCGCACCCTGGAACAGGCAGGAATCCCCGTTGCCACCGACGGCGGGGAGAGCCTGTTTGACACCCCGGAGGTCAGCGTTCTGATGAATCTGCTGCGGGTGCTGGGAAACCCACATCAGGACATCCCCCTTTTGGCGGTGTTGTGCAGTCCGGTGTTCCGCTGGAGAAACAGTCAGATCGCCCAGGTGCGGGCGGAAAGCAAGCAGGCCCGATTTTACGACGCCATGAGGGAATGCCGGGAGGTTTGGTGTGTCCAAGCCCTGGAGCGGCTGGAGGCTCTGCGGCGGCAGGCATCGGAGCAGTCGGCGGACTGCCTGGTGTGGGAGCTGCTCCACGGCCTGGGGCTGCTTACCGCCTACAGCGCCATGGAGGAGGGAAGTGTCCGCCGGGAGAATCTGCTGGCGGTGTATCAGCTGGCCCAGGATGCCGCCGGGGGCGGGTATCTCTACCTATATCAGCTGCTGCGGAGCCTGGAGCGGGCTGCGGAGGGAGGAACCGCCACCGCCGCCAAGGCCACCGGCGGGGTGGTGCTGACCACCATGCACAAGTCCAAGGGCCTGGAATATCCTGTGGTGGTGCTGTCTGACCTGTCCCGACGGTTTAATTTCCGGGAGCTGAATGACACGGTGCTGTTTGACGGGGACCTGGGCATCGGGGCCAAGATTACAGACCGGCAGCTTCGGATTCGCTATCCGGGCCTTTGCTATGAGGCCCTGCAGGTGAAAAAACGTCAGGCCCTTCGGTCAGAGGAGCTTCGCATCCTCTATGTGGCCATGACCCGTGCCAAGGACTATCTGATTATGATCTACGCCGGGGAATATATGGACGCAGCTTTGACCCGGCTCCGGGCCGGGGTAGGTGCCCCTGCGGAGCCCTGGGCCGCAGCGGAGGTGGGCTGTCTGGGGGATTGGGTGCTGCTGGCCGCCATGAACCGGATGGAATCCGGAGCCTTGCAGCTCCAGGGAGAACGGACAGGATGTCAGCTTCTGGTTTCTCCCTATCCCTGGGAGATCACCTATGACCAGCCGGAGCCGGGGCAGCCTCTCAGAGGGCTTTGGCAGGAGGCCCGGGAGGAGCAGCCCACCCTGACCCTTCCCACCCCGGAGGAGCTGGCCCGGCGGCTTTTGTGGTCTGACCCTCATCGGGCCGCCACCCTGGCCCCCTCCAAGCTCACCGCCACCCAACTCAAGGGTCGGGAAAAGGACACCGAGGCGGCGGAAGGTGCCCGGGTGCAGGTGCGGATCCCGGCCCTGCGACGGCCCCAGGTGGTGATGGAGCAGCGGGGCCTGAGCCCCACCGAGCGGGGCACGGCGGTGCACCTGTTCCTCCAATATGCGGACTTTTCCCAATGCCTGACCCCAGAGGGGGTTCGGGAGGAAAAGCTGCGGCTGGAGGACGAGGAGTTCCTGACGGCCCAGCAGCTGGAGGCGCTGGAGCCGGAGACGCTGGTGGAGCTGTTTTCCTCCCCACTGGGTCAGCGGATGCTCCGGGCCAAAAGGCTGATTCGGGAGTTTAAGTTTTCCCTTTTGGAGGATGCCCAGACCTATTACCCGGACACCCATGGAGAGCAGGTGCTGCTCCAGGGGGTAATTGATGCGGCCTTCTGGGAGGAGGACGGCCTCCGGGTGGTGGATTTCAAAACCGATTCGGTTACGGAGCAGTCCCTTCCTGACCGGGCCCAGAGCTATCGGGGCCAGCTGGAAACCTATCGCCGTGCCCTGGAGCGAATCTTCCGGGAGCCGGTGAAGGAGATGTACCTTTACTTCCTTTCCCTGGGAAAGCAGTGGCGGCTATAACCTTGAAGTATCCGGCCCTGGAGCGTGCTTTGCTCCAAGGCCGGATGCCTGTCTTACCGGCGGTTTTCCTGCTGATTGCCCTGCTTCTGTTCCTTCCGGTTCTGCTTCTGCTGCTCGTTCTGTCCGTTCCGATTCTGACGCTGGATGTCCATAATTGGAAATCCTCCTTTTTCTGTGTCGGATTGCTCCGCAGAGGGTAGTATATCCAGCCTGTCAGGATTTATCCCTGGGCCGGAACACCAGCGCAGCCAAATAGGCCAGTACCATTGCCGCCGTGATTCCTCCGGCTCCTGCGGTGCATCCGCCGGTGAAGATGCCCACCCAGCCGTTTTCGTCCACCGCCTGACGACCTCCCTTGGCCAGGTTGTATCCGAAGCCTGTCAGGGGAATGGTGGCTCCTGCGCCGCCCCAGTCCCGGATATAGTCATAGATTCCCAAGGCACCCAAAGCGACACCACCCACCACATAGCTTACCAGTATCTTTGCCGGGGTCAGCCTGGTTTTATCCATGAGAAGCTGTCCTATGGCGCACAGTGCCCCGCCCCAGAGAAAGGCCCTTACATATTCCATTCAAATACACCCACTTTCCATAGAAATGGCCACCCCGTGGCAGATGGCGGGGATGGACTGCCCCTGCTGGGTGGACACCGGGGACAGCAGGGCCCCGGTTCCGCAAAAGAGAATATTTCGATATTTCCGGCTTTCGAGCCGACTGAGAAGATGGCCGCAGAGCACCACCGCACTGCACCCGCAGCCGGAGCCGCCTCCGTGTACGTCCTGACGGGACAGGTCGTAGATCATCGTCCCGCAGTCCGCCAGCCGATCTCCCAGGGAGAAGCCCTCCCGGCGAAGCAGCTCCTCTGCCAAATCCCGGCCGACGGTTCCCAGATCCCCGGACACCACCAGGTCATAGTCCCGGGGGCCAAGGCCCGTGTCCCGGAAGTGGGCCGCCACCGTGTCCGCAAAGGCGGGGGCCATGGCTGCGCCCATGTTGTTGGCATCCGTGATTCCCAAATCTATTACCCGCCCGGTGGTAATTCCTCGAATATAGGGCGGGGCCTGATGCCGTCCCAGAATCACCGCCCCTGAGCCGGTGACGGTCCACTGGGCGGTGGGAGTTCGCTGGCCGCCGTATTCCAGGGGCAGGCGATACTGCCGCTCCGCCGAGGCAAAATGAGAGGAGGTCATGGCCGCCGCCCGCTTCGCAAAGCCGCCCTCCACGGCCATGGCCGCCAGGCTCAGCCCTTCTGCCATGGTGGAGCAGGCCCCGTAAAGGCCGTAAAAGGGAACCCGGGAACCTCGGGCGGCAAAGCCTGTGCCAATGCACTGATTCAGCAGATCACCGGCAAAGAGCATATCCAGCTCCTCCTGGGAAATACCGGCCTTTTCCAGGGCACGGCCCAGGGCCAGGGTCTGCATCTGAGTTTCTGCCTTTTCCCAGGTGTCCTGTCCGAATTTGGTGTCCTCACGTATTTCGTCAAAGCTGTGGGCCAGAGGGCCTTTTCCCTCCTTTTTCCCCACAATGGAAGCCGCTCCCAGGATAGAGGGCGGCAAGTCAAAGCGGACGGTCTGCCGTCCCAGACGCTTTTCGGGCATACGCTGTTTCCTCCCAATCCTTGATGATGGCAGTATGCGTCAATTCCCTGTTTTTATACCATTTGCCCGAAGCGGCGCATAGACTAAAGCAGGGGAGATGTATATTTTCTTTTGCCCGGTGGGATAATGATCCCGGAAGCGTTACATAGGCCTGAGCCGGTAACGCAGAATTTCATACACGGAGTGAGGATAATCATGGATCACGGCGTAAAACGAGGAGATATTTTTTATGCGGACCTTAGCCCGGTGGTAGGCAGTGAGCAGGGAGGAACCCGGCCGGTGCTCATTGTGCAGAACGATATGGGCAACAAGCACAGCCCTACGGTGATTGCGGCGGCCATTACATCGCAGATGAACAAGGCCCGACTTCCCACCCACATTGAGCTGATAGGCCCGGCGGTGGGACTAACCAAAAATTCCGTGGTGCTGCTGGAGCAGATACGCACCATTGACAAAAAGCGTCTCCGGGAGCACATGGGCCGCCTGGACGAGGAGATGATGAACCAGGTGGACAACGCCATTGCGGTGAGCTTCGGGCTTCACAGCTAATGGAGAAGCCTGGGCATAGAGGCCCCTGCCGGCCCATAGATTAGGACGGGGAGGTGGTTTTCGTGACACAGGTTTCCATCTGGAAGGACGGAAGGCTCTGGGGCTGTCTGACCGCCCAGCAGCAGGGGCTTTATACGGTATTCCGGGGCCGGGGAAGGGGAAATGACCTGTGCCGGGCCTACGCCGTTTTTGAGGGCGGGGAGCTGGCACTGGGGATTCCTGTGCCGGAGGGGGAGGATATGCGTTTTCGGGCCAGCCTTCCCACCAGCCGACTGCCCCAGGGCAGGCTCCTCCGGGGAGAGCTGCGCCCCAAGGACGACCCCTGGCAGAGCTTTCCCGGGGGACGGGTGGGGAAGGCGGAGCTTCCACCGGGACAGGTCAGGGGAAGATGCTACCGCTTTCCCTGGAGCCCGGAGGAGGAGCTTCCCTATGGGCCCTATCTCTGCTTTTTCCGCTATGTCCGGGAGCGGGAGAGGAGCTATCTGGAGCTTTTGCTGGACGAAAACGGCCTTCCCTGCCGGGACTTTGGCGGGGCGGCGGAAAAATGAGGAAGGAATATGGAAAAGGAACACACAGAGAAAATCAAGGGGGCCCGGGAGCAGGTCGTGGAATTTGGCAGCGCAGAGTTAAAATCCGACCAGGGCAATATTCACTGTCTTACCATTATCGGCCAGATCGAGGGCCATCAGGAGCTGGGGGAAAATACAAAAACCACCAAATATGAGCATATTCTGCCCCAGGTGGCGGCCATTGAGGAGAGCCGGGAAATTGATGGACTGCTGATTCTCCTGAACACCGTGGGAGGAGACATTGAGGCGGGGCTTGCCATTGCGGAGCTGATTGCGGGCATGAAGAAGCCCACCGTGTCCCTGGTGCTGGGAGGGGGCCACTCCATCGGGGTCCCTCTGGCGGTATGCGCCAAAAAATCCATGATCGTCCCCACGGCCTCCATGACCCTTCACCCGGTGCGAATCAGCGGCACGGTGATCGGTGCGCCTCAGACCTATCGGTATTTTGAGCGGATTCAGGAGCAGATCGTGGAGTTTGTCTGCAAAAATTCTAGGGTGCGCCGGGAGGCGCTGCTGGAGCGGATGCTGCGCACCGATGAGCTGGCCACGGACATTGGCAGCGTGGTCTACGGCCATGAGGCGGTGTCCATGGGACTCATTGACCGCATCGGCGGTCTGGCCGATGCGCTGGAATGTCTCCATGGGATGATAAAAAAGCAGAGGGGCTAGGCGTCCCTCTTGGTAAGACAGTAAAATTCAATTTGCATGGAACAGGCATGATTTCGGTCATGCCTGTTCCGCTTTTAGCAGCTCATCCACG
>CAVJIP010000039.1:0-5703 GCA_963649625.1 Bacteroidaceae bacterium
CCGTTGGTGATGATAGAGGGGATATTCTGGAGCTTCAAGCCTGCACCGTAAACTGCCGAAGCCGCTTCGCCATAGGCGTTGATAAAGGAATTCACGAACAGCATGGAGATAGAGATGGCAGCCATCTGGAATGCCAGCGGAACGCCAAGCTTGATGAGGACCTTTAATGTAGGACCGTGGATTTTCAGCGTGGTACGGGAGAAGGTAAAGCCGAAGGACTCCCGCTTGATAATCAGATAAATCAGGGCGGACAGGAACGAAATTGCCTGAGAAATCACCGTGGCGATGGCGGCACCTGCTGCGCCCATGCCAAAGCCTGCCACAAAGATCAGGTCCAAAACCAAATTGATTACCGAGGCAATGGCAACAAACAGCAGGGGGCGCTTGGAATCTCCCATGCCCCGGAGAATGGAACACAGGGCATTATAGCCGAAGATAAAAATACAGCCGCTGTTGCAGATGACCATGTATTTGGCGGCTTCCTGAAAGGCGGTTTCCGGGGTGTTCAGCAGCCGCAGCAAATTGTTATGGAGTGCAATGGACAGGAGCCCCAGCACAACTGCGGAAAGCATGGTAAAGGAGAACAGGGTGCCGATGGTTTTCTGCATCTCCTGATGCTTTTTGGCGCCCACCTGCTGGGACAGGAGAATCTGACCACCGGTACAGAAGCCGGTGCAGACAAAGGTTAAAAGCTCCACCAAACGACCACCGGTGGAAACGGCAGAGAGTCCGGCGGAGCCCATAAAATGCCCCACCACAGACATGTCTACCAGATTGTAGACCGTTTGCAGCAGGTTGGACAGCATAAAGGGAAACGCGAAATACAGCAGCTTCCGGGCAACGGAGCCTCCTGTTAAATCGTTGATAAAGCTCTTCTGGGTTGACATCATTCATTCATCCTTAAATAATTAGATTACGAATTATATCATACCAGAATCGGAAGAAAAAAGCAATGAAAGAAAAGGCTGCGCTGCGAGAAAAAGTCTCACAGCGCAGCCTTTCTCAGTATCAATCAGTCGTTTTTGCTGGGAAGCACGATGGTAGCGCCACCCTCTTCATAGATCTCATCATCGTTGATGGTGGTGATCCAGAAGCCCAGCTCTACGTAGTGCTTGCCATCCTTTTCGTACTTGTCATAGACCTGGGAATGGATCTTCATGACATCGTACTGAAGTCCGTGGGTGTTGCACTTCTTGCCAGACATGGCGGGGATCTTCTCGATCATCTCGCAGACAGCGGTGTTCTTGGGGAAGCAGAAGCCCTGCTCGGTGGGGTTGGTCATAATGCCCCAGCGGATGTTCTGAATCCAGCCGTGGGTGCCCATCCAGTTGTTGATATGATGGATGGCAAAATCGCGGCCCAGGAAGTTGATGAAGATGGAGCGCTTCTCCTCCTTGGGCATTTCCGGCGGGGGACCCATCTTTGCACGAGGATCGTCATAGGGGGGAACCTCAGGATCCCACTCCTTCATATCTGCGGGCACATAGACGCCGTATTTGGGATCACGGGTCATCTTTGCGCGAACCTCGGGATCCGCCAGCTCCTTCATGGTGCGACTGCCGCCCACTGCCATGCCATAGGGGGGCGTGGGATTGCAGGAAGAGTGGATGGGACCGTCGATGGTGACGTTGGGCATATCGCCGATGTTGACGTCCTCCCAATACAGGGGCTTGTCGCCGCGGTAGTCTTCCTTTGCCCAGGTATCGAAAATCTGCTGCCAATCCTCGTCGGTGTAGCAGTGAATGGGACGGGTCCACCAGTCGGGGCTCTCCCAGGCGCGGGTGCCGGGGGTCATATCAGCGGGGTCCTCATAGCTCTTGAGATTCTCACGAGCGGAGAACATCACGCCCAGAACCTTCTCGCCCTTCTGGTTGTAAACAGAGCCGGTGCACTTGAGCACCAGGTTCCGGTAAATGCTGCCCTCCTTGGGGGTCAGGTCGATGAGCTCCAGCTTGTCCTTGACCAGATACAGGGTGTCCCCTGCATAGACGGGCGCAAGCTGGTCAATCTCATGGTGCAGGCCGGTGACGGCCAGAAAATCTCTTGCCTTGCCGTTAAAGGCGGTGAGAAAGCTGTCGTCATGGGCCCCGAAGGCAGGCATGGCGATTTTCCCGGCAAAGCCCAGGCTCCGGGCGTAGTCGTCGTCGGTGTAGAGCCGGTTGTCCGGGTCATACTTCTTGGCGTTGTAGAGCATCATGTCCTCTTTGACCTCCAGAACATTGGAGAAGCCCTGGGTGCCCTTTTGGATTTTCCCGGAGATCAGGGCCGCCACGTCAATGGGGCCGCACGCCTCCAGTTCCTTGATTTTGGCCATATACTCCTGGGCGTAGGGCTTTTCCCGCTCCGTCCAAATGCCGGGGTAAACGGTGACAAATTTACCAGTTCCCATTGTAATCTTCCTTTCTTGGTGCTGTCCTGCCGGACAGGGGCCAAGGCCCCTGCCCGGCCAATTATATCATAGGCTCATTTCTGCTGATTTTTGTGGGGCCTCTCAGGAAATGGACACATATTTGCTGTTTACAAAGCCCCGCTGGCCGTCATAGGTCAGGAAGTAGTCCTCCACCAGGTCGCAGACCAGATATTTGGCCTTGTTTACGTCCCGCTCATTGGGGTGGCCCCACATCTGGTTGTGGAAGAAGTAGGAGCCCTGGATTTTCTTTCCGTCCCTGCAGGTGTAGTAGACCGGGTCAGGCAGCTCCCCGGGGCCCATCACATTGGGCTTTTTCCCCTCCGCCACACCGGCGGGGCCGAACTCTACTCCGCAGCAGGCAAAGGTTCCCACCACGGACACGTTTTGCAGCTCCAGGAACAGCCGCAGGGCGGACAGGGTGGCCTCGCACTCTCCGGCCCCATAGAAGCCGCCGCCGTAGGTGGTGAAGATAACGCCCAGAGGCTGATAGTTGTCCCGGACAGGGCCGCCGGGATAGGAGCAGCTTCTTCTGCGGAACACCGGGCCGCCGTCTGCGCCGGGTGCGCCGGGATCCCCACCGGGGCCACCAGGTCCGCCAGGGCCACCAGGTCCGCCAGGGCCACCAGGGCCGCCAGGGCCGCCGGGGCCACCAGGGCCGCCAGGGCCGCCAGGGCCGCCGGGGCCGCCAGGGCCACCGGCCATGTCCGCCCCTGCGCTGCCTACGCCGTCTCTGCCGCCGCCCATGGTTTCGGCGGTCATTCGGAAGCCCTTGCCGGCATCCACCATCTTCTGGACGTTGTTCTCCAGCTCCCCACCGGCTCCCAGGGAAAAGAGCTTGTTCACAATGGTCAGGGGATAGCCCGCCACAATGGGAGAACCCAGGCACACCACGTCATAGTCGTCAAAGTACAATTTGGGCTGAAGCTCTGCCCACTTGTTGGACTTTTTCAGGCGAATGCAGTTGCACTCCCAGTTGTAGTACTCAAAGGACTCCTTCATGGCCAGGGCGATTTTCTCGGTGTTTTTGGTCATGGTGGCGTAAAGGATCAGGGCACGGCGCTTGGGCTCCTGATAGGTCAGCCCCTCCAGGGCGGCCTCCTTGTCCTGGCCGTCATCCTGGGCGATCACGACCCTGCCGGTCATTGCGGCCTTGTCAATGGTGATCTCCTGCTTGGCGGGACCGCACTGGGCCTCAAAAACAATGGCGTCCCCCTTGGTGTGGATGTTTTCCAGCAGCTCGCAGCCTCCGTGGGACGAAACCAGCTCCCCCTCGTAGCCCCGGGCCCCCTTGCGAATGACCACCTTGGTTTCCCGCTTGCCGCTGGGGGTGTCCATCAAATAGGTATAGGTTCCTGCGAAATTCATGGTGTTTCCTCCTTGATTCTTTCTTTTATTCTACGGTAAAAGTACCGGCGAATTTAGCCGTTGGCCCGGTCATAGGCCCCCTGGACAATATCGGTCAGCTGGGAAAGGCCCATGGCCTCAATATTTGCCACATAGGCGTCCCAAACCCCGTCGTCATCAATGTTCTGATCTCCGTTGATAAACTGTAGGGCCGATGTGGCCACATAGGAGATAATGTCCGAGTAGAGGGCGGAGGCATCGGTGCTCTCCTGGGCCGTCAGGGTGGTGCCGGAGCCGAGAATATGGCTGGTATTCTTGTTAGTACTCCAGGCATCGAAGCAGGCCTGCTCCCGTTCCCCGAAGCTAAAGCTCAGCCGGGTATCAAAGACCACACCGGCCAAATCCTTGGTGGACACCACCCCGGAGGCAATGTTGGTGGCCTCAGCCACCCCGGTAAGGGCCGCCTCGTCAAACATGGGCTCGCCGGTTTCGTCATAGTGCCAGGTTTCCACCGGATGGCCAGAGCCCTCCTCAAAGCCGAAGTTATATAGAAGGCTGCCCTCATAGCTGTAGCCGTAGTCCAGGAATTGCAGCGCCGTCTCCACGTTTTTGCACTGGGTGGTCACGGCCAGGGAGGTCATGTCGATCAGGTTGACCTCCTCATAGAAGGGAATCGTGACCCCGGCGGTCTCCGCCACGTCCTGCACCGGCCACCAGTCGCAGGCGGTATCCCCGCTCTGGGCCGCCATTTTGGAGTATTCGCCGCCGAAGGGCTGGTTCGTGAAGATATAGCCTGTGGAGCCGTTGGATGCCGCACCGGCATTCAGATCAGAGAAAGGATTTGTCTCCCGGTTCTGCATATTCTCAAAGTTGATCAGGTTTTTCTCATAGAGCGCATGGAGCCAGGACAGAAACTTTCGTGTGCCATCGGCGGTGGCCCCGTAAATCACCCTTCCCTCCTCCTGATAGAAGCCTGCGGTGCAGTCCCCCATTCCGTTGGCAGAAAGCTCCGCCAAAGAGCCGAATCCGCCCATCAGCAGGCCGTTTTGCATGGAGACGGTGTTAAACAGGCTCATAGGCTCCGTGGCCCCTTTTTCGGTTTGGAAGGCCTCCAATACCTGGGTCAGCTCCTCATAGGTCTGGGGAACCTCCAGACCCAGATCCTCCAGCCAGTCCCGGCGAATAAAGGTGCCGATGCCGCCGGGGTTGGCCACCTGGTCCTTCAGGGCATAGACGGCCAGGAACCGGTCTCCGTCCTGGACATTGTCCAGGAGCTTCTGGTCGGAATGGATGATTTTCCAGTAGTTGGGCATATTTTCTTCCATATAGTCGCCCAAATCCAGGAAAACGTCCTCCTCGTAGGCGGCCTCCACCCCGGCGGAATAGTCCCCCGCAGGGACAATGTCCGTATAGTCGCCGGAGGCGATCATCAGATTAAACTGGTCGGTTTCATTGGCCTTGTTGACCACCCGCAGGTCAAAGGTAATGCCTGTGTTCTCCGCCAGCCAGGCCCAGACCTGATGGCCCTCCATGGTGCCCCCGGGAATATAATTCAGGGTCGTCCCCTCGAAGCCGAAAAAATAGCTCAGGGTCACAGGCTCCTGGGTAATGGGCAGGGTGGTGGTCAGTCCCCGCAGCAGCTCCTTATACCCGGTAAAGTCCATATTGGCGTTGGACTGGGTAAAGTCCGTCTCCGGCTCCTCTGAGGACATCTCCTGGGAGGAGGCCGGGTCGGAGGCAGGGGGCGTGGATGCCGCCGGGGCCGCTGAAGGGGCGGCGGCAGCGGTGGGGGCCGGGGCGGAGCTGTCCGTGGCCGATGGGGGTGTCTGTCCGCATCCGGCCAACAGGCTCAGCAGCATACAGGCCGCCGACACCAGGGCAAGCAATCTCTTTTTCATTTGTATAATCCGCCTTTCTGCGAAAGGCACCGACGGGGTTATGAAACCTGC
>CAVJIP010000040.1:0-29487 GCA_963649625.1 Bacteroidaceae bacterium
TGTCCCTATTATACACCATGATCTTGGTTTACACAAAGTTTGGGATGGTCTCGAAGCTGCCCCACGCTTTCTCTTTCTCTCCCTCTTCCCCTTTCACTTCCACTTCCTTTTTCTCTTTCTCTTTCTCTTCCGTCACACTTTGCTCACGGTTTGCTACCGGTTTGCTCACGGTTTGCTACCACTTTGCTCAAACTTTGCTACAGCTTTGCTCAAACTTTGTACCAAATTTTGTCCCCATTTCCCGCTGTCCGCCACCGGCGGACAGTATTTGCAAGCTCCCTTACCCTTCCTGCACAGTTTTCCCCATTTCTCCCGGAAAATCCCCAAATTTCCCGGTTCCCCTTGCAATCCCCGGGCGGGTTTGCTAGAATAGCCCCAGCACCAGCTTGCGGAAGGAGCTTTTCCATGATTACACTGTATGAGCACGGCGGCTATTACGCCGATGGAAATTTCGTCACCCGGGAGGAGGGGGCCCAAAGGGGCTTTACCCCCGCCTCCGGCCGGGAGAAAACCATGGCCTACGGCATTTTGAAGGCCCACAACCAAAGGGATAATATGGCCCGTTTGCAGATAAAATTTGACGCCATGGCCTCCCACGACATCACCTATGTGGGCATTATCCAGACCGCCCGGGCCAGCGGCCTGAACCGCTTTCCCCTGCCCTATGTGCTGACCAACTGTCACAACAGCCTCTGTGCCGTGGGGGGAACCATCAACGAGGACGACCACGCCTTTGGCCTGTCCGCCGCCAAGAAGTATGGGGGGGAGTTTGTCCCGGCCCATCAGGCGGTGATTCACGCCTATATGCGGGAGCGGTACGCAGGCTGCGGGAGGATGATTTTAGGCTCGGATTCCCACACCCGCTACGGGGCCTACGGCGCCATGGCCATCGGCGAGGGAGGGCCGGAGCTGGTCAAGCAGCTCCTGGGCCGCACCTATGACATTGACCTGCCCCCGGTGGTGGGGGTGTATCTCACAGGTGCGCCCCGGCCCGGGGTTGGCCCCCAGGACGTGGCCCTGAGCATTATCGAAAAAACCTTTGCCCCGGGAACGGTGAAAAACGCCGTAATGGAGTTCTTCGGCCCGGGCATCGGCAGCCTGGCCATGGACTACCGCAGCGGCATTGACGTGATGACCACGGAGACCAGCTGTCTTAGCTCCATCTGGGAGACGGACGACACCGTAAAAGATGCCCTGGCCCTTCACGGCCGGGGGGAGGACTACCGGGAGATCCACCCCCGGGAGGGGGCCTATTATGACCGGGTGCTCCATGTGGAGCTGGACAAGGTGGAATGTATGATTGCCCTGCCCTTCCACCCCTCCTGCGCCGTCTCCATCCACACCTTCAACGAAAACCTGGAGGAGCTGCTCCATCAGGTGGAGGAGCGCACCCGCTCCCAGCTGGAGTTGAAAACCCCGCCGGAGAGCCTGCGGAGCAAAATTCGCAGGGGCAAATTCTACGCCGACCAGGGGGTCATTGCAGGCTGCTCCGGAGGCACCTACCAGAACCTGACCCGCACGGCGGAAATGCTCCGGGGCCATGCCCTTGGGGCCGATGCCTTCTGGCTGTCGGCATATCCCGCCTCTATGCCGGTGATGATGGAGCTGGGCCGTACCGGCAGCCTCCAAAGCCTGATGGCCAGCGGAGTCTCCCTGCGCTCGGCCTTCTGCGGCCCCTGCTTCGGGGCCGGGGACGTGCCCGCCAACGGGGCCTTCTCCATCCGCCATTCCACCCGGAACTTCCCCAACCGGGAGGGCAGCAAGCCCGGAGAGGGCCAGCTTTCCTATGTGGCCCTGATGGATGCCCGGTCCATTGCCGCCTCTGCCCTAAGGGGCGGGGCCATTACGGCGGCCACCGACCTGCCGGAGATTCCCGCCGACCCGTCCCGGATGGACTATCACTATGACGATTCCCCCTATCGGGCCCGGGTCTACTACGGCGTGGGCCAGCCTCACCCGGAGGAAAGCCTGGTGTTCGGCCCCAATATTGCCGACTGGCCGGCGCAGATTCCCCTGCCGGAGAACCTGCTTTTGGAGGTGGCCTCCGCCATCTACGACCCCCTCACCACCACCGATGAGCTGATCCCCTCCGGGGAGACCTCCTCCTACCGCTCCAATCCCCTGCGCCTGAGCGAATTTGCCCTGAGCCGGAAGGACCCTCAGTATGTGCCCCGGGCCAAGGCCATTCATAAAATTGAGCTGCAGCGCCGGGAAAACCCCGCCGCCGCGGCCCAGCAGCTCTCCGGCTATGACCCCTACACCACCGGCTTTGGCAGCCTGGTCATGGCCATCCGTCCGGGAGACGGCTCCGCCCGGGAGCAGGCGGCCTCCTGTCAGCGGGTGCTGGGAGGCTGCGCCAACGTGTGTCTGGAGTACGCCACCAAGCGCTACCGCTCCAACGTCATCAACTGGGGCATGGTTCCCTTTACGGTAAAGGACATTGAGACGCTGAACCTTCAGCCCGGTGACCGGATTTATGTCCCCGGCATTCGGGCCGCTCTGGAGGGAGAGGCCGACCATGTGACCGGCACCCTGCTCCAGCCCGAAGGCCGCCGGGAGATTTCCCTGGAGCTAAACAATCTTTCCCGGGAGGAGCGGGACATTATCCTCTCCGGCTGTCTCATCAACTACTACGCCGGCACATAAAGAAAACGCAGGAACGCCCCGGGCCCTTCTACGGCAGCCCAAGACGTTCCCTTCTTGTTGTTCTGTTTCCAGGGCAACACCGCACAGGTGCGCCATAGGTCTTTGGCGGGCCTTTTCCCCGCCGAATGATGCGGTGTTGCTTAGATGCCGTAGCTATGGGACAGGCGCACCATCATGGCGGCAATTTGCTCCCGCAGGGTCTGGCCCTTGGGGTCAAGCAAACCGTCTCCTATCCCCTTGACCGTTCCGCTGGCCACCGCCCACGCCATGGGCTCCCGGGCGTAATCCTCCATCAGGCCCGTATCCGTAAAGGCCCCCAGGCTGTCCCGCTGGGAGGTGTCCTTGCCCAGGAAGTTCATATACCGGTACAAAATCGTCACGATTTCCTCCCGGGTGGCCTCTCTGTCCGGCTCAAAGGTCAAGGAGGAGGTTCCGTTGACGATGTTGTTGGCCGCCGCCCAGTCCACCGCCTGGGCATAATAGTCCGCTCTGTCCAAATCCTGGAACGGGGAAACCGGCGCATCTGTGGGCTTTCCCTGCTGCCGCCAAAGCACCGTCACCAGCATGGCCCGGGTGATGGGTGCCTCCGGGTCAAATTTCCAGGTCTCCGTGCCGGTAAACAGGCCCTTTTCCGTAGCCTCCTTGATTTCCTGATAGCTCCACATAGAGGGGTCTACATCGTGAAAGGGGGTGCCGGCATCGTAGTCCTTAAGGCTGATGGGATAGGCGCTCCGGAAGGTGTCGGTGAGATACTCCTCCTCGCTGACATGGCTCACATTCTTGGTGAAATTCTCCGAGCCCTGCAGGAAATATTCCCACTCGTGGCCTGCATCCCAGGTGCTGTCCAGGTTGTACCAGATGTGCTTGAGATAGACGATATTCCAGGCGTGGTCCCGGCTGGTAATCATCCGGCAGGGCAAATTCGCATACCGGCACATGGCATAGTACAAGGTGGAATAGCCCTGGCAGACCGCCGTGCCCTCCATCAGTGCCTTATAGGCCGTATAGCTGTGGTAGTCCTGGGTCTCCAGGTGGCCGCTCATGCCCTCGTAGTCAAAGGTCACGTTTTTCGTCACATAGTCGTACAGGGTCTTGTAGGCCTCATAGTCCGACATGGCCGTGACCCCCAGCTCGTCCACCACCGCCCGGAGCTTTTTGTCCAGGGCCTGCTCCTCGGCATAGGTGGTGTAGTAGGAAATGCCGGTCACGGAAAATATGTAGCGGCCCTGGAAAACCGTCTCCATCTCCCACTGATACTGTCCCCAGCTCCACTTCAGGTAGTCCCCGTCATAGAGGCCCTCCGCCAGCTCCTGGCTATAGGCCATGGGAAAAAACTCGTCGTCAAACCAGTTGGCCCCCGGGCTGCCCTGGTCGTCCTCCTGATACCAGAACCGGTCTGTGGCAATATACAGGGTCACGCTGCTCTCCCGGCGCACCATAGCGTCCCGGAGCTGCCGGGCCGCCTCCTCCGGGGAGACATAGGTGGCCGCCCGCAGTCGGGCCGCCGCCTTTTGGGCCTGGGGAAGCTCCGGCTGCACCACGCCCGGGTAACAGGGGTTGCTTCTGCCTCCGGACAAATGCTGCCCTGTGGCCCCCGCCGGAACCGCCAGCACCAGGCTCAGCACCAGGGCCAGCACCAAAAGCAGGCTGATTTTACGTTTTCTCATGTTGCATCCCTCCCGATTTGTCTGAAAGGCAATACCGCATCATTCGGCGGGGTAAAAGGCCCGCCAAAGACCTATGGCGCAATTGTGCGCCGTTGCCCTAACGAAAAATGCCGGGGCCGTCGCAGCACAAGGCATGACGGCGGCCCCGACCCTAAGGAGTCCCCTTCGGCTCAGGCAAACAGCTCCAGGGCCTTCTTGGCAAACCGGGTGCCATAGGTCTGGAACAGCTCCGCTGCGCTCTCCTCCTGGCCCTTGAGGCAGATGGGCCCCAGGTGGATAAAGGGCAGGCCCTGGGCCGTGCCGGAGGAATAGATCACCGTGCCCTTGACCAGCAGCTGGGTCAGCACGGACTGAATGGCAATGTCCCCGCCCCCCTGGAGGAAGTTGGCGGTGGCATAGGCCCCGCAGAGCTTATCCGCCAGCTTGCAGGGGCAGGTGTCCAGCCAGGTTTTCAGCTGATTGGCCTCTGCGGCGTAGTAGTCCGGGGTGCCCACGATAACGGCGGCGGAATCGTTCACAAAGGCAATGTTGTCCTCGTTGTAGGCGGTCAGCTCCGTAATGGGAAACAGGCCCACCTCAATGTCCCCGGAGGCGGCGGCAATGCCCTTTTTGATCTCCTCCGCCATGGCCGCCGTCCGGCCGGTGGATGTAAAGTACACAATAGACAGCTTCATATCAGTTCCTCCTAAATTATTTGTTTCCAATCAGATTTACGATGTAGTCTGCGATCTCCTCCGCAGAGGCCAGCTCCCCGGTGCCCTTGCCCCCGTAGGCCAGAACTCCCTCATGGGGCTCGATAAACTTATACTGGCCCAGGTCCTTGAGCTTCTGCATATTTCCCTGGACAATGGGGTTGGTGTACATGGCGTCGTTCATGGCCGGGGCGAACACCACCGGGGCCCGGGTGGCCATCACCGTGGTGGTGAGCATATCGTCTGCAATGCCGCCTGCGATTTTTCCAATCACATTGGCGGTGCAGGGGGCAATCAGGAAACAGTCCGCCTTTTTGGCCAGGGAGATATGCTCCACGCTCCAGACCGCAGGCTCCTTAAACATATCCCGGGTGACAATATTCCGGGACAGGGTGCGAATGGTCTGCTCCGTGATAAAGGTCTCGGAGTTTTTGGTCATAATCACGTCCACGTTGGCGTGCAGGTCAATGACCAGCTTGTTGAGAATCAGGCAGGCCTTCCAGGCGGCGATTCCGCCGGTCACGCCCATGACAATGTTTTTTCCGGTAAGCATTTTTGTTCATCCTCCCAGGATTAGGGCAATACCGCATCATTCGGCGAGGAATTTGGCGTGGAATTTGGCATCACAAATCTGTTGGGGGAACGCAGGAATCCTGTGTGTATTTCAGTTTTCCCAGGGATTTTGTGCGGTAAAAGAGCCGCCAAAGACCTATGGCGCAACTGTGCGGTGTTGCCTTAGTTTCTTTCCCAAACAGTATACTACAGAAACTCGAAAAAGGGAACCCTTTTTTACCCCTTTTCCCGGAAATCCTCATAGACCTCTCCCGGCAGAAGCTCCCGTCCCGCCAGGGCGGCAAGCTCACTGACGGTGACAAACCGGTAGCCCTGGGCCTGAAGCCGGTCTACCAATGCCAGGGCCGCCTCCACGGAGCTGTCCCACATATCGTGCATCAGGATAATGTCTCCGTCTCCTACCCCATCCCCCATGGCCTCCAGCACCGCCCCGGCGCTGCGGCTGGCCCAGTCCCTGGGGTCTACCGACCAGAGGATAATGCTCATGCCCTCCTCCGCCGCCTCCTGCCGCACCCGGGCATTATAGGCCCCGCCGGGAGGCCGCATCACCACCGGCACTGCCCCGGTGGCCTCCTGGATCTTCCGGGCCGTCTCCTCCATGTCCCGGTGCAGGGCCTCCTCCGTGAGCCGGGTCATGTCGGTATGGGCCGTGGAGTGAACCCCCAGCTCGTGGCCCTCCTCCAGATACCGCTCCAGGGGAGAGGGATACTGCTCCATCCGATAGCCGCAGAGGAAAAAGGTGGCCCTGGCCCCTCTTTCCCGGAGCCCGTCCAACAGCCGGTTTGTCACCGGCCCGGAGGGCCCGTCGTCAAAGGTCAGGGCCACATAGCCCGCCGGTCGGGCCGCCTCCGGCCCCTGAGCCCTTGCCATGCCCATGAGCACCGCCGCCGCCAGCAGCCCCGCCATCCATCGCCGTTTCCATCCCTTCATGCCCTTTCCCGCCTTTCTCCCGGTTATCCTGCCCAGGCCGGGAGAGATTATGCGGGAAGGGGCAAATTAAAACAGAAAGCCGTACTTGGTCTTATAGTCCTCCTCCGGCTTGGGCAGCACCCCCAGCTCCTGGCGGAGCTTGTCCAGGTCGATGTTCTGAATGTCCTCCTTCATACAGTCCTGGCTGGCCAGCAGGCCCCCTCCGGCCATGTCCTTTTCTGTGCCGTAGGCACTGGAGGCCATGGTGGCGGTATAGGTCATCTCCGCCAGACAGTGGGCCACGATTTCCGCCGGGGAGTAGTCCCGCTCCGTCTCCGGGTCAACCGCCAGCCCCACCAGCACCTCCGGGGGCTTGAGGCCAATGGCATAGCCCTCCGGATCTCCGGGCACAAAGCCATAGACCTGGAGCACGCCCTCTGGGCCGTCCTCCTGTTCCTCCTCCTGGTCGTCCTCCTGGCCGTCCAGATAAAAGCTCCACAGGGGCTCCTCCTCCAGGACGAACTTGATGGTCATCCGGTCGGCGTTCTCCTGGGGCCGGGCCTCCTTCAGCTCCCGGAAAATGTCCTCATAGGCCCCCTGATACTCCGCCACGTCCCGGCTCTCCGCCGACAGCAGGGCCCAGACCTCCTGAAAGGTCACTTGGTCGATAAAGTCCTTGAATATTGCCACGTTGGGTTCCTCCAAATTTTTTTGCCTTTATCATAGCATGATTTGACCATCCTGTCAAAATGATGTACTATATGGATATGTTTTTTGCAAAGAGGGTATGCAGATGCTTTGGTTTCTTGTTCCGGCGCTCCTGATGGGCGTGATGCTGTTTCGGGCCTGGCGGTTCCGGCCTCCGGCCCCTTCCGCCGCAGCCGGGGAGGACATTCCCCTGGATGCCCAGGCCGCCGTGGCCCATCTCCAGGGGATGCTCCGCTGCCGCACCGTCTCCGCCCCGGAGGAGCGCCGGGAGGAGGAGTTTGAAAAATTCTGGGCCCTGCTGCCGGAATACTATCCCCTGGTGTTTTCCCGCTGCACCCTGGAGCGGGTTCACACCACCGGCCTGCTTCTCCGCTGGCCCGGAGGCAGCCCGGAGGCCCCTGCGGTGCTTCTGGCCCACTATGACGTGGTGCCCGCCGATGCGCAGGCCTGGGAGAAGCCGCCCTTTGCGGGGATTCTGGAGAAGGGGGTGCTCTGGGGCCGGGGTGCTCTGGACATGAAAAACCAGCTCTGCGCCATTCTGGAGGCCATGGAGTATCTCCTCTCCACCGGCTTCACCCCCGCCCACGACGTCTATCTGGCCCTGTCCGGGGAGGAGGAAATTATGGGCCCCACCGCCCCGGCCATTCGGGACCTGTTTGTGGAGCGGCACATCTCCCCCGCCTTTGTGTTGGACGAGGGAGGCGACATTATGGAGGGCTTTTTCCCCGGGGCCCCCGTCCCCTGCGCCATGGTGGGCATTGGAGAAAAGGGTGCGGTCAATCTCCACTTTGTGGCCCGCAGCACCGGCGGCCATGCCTCCGTACCCACCGCCGACAATCCTCTGCCCCGGCTGTGCCGTGCCATGGAGCGGCTCCGGCGGCATCCCTTTCCCCAGCGCTCCACCCCGGCCCTGGAGCTTCTGGTGGACACCATGGGCCCCTACTGCGGCCTCTCCACCCGGCTGCTGCTGGCCAACCGGCGGCTGCTCCGGCCCCTGTATTTCCGCTGGCTTCGGAACACCGGGGGCATCCTGGGGGCCTCCTCCCGCACCACCTTCGCTCTGACCCGGGCCCAGGGCAGCAGCGCAGGAAACGTGATTCCCGCCCAGGCCAGTATGTTTGCCAATCTTCGGCTTCTGTGGGGAGACACCCTTTCCTCCGTCACCGCCCGCCTGGAGAAAATCATCGCCGACCCCTCCATTGAGATTGTCCCCTCCCTTTGCTCCGAGCCTCAGCCGGATTCCCTTCTGACCCAGGGCTGGGACATTCTCCGGGAGGCCATTACCGCCACCTGGCCCCAGGCGGTGGTCACTCCTTATTTGATGGTGGCCTCTACGGATTCCCGGCACTGGCGGGAGATCTGCCCCAATGTGTACCGGTTCTCCGCCAAGGAGGTCACAGGAGAGGAAAAGTCCACGGTACACGGAAACAACGAGCGGATTCGGGTGGTCAATACCGCCAACGCCGCCAAATTCTTTGTGCGGCTGATGGGCCGCTGCTAGGGGAAGAAGTACCGCATCAGGCCGTTGCGCCCGGAGGCGTAATGTGATATGATAGACTTCTGAGCTGACAGGAGGACAGATTATGCTGGATAAACTAAGGGTGGTGGAAAACCGCTATCTGGAGCTGGAGGATATGGCCGCCCGCCCGGATTTTTATAACGACCCCAAGGAGGCGGCCCGATTGCTGAAGGAGCAGCGGGAGCTGGAGCCGGTGGTGCAGGCCTATCGCCGGTATCTCCGGCAGAAGCAGACCGTCTCCGACCTGCTGGAAATGCTCTCCGAGCCCCAGGAGCCGGAGCTGCGGGAGCTGTGCCAGGAGGAGCTCAACGAGGCCAAGGCCGGGCTGCCCCAGCTGGAGCAGGAGCTGAAGCTGCTGCTTCTGCCCAAAGATCCCAACGATGATAAAAACATTATTCTGGAGCTTCGGGCCGGGGTGGGCGGGGAGGAAAGTGCCCTGTTTGCCCACTCCCTGTTCCGGATGTACAGTATGTACGCAGAAAAGCGGGGCTGGCAGCTGGAGCTGACCTCCCTGAGTGAAACCGAGCTGGGCGGCATTAAGGAGGCCATCTGCCTGGTGTCCGGCACCGACGTATATTCCCGGCTGAAATTTGAAAGCGGGGTACACCGGGTGCAGCGGGTGCCGGAGACCGAGTCCGGGGGCCGGGTTCACACCTCCACCGCCACCGTGGCGGTGATGCCGGAGGTAGACCCGGTGGAGGTGCATCTCAACCCTGCCGACATAAAAATGGAGGTGTTCCGCTCCTCCGGGGCCGGAGGCCAGCACATTAACAAGACCTCCTCCGCCGTCCGGCTGATTCACGTTCCCACCGGCACGGTGGTGGAGTGCCAGCAGGAGCGGAGCCAGGTGCAGAACCGGGAAAAGGCCATACGCATTCTCTATTCCCGGCTCTATCAGGCCCAGCAGGCGGCCCAGGCGGCCCAGGTTTCTGCGGAAAAGCGGAGCCAGGTAGGCATGGGAATGCGGAACGAAAAAATCCGCACCTACAATTTCCCCCAGTCCCGGGTCACAGACCACCGCATCGGCCTGACCCTCTACCGTATCCATGAGATTATGGACGGAGATTTGGACGAAATCATTGACGCACTGATTACCGCCGACCAGGCGGAAAAGCTCAGCCGAGCGCAGGAGAGCCTATGAATACGGAGCTTTTACCCGCCTCCGCCCCGGACACCCTGTCCCGGGCCGCCCGGATCATTCAGGACGGGGGCCTTTTGGGGATTCCCACGGAGACGGTCTACGGCCTGGGGGCCAACGGCCTTGACCCGGATGCGGTCTTGAAGATTTTTCTGGCCAAGGGCCGCCCCCAGGATAACCCTTTGATTCTCCATGTCTCCGGGCCGGAGCAGGTGGAGGACTTCTGCCATAACGTGCCTCAGGCCGCCTGGGCCCTGATGGAGCGGTTTTGGCCCGGGCCCCTGACCCTGATTCTTCCGGCCCGGCCGGTGGTTCCCCGGCGCACCACCGGGGGCCTGGACACCGTGGGCATTCGCTGCCCGGACAACGCCCTGACCCGGGCCATTATTCAGGCCGCCGAGGTGCCCATTGCCGCCCCCTCCGCCAACACCTCCGGCAAGCCCAGCCCCACCACCGCCCAGCACGTTCTCCACGACCTGGCCGGGAAAATTGACGCAGTGGTGGACGGGGGCCCCTGCTCCGTGGGGGTGGAATCCACCATTGTGGACCTGACCGGCCTACGGCCCCGGCTGCTTCGTCCCGGCGGCATTGGCCCGGAGGCCCTGGAGGAGGCCCTGGGGGACCTAGAGGTGGACAGGGCCGTGGTGGGGGAGATTTCCCGGGACACCCTTGTCCGGGCTCCGGGGATGAAATACACCCACTACACCCCGGCGGGAGACGTGATTATCGTCACCGGCTCTGCCCATGGGGCCGCCCGGTATATTCTCTCCCGGCTGGGGCCCCAGGACCGGGTGCTGTGCTTTCAAGAGGAATTACAGCTCTACCCCCCGGAATCCGCCCTGGCCTATGGGTCGGAGGCCTCCCCGGAAAGCCTGGCCCGGGGGCTCTTTGCCGCCCTGCGGGAGCTGGACCGCAGCGACATCCACACCATCTACGCCCGCTGTCCCCTGGGCGGCGGCGTGACCTATGCGGTGGCCAACCGGCTGAAAAAGGCCGCAGGCTTCCATATTGTAGCGGGAGATGACATTCCATGACCATTCTGGGCATTACCGGCCCCACCGGCAGCGGAAAAACCACGGTGCTCCGGCGCATTGCCGCCCGGGGCGGCTGCGTGCTGGATTTGGATGCGGTGTATCATGGGCTGCTGGAAACCAGCGGGGCCCTTATCTCGGCCCTGGAGGCCCGGTTCCCCGGGGTCATTCAGGCGGGGGTATTAGACCGCAAGGCCCTGGGTGCCATTGTGTTTTCCGACCCGAAGGCCCTGGAGGACTTAAACCGCATCACCGGGGAATTTATTCTTGCAGAGACCAACCGCCGCCTGGAGGAGGCCCAACAGGCGGGGCTTTCCCTGGCCGCCATTGACGCCATCAATCTGCTGGAGGGGGAGCTGGCCCGTCGCTGCCGGTACACCATTGCGGTGGTGGCCCCGGTGGAGGCCCGGGTGGGGCGGCTGATGGCCCGGGACCATATTTCCGAGGAATACGCCCGCCTGCGTATTTCCGCCCAGCCCCCGGGGGAATACTATTCCGCCCGGTGCGACTATACCCTGGTCAACGATGCCGATTCCTCGGAGGACTTCGCCCTTCAATGTGACCGGCTGTTAGATACGATTTTGAACTGAGAAAGGATGCTGTTTATGAGCCAATCCAAATATGAAGCCCAGCGCAAGGCCCTGCTGTACAAGCCCCAAAACGGCTATGGTCTGATTTCCCAGGAGGACAGGGCCGCCATGGAGGACTATTCCCGGCGGTATATCTCCTTTTTGAACGCCGCCAAAACCGAGCGGGAGGCCGTCAAGGAGGCCATCCGACAGGCGGAGGCGCAGGGCTTCCGGCCCTATGTCCCCGGCCTGGAAATGACCCCCGGCACCAAGGTCTATCAGACCGTCTGCCACAAGGCCATCCATCTGGCGGTTATCGGCAAACGCCCTCTGTCGGAGGGCACCCGCATCACCGCCGCCCACATTGACAACCCCCGCCTGGATCTAAAGCCCAATCCCCTCTACGAGGAGGACCAGATGGCCTTCTTCCAGACCCACTACTACGGAGGCATTAAAAAGTACCAGTGGACTACCGTGCCCATGGCCCTCCACGGAGTGGTGGTGAAGGAGGACGGCACCCTGGTGGAGATCTCCATCGGAGAAAAGGACGACGACCCGGTGTTTATCGTCACCGACCTGCTCATTCACCTGGCGGAGGAGCAGATGAAGAAAACCCTGGCCGCCGGAGTTTCCGGGGAAAACCTGAACGTGCTGGTGGGCTCCGTGCCCCTGCCCGAGGAGGAGGGCAGCGACAGCGTGAAGCTGGCCATTTTAATGCTTCTCCAGGAACGCTATGGCGTCACCCAGGAGGACTTCCTTTCGGCGGAGCTGATTATGGTTCCCGCCGCCAAGGCCCGGGAGCTGGGCTTCGACCGGAGCATGATTGCCGCCTACGGCCATGACGACCGGAGCTGCGCCTTCGCCGCCCTGGATGCCATGCTCTCCCTGGAGGAGGTGCCGGAGTACACCGCCGTGTGCTGCCTGGCGGACAAGGAGGAAATCGGCTCCATGGGCATTTCCGGCATGGAATCCCAGGCCTTTGAATACTTTATGGACTGCCTGTGCCAGACCCAGGGGGTTTCCCTGCGGGAGTGCTTCCGCCAGTCCCAGTGCCTTTCTGCGGACGTGACCAACGCCTTTGACCCCACCTATCCGGAGTCCTGCGACAGGGATAACAACGCCCACCTGAACTGCGGCGTGTGCTTTATGAAATACACCGGCTCCCGGGGCAAGTCCGGCTCCTCCGACGCTCCGGCGGAGTTTGTGGCCAAGATTCGCCGTCTGTGCAAGGAGGGAGGCGTAGTCTGGCAGATGGGCGAGCTGGGGAAGGTGGATGCCGGCGGCGGCGGCACGGTGGCCCAGTATATGGCCAACCGGAACATTCTCACCCTGGACACCGGCGTGCCGGTGCTGAGTATGCACGCCCCCATTGAGGTGGTCTCCAAGCTGGACTGCTATATGACCCGAAAGGCCATGAAGGTGTTTTTCCAGGACAAGTAATTTTTTCGGAGCAATCGCAAAAGCCAGACCAAGGTGCCTTTTCCTGGTCTGGCTTCTTTTTTCGGGCAATACCGCATAATTCGGCGAGGAAATTTGGCGTGGAATGTTACCCCACAGGCCTGTTGGGAAAGCCCGGGAATGCCGGATGTATTTCGAGCTTTCCGGCGGATTTGTGGGGAAAGCGCCGCCAAGGGCCGAAGGCGTAATTGTGTGGTGCTGCCTTAGGCTATCCGCATTTTGCGCCGCAGCCCGGGCAGAATTTGTCCGTGTCCTGGAGCTTCTGTCCGCAGACTCTACAGAATTTCGCCTGCGCCGTTTTCGGTGTACCGATCTGGGCCTTGCAGTCCTCACAGTAAACGGTTCCCTTGGGATAGACCCGCTTGCAGAAGGGGCAGGTCACATTCTCCGTCTTAGGCACCGGGGCGAGCTTCGCCGGAGCCCCTCCCTCGCCGGGCAGCCTGTGGCAGACCGGGCACGGGGTGGCGGCGGTGAGCTTGGTATAGGTCGTTCCGCAGCTGGGGCAGATTACAATATCCTTGGGCTGGGTGGTGGTGTGCTTGGCCGTTGTATCCAGATGGGCCACGATAAAGCCCCCGATGGAGAGCAGTCCGGCCAGAACGGCCCCGCTGCCTAGGGACAGCTCCCCGCCAAATATCCCAAAGGTGGCATCCGACAGGTCGGCATTTCCTGCCGCTACCATTATTGCGTTAATCACTACCACAATCAGCGTCATTGCGCCTCCGTAAATGATTCCGCTGTCCAGCATCGTCGGCCCTTGTTTCACACCTTTCAGGTTTTCTACCAGGGCCTTTCCATGGAAAATGGCCGCCAAAATCGCTAGTATTGTCATAAGCAGATAGGCGAAAAATTCTCCCACATAGTCGCTCTGCGTCTCTGCGAGGCCAACCCGAAGCCATGACAGCAGATTGGGGCTGTCGCTGATTCCCGCAAGAGAAACAAACGAGGGCAGGTTTACCCAGGGCAGGAAAAAGGAAATAATGGTCAGGGCGGAAATCCCGATTCCAACGGCCCCGATAACGGAGGCGCTGCTCTGTCCGCTGCCGCCCAGGCTCCCTGTCCCGGGAACCGCCGTCACGGCGGCTGCCTGCACCTGCCCGCAGCTTGGGCAAAATTTACTTCCCTCCTGGATTTTGGCTCCACACTGTTTACAATACATGACATTCCCTCTCTTTCTGTTCCTTTTTCTACATATTTTAGGATATTTCGATTATATAACACCTGTAGGTTGTTGTCAATAACAATCTTTGGGTTTTGTCCTAACTCCTGCAAGTTGTTACTATAATCCTTGAGGTGGTTGACATGGTGGCAAACCTAAAAAAGCTGCGCACAGAGAAGGGAATCAGCCAGCAGCAGCTGGCCAATGAGCTGGAGATTTCCCAGCAGTCCATCAATAAATACGAAAACCACAAAATCGAGCCGGAAATCTTCCTTCTGGAAAAAATGGCCGACTACTTTGAAACCTCCATTGACTACCTGGTGGGCCACACCGACCTGCGCCGCAAAATCGAGGAGGTACAGTCCTGCGCCCTAAACGGAGAGGAGGCCGCCCTGATGGAGCAGTACCGGCGGCTCCTGCCCAGAGAGCGGGAGAGCATTCGCCTGGTCATGGAAAACTATCTGCTGGGCCGCTGATCCGGAGACCATAAAAACGCACGCCAGCCGATTTTGGCTGGCGTGCAAATTTTATCCCTTCGGCGGCGGGCCACCCGGGCCTCCGGGAGGGGGCATTCCGGGGCCACCCGGCCCACCAGGGCCACCGGGGCCGCCGGGAGGCGGGCCTCCTGCGGGCATGGGCGGGGCCTCTACCGGGCGAGACTCCGTAGAGAACTCTACCACAACCCCCTCCATGCCGCCCTTGAACACCATTTTGCCCTCCACATTGCCGGAGCCGTCCACGGTGCCCTCATAGCAGCGAATCAGGCCCCCCTGCTCAATGCGGAAGGAGAACGCCCCGTCCTGCACCTGGGCAGGCTCCAGAAAGGGCACCGTGGCCCACTGGCCGGGGGCAATGTCCACCCGGGCGGTCTGAGCGTCGAAATCAATGGTGGTTTCCCGCTCCGCCCCGGGGGTGTGCTCATAGACCATGTATGTCATAACAGACCTTCTTTCCAAAAAAATTGGCGGAGACAAACGCCTCCGCCCGTCACGCTTATTATAGTACGTTTTCAAAGTGTCCGCAAGCAAAAGTCAATTCTGGGACATAAATGCAACAATTTCGTCCCATTTTGCCCCTAGGGAACCCTGGACAAACCCGGGCTTTCCGCCGCCCCGGCCCCGGAGGGCCCCATTCAGGGCCTTGACCCAGTCCCGCAAATCTCCCTTCGGTTGTCCCACGGCGTAGCGATAGCCCGTTTCCTCGTCCCCGGAAAACACCGCCGCACGACCGCCGCAGGTCTCCTGAATGGCAATGGCCGCCCGCCGCACCCCGTCCGGGGTCAGCCCCGGCAGATTCACCACCACGTCTCCCTTTCCCCGCAGCTCCTCCGCCTTTTCCCCAAACCGGGCGTTTTCCAGGGCGAACAGCTGCTGCTTTTTCGCCTCCAGCTCCGAGGCCAGATTTTCCACCGCCTGGGCCGTCTGCCGCACCTTGGCGGACAAAAGCTGGGACACCTGCCGGTTCTGGGCCGCAATGTCGCAGAGATAGCGGTAGGCCCTTCCCCCGCAGAGCATTTCCACCCGAACGCCGCCGTGGAATTTCTCTGCGCTCACCAGCTTCACCAGACCGATTTCTCCCGTCCGGCGCACATGGGTGCCGCAGCAGGCGCAAAGGTCTGCCCCGGGAAACTCCACAAGCCGCACCGGCCCGGTCAGCTCCTTCTTGCTCCGGTAGGGGCGCTGTTTTAGCTCCTCCGGGTCGGGATACCAGCACCTTACAGGGGAATCCAGCCAAATCCGCACATTGACCTCCTGCTCCACCCCCTGGAGCTGGGCCTCCGTCAGTTCCCCGGAAAAGTCAATGGTGATCATCTCCGCCCCCATGTGAAAGCCCACGTTTTCATAGCCGTAGATACGATGCACCACCCCGGAGACCATGTGCTCCCCGGAGTGCTGCTGGGTCAGGTCAAACCGGTAGGCCCAGTCGATCTCCCCCTGCACCTCCGTCCCGATTTCCAGGGGTCTGTCGGTGTAATGGAGCACCTGCCCCTCCTTCTCGTGGGTATCCGTCACCGGGATGCCGTTCAGGGTTCCCCTATCTCCGGGCTGACCGCCTCCCTCAGGATAAAAGCAGGTGCGATCCAGCACCAGGGCCCAGCCCTCCTTCCGGCTTTGGCAGTCCACCACCACCCCGGTAAAGGTGGTCTGATAGGCGTCCTGATAAAAGAGCTTTTCCGTTTCCATAGGTTCCTCCCAAGAAAAAAGTGGTATGGGGCCGGCTTTAGGCTAAGAGACCTGGCGGCCAAACTGATAGCGAAGCACATTGGACTGTCCCGTCTGACCGGCAGTCCCCTGGGCCGCCTGCCCCTGGGGCTGCGGGGCGGTCTGGGGCTCCTGCCGCTGCCGCTCCAGCAGGTCAATGAACAGATCCAGGTCATAGCTCCGATCCAGCCGCTGATCCAAAATTCCAATCAGCATCCGCACCGGCCCGTGGCTACAGCTGCTGCTGTACCGGGCCTCCGCCCGCTGGAAAAATCGGGGCAGCTGGGTTTTCCCGGCCCGCACCGCCTCCGCCACCTCCGTGGGGCAGCGGAGATAGAGATAGAAGCATCGGCCCTCGGTGATATACTCCTCCAGCAGCCCCAGCCGGTTCAGCTCCCATTGATTCTCCACAACCACCTGGACGTACCGCTCGCAGGACACCCGGAACAGCCGCTCCGCCTCTGCCAGCCTCGCCCCAGGCTTCTCCCCGTTCCACTCCCGCAGAAGGGTAAGGGCCTTGCTCTCATCAATTGTATGGATATTCACGCTGTCTCACTCCTTGTCCCTTGGTTTTCTCCTTTATTTTACTTTCTTCCCGGGCAGAATGCAACGGCCTTTCCCCCTTTTTTCCGCAAAAATCCCTTCTCTTTTGAAAATATTTTCCCTTTCCCCTTGACATTCCCCCTAGGGGAACTTCTATAATAGGGGTAGAAAGGAGGTCGATTCCCCATGAAGATTAAGGATGTCAGCCTGAAAACCGGCCTGAGCAAAAAGACCATTCGCTTTTACGAGGCCGAAGGGCTGATCACCCCGGAAAAGACCTACCAAAATGGCCGGGCCTATCGCTCCTATTCCCAGGAGAATCTGGAGACGCTAAATAAAATCGCCGTGCTGCGCCGGGCCCGGTTTTCCGTAGAGGAGATTCGGCAGATTCAGCAAAGCCCGGAGGAGCTGCCCGCCATCTTTGAAGGCTATCGGGTCAGGCTTCACCAGGAGCAGGCCGCCCTGACCCAGGTGCTCCAGGTGGCCGATGCCATAGAGCAGTCCTCCCTTACCTCTCAGGCCGTTTTGGTGGAGCAGCTGCAGTCCATTGCGTCGGAGCTTCCCCTTCCCGCCGTGGACGTTCATCCCCACTTCCGCTATCTGGATTTATTGGAGGCGAATATGATGAAAAAGAAAAAGAAACTCAATATGACCGAGGACGAATTAAAGCAGCACCGTATTGCCGCAACAAACGCCGCCCTGTACGCAGGCTTCAGCGTCCAGAACAGCGCCGGCAACAATGTGGCAGCCGGAGGAAAGGGCGGCGGCTTTGACGTGAGCAACGCCCAGAAGATCGCCGCCTACAATCTTCTCATGAACAGCAAGGACGACTGAGCCCCTGCTTCCTAAGCGGTGCTTAACGCCTATGTGCTTGAGCCGCCCGGACGAAGCGTCCGGGCGGCCCTTTGCTGCTTTCTCAGCAGTAGAAGTCCTTGATTTTCTTGGCCCGGCTGGGGTGGCGCAGCTTTCGGATGGCCTTGTTTTCAATCTGGCGGATCCGCTCCCGGGTCACGCCGAAGATTTGGCCCACCTCCTCCAGGGTGTGGGTGCGTCCGTCGTACATTCCGAAGCGCATCCGCAGCACATCCGCCTCCCGCTCTGTCAGGGTCTGGAGAATCTCATTGAGGGCCTCCGCCAGCAGGGTGTTGGAGGTGGCGTCCGCAGGCCCGGGGGTGTTGTCGTCCTCCACAAAGGAGCCGATGGTGGTGTCCTCCTCGTCTCCCACGGGAGTGTCCAGGGACAGGGTGTCCGCCGAGGTTCTGGTGGCCTCAATGACCTTCTCCAGAGGAATGTTCAAGTCCTCGGAGATCTCCTCCATGGTGGGTTCCCGGCCCAGCTCCTGCACCAGCTTCCGGTTGCACCTTGTGACCTTGTTGATTACCTCCACCATATGTACCGGCACCCGGATGGTGCGGGCCTGGTCGGCAATGGCCCGGGTAATGGCCTGGCGAATCCACCAGGTGGCGTAGGTGGAGAACTTGTAGCCCTTGGTGTAGTCAAACTTGTCCACCGCCCGAATCAGGCCCGTATTGCCTTCCTGAATCAAGTCCAGAATATGCAGTCCCCGGCCGGAATACTTTTTGGCAATGGAGACGACCAGCCGGAGGTTTGCCTCGGTGAGCTTGTCCTTGGCGTATTTGTCTCCCTGGGCCACACGGGCCGCCAGCTCCTGCTCCTCCTCCGGGGTCAGCAGGCGAATCTGGCCGATCTCCTTTAGGTACATCCGCACCGGGTCGTCCAGATTGTACTCGGCGGCCAGCTCCACCGGGTCTACCAGCTCCTCTTCCTCCTCCAGGGGGGTCGTAATGGTGGGCTCCAGCTCCAGCTCCGCCCCTACAATTTGGATTCCAAGGCCTTCGATTGTGTCATAAATATGCTCGATCTGCTCGGCGTCAATGTCCAGCTTCTCCAGCACAGCGAGAATTTCAGAGGACTGCAGCGCACCGCTTTTTTGTCCCTTTGCCAGCAGGGACAGCACCGGCGCCTTTGCCTCCTCCGTGAGCTTTGCTGTGGCATTATTTGCGCTTGCCATATTGCACTTCCTTCGATATAAGAGAAGTCCTTCTTTCTCAGCCAAACATATTATCCAAAACCTGGAAAATTGCGCCTATGGCGCACTGGGCTGATTTTAAGTTAGGCAACTGTTATAGTAACATATTTCAAAAAATAATGCAAGTCTTTTTTTCTCCCGAATTTCCTGGTATGCTAAGAAAAAACTGCCGGACTTCCGGCAGGGCCTTGAGGTGACAGCTATGACAATCGCAGTGGTAGGCATGGGGCTCATCGGCGGCAGCCTCTGCCGTGCCTTCAAGCAATATACCCCCCACCGGGTGCTGGGCTGGACGAGAAACCAGAAAACCGTGGCCTTTGCCCGGTCTGTAGGGGCCATTGACGGCCCTCTGGAGGCCCTGGAGGAGGCGGACGTGGTGTTTGTGGCTCTGCCCCCGGAGGCCACCATCTCCTATCTTCAGGAGCACGTTGGGGACTTCCGCCCCGGGGCCATTGTGGCGGACATCTGCGGGGTCAAGCAGCCCATTATTGATGCCGTGGACCGGCTCTACCATGACCGGGGGGTTCGCTATGTGGGCACCCATCCCATGGCCGGCAAGGAGGTGTCCGGCTTTGCCAACTCGGACGTGGATCTGTATAAAAACGCCAGCTATATCATCACCCCCACGGCCCTGACCCACCCGGAGGCGGTGGAGACCCTACGGGCCTTGGCCTCCGCCGTTGGCTTTTCCCGGATCGAGCTCACCGACCCCCTCCGCCACGACACCATTATTTCCTACACCTCCCAGCTGGCCCATGTGGTGTCCTCCGCCTACATTAAAAGCCCCACCGCCGCCCTGACCCTGGGCTTTACCGCCGGCAGCTTCCAGGACATGACCCGGGTGGCCAAGCTGGACCCGGACATCTGGACCAGCCTGTTCTCCCTGAACCGGGGCCCCCTTCTGGGGGAAATCAACACCCTTTTGGAAAACCTCACCGTATTTCGGGATGCCCTGGCCGCAGAGGATCTTTCCCAGGTACACGACCTGCTCCAGCGGGGCCGGGAGCTGCGGGAGCAGGTGCTCCTTCGCCAGCATCAACAGCACACCGGCTCCGACTGATCGGCCCCTCCCCCGGTTCACATCCGGGGGATTTCCCATATATTTCACATATTTTGACCCTTTGTCCCTTGTTCCCGGCTCCGGCAATCAACCATTTTTTCCGGTACTTTTGTCAGTTTGTGCGGTGGTGTTGACATACAGCCTTCCGTTTTGTATAGTATTCCCATGAGCATATTACCAAGATGTTACGAAGCCTTTTAGGCAGTGTGTCGAAGTGATTCCTTTTTTGCATGGATTTTACGAAAAGTAGAATTGCTTTCCTCCCACCTGTCCCTTATCATAGGCTTGACCGTTTTGGGTATACGCCACAGAAAGGAGTTAAACACATGAAACAGACAAAGCTGCTGGCACTGCTTTTGGTGCTGGCCATGACCCTGGGTATCATGAGTGCCTGCGGTGACACCAAGTCCAGCACCGCCTCCACTGCCTCCGCATCCACCCAGGAAACCACCCAGGCCGCAGAGTCCAAGGCCCCCGCTTCTCAGGCTCCCGCAGGCTCCGCCCAGGAGACCTCCGCCGTGGAGGGCAACGCTACCGTAGCCGAGACCGTGGGCGATCCCTTCGCCGCCATGGACGAGGAGTTTATCACCTATCCTCTGGAGGGGGGCAACACCATCTCCATGTGGTACTACATCCCCGGCTATCAGGACTTTATGGATTCCAACTACAGCTTCAACGCTCTGAAAACCGCTGAGGCGGCCACCGGTGTCAAGCTGGAGTTCATCGAGGTCAGCTCTCAGTCCGCCCGGGAGCTGTTTAACGTGATGGTTGCCGGCGGCGACTATCCCGACCTGCTGCCCGCCATGGAGTATTACACCGGCGGTCTGGCCAAGGCCTATGAGGACGGCATTGTTGTGGATCTGAACGACTATCTGGAGGACAATATGCCCAACTACCTGGCCGTTCGTGACTGCCTGGACGAAAAGACCGTAAAGGCCACCTTCACCGAGGGCATGACCCTGGCCTTCTATCAGATCAAGGACGGCACCTATTCCGGCAACGGCCTGGTTTCCCGTGCCGACTGGATCGAGGCCCAGGGCGTGGAGTTCTCCGGGGACGTGATCGGCCTGGACGAGTTCACCGATTATCTGCGCACCATTCACGATGCCTACAGCTGCTCCAACACCATCTATATGTATGACGGCACCGTGGGCATTTCCGCTGCCTTTGACACCGCCATTCCCGTGCTCAAGGGCGACGGCTTTATGACCTCCATCAGCTCCGCCATCTTCCGCAAGGGCGACGAGGTCATGTCCGGCTGGACCACCGATGGCTATCGGGAGTACCTGGAGTGGGTGCTCCAGATGATGGACGAGGGCATTATGGCCAAGGACTTTATGTCCCTGGACACTGACCGGGGCGTGCTGAACACCCTCCAGGCCTCCGGTGCCATTGGCGTATGGCAGTCCAACGCCGACAAGATCACCGAAATCATCGACACCTACGGTGCCGATTATCCCGAGCTGGAAATCACCGCCATTCCCCGGGTGGCTCAGGATCCCACCGCCCAGTATGTCTGGAACGATGAGACCGCTCTGGTGGCCACCAACGCCGGCTTCTCCCTGTCCTCCACCTGCAAGAACCCTGAGCTGGTCTGCCAGTGGGAGAACTACTTCTGGACTACCCCCGGCTACTATCTTGGCAACTACGGCACCGAGGGCGAGAGCTATCACATGGACGGCGACACCCCCGTGTTTGACTGGGATCAGCCTGTGACCGTGACCGGCCGCAACGCCCCCAACGCCGAGATGGCCCAGCAGCTGTGGACCATGCTCCGCTTCGCTTCCTTCTATGTGGACAACGATATGCTGCTGGCCACCTTCCCCCAGACCGGTCTGGATGCGGTTGAGCTGTGGACCATCGACGGCTCCACCGATGACCGGAACTATCCCTCCACCGTGAAGAACACCTTCACCACCGAGGAGACGCTGGAGATCGCCGACTACGAGGCCGACTTCCTGACCTACGCCTCCGAGACCTGCCTGAAGTTCCTGGACGGCTCCACCGAGCTCAACGACGACACCTGGCAGGAGTTTGTAGACAAGTGCAACTCCATGGGTCTGCCTGAGATCGTGGCCGTTTATCAGAACGCCTACGATGAGTACCAGGCCGGTGAGCGCTGATCGATCATAATAACGGCCCGCTCCCTCCCCGGGGGCGGGCTTTTTCTGCCCAGAGGCCCTTACAGCTTTCTCATCCGTCTTGCCCTCTGGATTTCCTCCCTCCGGGGGCCCTATTTCTGTGTGAACAGAAATAGGGGAAAGAATCACCAAAGGGGTGTTCCCCTTTGGGAACCCCCGCTAAATTTGTTTCGACAAACTTCTACAGGTTTCGACACCAAAAGGCCCTCTACCCGAGGCTGATAAAAACCCTCCAGGTTTTTCCAGCCTCGCTGTTCTGCGCCGGTCTTTCATGTCCACATCTTGCAGTCTCACAGGATATAGCACAAGAAATGCTGGGTACTATCGGCGGAGCGCAAAAAACTGGAGGTTTTTTGACGCTCACGGGTAAAATCCTGCCTAACGTGAAAACCACAGAAACCGGCTCGACAGGTTTGCGGGGGATTCCAAAGGGGTACGCCCCTTTGGCGCATCTTTCTCCATACTTTCTGTGCGAGCAGAAAGTATGGCCTGCGGAGCAAAACCGGGGCCCCCGCAGGGGGCGAAAGCGGGAGATATGTGGGACAAAAGTGGGACAAAAACGGGACAAAAACGGGATGAAAACGGGATGAAATCTATTTTTCCCTGTGCTATACTGTTACCATCCGGACAAAAGCCCAAAAGGGCGATATTCGGAATACGGCGCAAAAAACACGAGGCGCACACCCGGTGCGCCCCTTTGTCCTATGGATACTCGATTTGTAAGCTGCCTCTTTAGCCTACCACACCTGCCCGGTCGAAGTCCCGGGAAGGCTGTCGCTTAGTGCTCCTCTGAAAGCTGCCCCATAATAAAGGGCTGCACCTGGCTCTCCTCAATGGACAGCACATAGGCCATTTCGCTGTAGAGCTGCCGCTTGGCCGCCTGCTGCATTTCCTGGTCGCTCATCGGCAGCTGCTTTCCCTGGGGCAGGGCCTCCTCATGCTGGGAGATGGCCTTGAGCATCCCGATCAGCTCCTGGGCATCTCCGTTATGGAGGATTTTGGAAAAGGCTTCCCGCCGGGCCTTGCTGTCCGAAATCCAGCTGGTCTGCACCTTCCCCGCCTGACGAATCAGCTCCAATATCTCCTGTCGGGACATCAGCCGGCGGAGACGAACCTTCTCCGGCTCTGCGTCCTCCGGCAGATACAGCAAAATATTCTCATGTCCCGTAGGCCGCAGCGTGAAGTAGCTGCGCTGCTTTCCCCCCATCTGCCTGGTCTCCCGTCCGCAGACCCGGCAGACCCCGTGGGCCCCATAATGTACACATTCTCCCAGCTTTAAGTTCATAGATGCCATCTTAACCTCCAAATTCCGTACCAATCAACACATTCCTACGCTTCTCATTCCGGTGTACTGTCTTTAGTATAGCACATTTTTCGTTGAAATGTAAGGGCTTTTTTTGCGCCTCCCCTGCCCGGGCGGGAAAAGCCCATTGTATTTTTCCCCCGGGGCGGGTATAATGGTTTCGGGCCCGCAGGCCCTGGAAAGGAGAAGGCTCATGGTTCCACATTTTGAAGAAAAGCTCCGGGAATACGCCCATCTGCTGGTGGAGGTGGGCATGAACCTCCAGCCCGGTCAGACCCCCCGCATTGCCGGGCCGGTGGAGTGCGCCCCCTTGGTGCGGCTCTGCGCCCAAACCGCCCTGGAGCTGGGGGCCCGAGACGTGATTCTGGACTGGCGGGACGACTTTATCACCCGAGCCCGCTATCTTATGGCAGACCCTGCCGTGTTTTCCCATTTTCCCGCCTATCTGCAGGGGAAATTTGACTACCTACTGGAGACGGGCTGTCCCTCCCTCACCATTGTCGGCAGCGACCCGGAGTTGCTCAAGGGAGTAGACCCCGCCCGAATCCAGGCCTGGCAGCGCACCAGCGGGGAGTCCACCCGGCCCTATTACGATGCCATGACCGCAGGGGTCTTTCAATGGACCATCGGGGCCCATCCCACCCCCGCCTGGGCCGGAACCGTGTTCCCGGACAAACCCGAAGCGGAGGCCATGGATGCCCTGTGGGAGGCCATTTTTGAGGCCTGCCGCATCTCCGGGGACGGTGCCGCCGTGGCCCGCTGGCGGGAGCACTGCCGGCGCATTGCGGCCCGGAGCAAGATCCTCAATGACTACAATTTCAAGTCCCTCCACTACCGCAACAGCCTGGGCACCGACCTGACCATCCTTCTGCCGGAGCATCACGTCTGGGCCGGCGGCAGCGAGCTGAGCCGCCAGGGGGTGGAGTTTGTGGCCAATATGCCCACAGAGGAGATTTTCACCGCCCCCCGCTATGACGGGGTCAACGGGCGGGTCTACGCCGCCCTTCCCCTGGCCTTGGACGGAACCCTGGTCAAGGACTTTTATATGGACTTCCGGGCAGGCAAAATCGTCAACGTCCACGCCGGGGAGGGGGAGGAAGCCCTTCGGGCCTCCATTGGGGTGGACGAGGGCTCCGGCTACCTGGGAGAGGTGGCCCTGGTGCCCTATGATTCCCCCATCCGCCGCAGCGGCCTGCTGTTCTACAATACCCTTTTTGACGAAAACGCCTCCTGCCACCTGGCCTTCGGCTCCGCCTATCCCAGCTGCGTCCGGGGCGGCGAGGAGCTCTCCCCCCAGGAGCAAAAGGCCCTGGGCCTGAATCAGTCCATCAACCATGTGGACTTTATGGTGGGCACCCGGGATCTTTCCATTGTGGGCGCCACCCAGGATGGCCGGGAGATTCCGGTATTTGTAGACGGCAGCTTTGCCTTTTAAGGGGAGGAACCATCATGCAGGGGATCAACACCACCCTTTGCTATATCCAGCGGGAGGAAAGCTATCTGATGCTCCACCGGGTCAAAAAGAAAAACGACCTGAATCAGGACAAGTGGATCGGCATTGGGGGAAAGTTTGAGGACAAGGAAAGCCCGGAGGACTGCGTCCTCCGGGAGGCCAGGGAGGAGACAGGGCTGACCCTGATTTCCCCGGAATATCGGGGCCTTGTGACCTTTGTCTCCGACCGGTATCCAACGGAATATATGCACCTGTTTTGGGCCGACCAATTCACTGGTGCCCTGCGGGACTGCGAGGAGGGAGTTTTGGAATGGATTCCCAAGGAACAGCTCCACCGGCTCCCCCAGTGGGAGGGAGACAAAATCTTTCTTCGGCTGCTGGAGCAGCGGGTTCCCTTTTTCTCCCTCAAGCTCTGCTATCAGGGGGACCGGCTCACCCAGGCGGTGCTGAACGGCCAGTCACTCCCCCTGGGTGCCCACCTGCAAAATGGCCAGCAGTGAAACCCCCACCAAAGCGCCGAACATACTGCCCAGCATAAATACCACCACCATCATGGCAAATCTGCTCCTTTCCTCGGTATTCCATTCTATGCTGCCCGGAAAACCCGGTGACTATTCACAAAAATTTCATCCTTCCCCGGGGAAATCCGCTATAATAGCTTGAAAGGGGAAGAAAAACCCCAACATGACAGGAGGAAGCCCTATGGCACAGACGGTTCTCATCATTGAGGATGACCCCAATATTGCAGATCTTCTGCACCTGTACCTAGAAAAAGAAGGCTACGCCACCACCATCGCCCCGGACGGAGGCAAGGGCCTGGAAAAGTTCCGGGAGCTCAAGCCGGATCTGGTTCTGCTGGACATTATGCTGCCGGTAATGGACGGCTGGGAGGTGCTCAAGAGCATCCGTCAGGAGTCCAAAACCCCGGTGATCCTGCTCACCGCCAAGGGGGAGACCAGCGACAAGGTAAACGGCCTGAAAATGGGGGCGGACGACTATGTGACCAAGCCCTTTGAGGCCAAGGAGGTTTTGGCCCGGGTAGAGGCGGTGCTGCGCCGCACCTCCGGGACGACCCCCTCCGGCCGCCGGCTGGTGTTTGACAAGCTGATTATCGACATGGATGCCTTTGAGCTGATCGTAGACGGGAAAAAGGTGGACACCCCGCCCAAGGAGATGGAGCTGCTGTTCCACCTGGCCTCCAGCCCCAACCGGGTCTACACCCGGAATCAGCTTCTGGACGAGGTCTGGGGCTTTGACTATTTCGGCGACAGCCGCACCGTGGACGTTCACATCAAGCGTCTGCGGGAAAAGCTGGAGGGGGTCAGCGACCAATGGGATTTGAAAACCGTCTGGGGCGTAGGCTATAAATTCGAGGTGTCCGCTCCATGAGAAGCTCCTTTTCCCGGCAAATGGCCCTGACGGCAGGGATGCTGCTGCTGAGCTTTGTGCTGCTGGGGTGCAGCTTTTCCAGCCTGTTTTATAACCATATGCTCCGGGAGGAAAAAAGTGCCCTGTCCACCAACGCCTCCGCCGTGGCGGCCTTTGTCAGCTCCCAGTCCTCCCTGTCCACCTCCATGGACTGGAATTTGCAGCTGGCCGTAAGCTACGGAGCCAATGTGTCGGACACGGACGTGATTCTCACGGACACCGGCGGCACGGTGGTGCTGTGCTCCTGCTCGGAGTTTTACTGTGACCATGTGGGCAAATCCCTGGAGACGGAGTTTCTCCGGCAGCTGGGCCAGGACGGCTACGTCTACACCACCGGGGTGCTGGAGGGGGTCTATGAGGACGAGCGGTATCTCTACTCCCTGCCGGTGCGCTCCGCCGGGGCCGGGGAGCTGCTGGGCTATGTGGTGGTCTCCACCGCCACCAAGGACATGAGCGACATGATGAGCCAAATTATCGGCCTGTTCCTGCTCACCGCCGTGGTGGTGCTGCTGATTGCCATGGCCGCCACCATGCTCATTACCCGCCGCCAGACGGAGACCCTGCGGGAGCTGAGCACGGCGGCCAAGCAGTTCGCCCACGGAGATTTCTCCGCCCGGATCAATCCCTACGGAGCCGGGGACGAGGTGGCCGAGCTGGCCACCGCCTTTAACAATATGGCCTGTAGTCTGGAGCGCTCCGAGTCTCTCCGCCAGGAATTTATTTCCAATGTGAGCCATGAGCTGAAAACCCCTATGACCACCATCGCCGGCTTTATGGACGGTATGCTGGACGGCACCATCCCCCGGGAGAAGTATTCCTACTATATGCGCACCGTCTCCGACGAGGTCAAGCGGCTGAGCCGTCTGGTGCGCAGTATGCTGGACATTTCCCGGCTCAAAGCCACCGGCGAGGCCCTGCAAAAGTCCCGCTTTGACGTGACCGAGGCCCTGGGCCGCACCCTGCTGACCTTTGAGCAGAAAATTGAGGACAAGCATCTGGACGTGCAGGTGAATATGCCGGAGAAGGCCGTGTGGGTCATGGCCAACGAGGACGCCATCACCCAGGTGATTTACAATCTCATTGACAACGGGGTAAAGTTCGCCCAGGAGGGCTCCCCTTTCCTGCTGACCGTGTCCACCTCCGGAGGCAAGGCTCTGGTCAGCGTGGCGGACGCCGGCCCCACCATCCCCCCGGAGGAGCTGCCCCTGGTCTTTGACCGGTTCCACAAGTCCGACAAAAGCCGCTCCCTGGACAAGGACGGGGTGGGTCTGGGCCTGTACATTGTGAAAACCATTCTGGGCAGCCACGGAGAGGACATCACCGTCACCAGCCGGGAGGGCGTCACCACCTTCACCTTTACCCTGACCCTGACAAAACCCTATGCTTTCGCTTCTTCCTGAATTTCTCCGATTCGCTCCCCATGGAGCCAGCGGGCCCGGAAGTAATAGCACACAAAGGCCAGGGAGCTAAGGGTCCAGGTAATGGGATAGGCCCAGAACACCACCCGAATGTCGAAAATCAGCCGGAGGGTCACGGTGATGTAGCTGATACGGATAATGCACCAGCAGATCATCATCACCAGCATGGGCACCTTGGCTTTTCCTGCCCCCCGGAGGATGCCCGCCATCACATGGCTCAGGGCCAGAAGCAGCCAGAACAGGGTCTCGATTCTGGCCTGGGCCACCCCGAACCGGATTACCTCCGGCTCCCGGTTAAAGGCCGCCATCAGCCAGGGGGCCAGCAGCCGCACCCCGATTCCCACCGCCTCCGCAATGGTCATGGCGCAGAGAATACCGAATCTGGCCCCCTTCCGCACCCGGTCATAGTGCTGGGCCCCCAGATTCTGGCTGACAAAGGTGGCCATGGCCATGGCAAAGCAGGTGATGGGCAGAAAGCCAAAGCCCTCGATTTTGAAATATACCCCGCAGCCCGCCATGGCCGCCGCCCCAAACCGATTGATGGAGGACTGGACGATCACATTGGCAAAGGAGATGATGGAGTTTTGCAGGCCGGAGGGCAGACCGATGCCCAAAATCCTCCGGAGCATGGGCCCGTCAAAGCGCACCTGCCTGGGCACCACCTGATATTCCGTTTTCTCCCTGCACAGCCGCCGGAAGGCCAGGGCCGCACTGAGAAACTGAGAAAGGGTGGTGGCAAAGGCCGCCGCCCCCACTCCCATGCCCAGCCCCGCCACAAACAGCAAATCCAGCACCACGTTCACACAGGAGGAAATCATCAGGTAATACAGGGGATGCTTAGAATCTCCCACCGCCTGGAGGATGCCCACCGCCACGTTGTAAAGCACCACCGCCAGGGCTCCCCCGAAGTACACCCGGAAGTACAGGACGGAGCTGGGCAGCACCTCCTCCGGGGTTCCCATCCACCGGAGCAGCACAGGGGTCAGAAGAATCCCCAGTCCCGTCAGCAAAATCCCGGACACCACCCCGAAAAACACCGTGGAATGCACCGCCCGCCCCAGGTTCTCCGGGTCCCTGGCCCCGAAATACCGGGCGATCACCACCCCGGCCCCCATGGCGATGCCGTTAAACAGCCCCACCAGCAAAAAAATCAGGCTGCCGGAGGAGCTTACCGCCGCCAGGGCCTCGCTGCCGATAAAATTCCCCACAATCAGGGAATCCGCCGTGTTATAGAGCTGCTGGAACAGATTGCCCAGAAACAGCGGAATGGCAAATCCAATGATTTTTCTCCAAATACTTCCCTCGGTGAGCCGGGTCGCCCCGGACGGCCTTTCCATTGGTATCCCTTCTCCTTTCTCCCCCTTGGGGGCGCAAGCAGGCACTCGCCCTACTGCAAGTGCCCACTTTTATCCTGATTATTCCTGATTTGCCGCCATGGTTGCGTCAATATGCCGGTTGATCTGCTCGGTAAACTCCATGGCCGCATTGTAGCCCATTTTCTTCTGGCGGTTATTCATGGCCGCCACCTCCAAAATCACCGCCAGATTCCGCCCCGGCTTCACCGGGATGGTCAGCATGGGAATCTTCACCCCCAGAATGGTGGTAAACTGGTTTTCAATACCCAGCCGGTCATAGGTCACGTCCTCCCGCCAGTTTTCCAGGTTCACCACCATGTCAATGTTGGAGGCATCCTTGACCGCCCCCATGCCAAAGAGCTTTGCCACGTTGATGACCCCGATGCCCCGCAGCTCAATGTAGTGGCGAATCAGCTCCGGGGCCGCACCGGTGAGCAAATAGGCCCCCTCCTTTTTGATTTCCACC
>CAVJIP010000040.1:29543-58239 GCA_963649625.1 Bacteroidaceae bacterium
GCCCCGCTTTACCAGCTCAATGGCCGCCTCGCTTTTGCCCACGCCGCTTTCCCCCAGCAGGAGCATTCCCTCGCCGTGAACCTCCACCAGCACCCCGTGCCGGGTGAGCCGGGGGGCCAGATAGTGCTTCAGGGTGGCAATGGTGGTGGACACCAGCTCCGATGTGGTCTCCTGGCTGCGCAGGATGGTGATATTGTGCTTCCGGGCCATGACCATGCACTCCGAGCAGGGCTCCAGTCCCCGGGCATAGATCAGGGCCGGAGGCCGGAAAGAAAACAGCCGGTCAAAGGCCACCACCCGCTGCTCCGGGGTCATGCCTCCCAGATAGGTGTCCTCCACCAGACCGATCACCTGAAGCCGGGCCGGCTCAAAGTGCTCAAAAAATCCCGCCAGCTGTAGGGCCGGCCGGTTTACGTCCTCCACGATAATCTGAATCCTGTCAAAATCCGAGGACTGAAACAGCGTTTCCAGCTTAAACTCCTTGGTCAGGTGCTGGAGAGAAACCGTATAGACAGACATGGCACTGCTCCTTTTCCATTGTTCTTATGCCATTATACCCGGAATCCGTCCATTTGGCAACACTCCCCTTTCCCCCGATTGGCCGAATCCGCCCCTTCCGGGCAAAGTTTTTATAAAAAATTCACAGTTTTCCCCTGTTTTGGGGGAGATTTTTTCCCTCCCATCTGATATAATACATACCTGTCTGCAATATTTCCCTCCAGGGAGCGGACATTGGCCGTATTGCCCCGGCGATACGGCGCCTACAGAAAGGATGTTGTGCTTATGCTATGCCCCAACTGTGGCCGGGAGCTTACCGACCACGAAACGATATGCCCGGACTGCGCCACGCCTCTGCCTCAGGAGGAGGCCCAGGAACAGCCCGTCCAGGAGGAGCCTGATATTCCCGTAACAGAGGCCCCCACCCAGCCGGAGGAGGCCCCGGAGGCCGAAGCCCCTGCCGATGGGGAGGAGGCCCAAGCCACCGAGCCGGAGGAAACCGAAGCCACCGGGGACACCGAAGATTCTGAGGATACCGAAGTCACCGAGCCGGAGGATACCGAAGTCACCGGGGACGCCGAATCTTCTGAGGAAACCGAAACCACCGAGCCGGAGGATTCCGCAGAAGCCGAAACCACTGCGGAAGCCGAGGAGGCTGAGGATTCCGAGGAGGCCCCTCCCGCCGGGAAAAAGCGTTCCCCTCTGGCCATTGTCCTGGGGGCCATTATCGGCCTGCTGCTGATTGTGGTGGTATGTCTCACCGTCACCCTGACCACCCTGTCCAAAACCGGCAGTATGCCCGGCTTTATCACCGCCATTACCGAGCGGCTCCATCAGGACAGCTTTGACCCGGACGCCTCCGCCGTTGTGGTGGTAAATGCCGACGGCGCCTCTGTTGCCACCCTTACCAACGCAGAGTTTAGCTACTACTTCTGGGGCGAGTATTATTACTACATCCAGAACAACGGCTTTGGCTTTGACGCCTCCCAGCCTCTGGAGGAACAGCAGTACAGCGATGCCCTGACCTGGCAGGACTACTTCGTCCAAAGCGCCTGCACCTCCATCCAGCAGATTCAGGCCCTAAAGGCCGCCGCTGCGGAGGCGGGCTTCACCATGCCCGAAGACTATCAGAGCCAGTATGACAGCACCATCTCCTCCATGGCCGACTATGCCCAGCAGGCCGGCTTTACCGATGATGAGGGCAACGGGGACGTGCTGGCCTATATTCGGGACTCCTATGGAGAATCCGCCACCCAGGAGAGCTTCCAGCAGTATCTTTACGACTCCTACTTTGTCACCGCCTACTCCAATGAGCTGTATAACAGCCTGACCTTTACGGATGCGGAAATCGAAGCCTATTATGACGACAACGCCGACACCTTCACCGCCTATGGCATTGAAAAGTCCGACCAGCCCAATGTAAACGTCCGGCATATTCTTATTCAGCCCGCCGACACCTCCGACAGTGAGGAGAGCTCAGACTCCGCCGCCGAGGCGGTCAGTGAGGAGGCCGCCTGGGCCGATGCCAAGGCCGAGGCCGAGCGGATCTACAAGGAGTGGAAGGCCGGAGATGCCACCGAGGAGAGCTTTGGAGAGCTGGCCAACACCTACTCCACCGACGGCGGCTCCAACACCACCGGGGGCCTCTATGAAAACGTATACCCGGGCCAGATGACGGAGGAGTTTAACGACTGGTGCTTTGACGCCGCCCGGAAGGCCGGCGACACCGCCATTGTGAAAACCAGCTTCGGCTATCACATTATGTACTATGTGGGGGCCACCGACAGCTACTATTGGAAAACCAGTGCCGAGCAGGATCTCCGCTATCAGACCTACAACGACAAGCTCACCGAACTGATGGACGGCTGCGGCATATCCACCGCGGACACCCTGGCCATTACCACCCCCGCAGCCATCTCCACCATTCAGGCCAACGCCGCCAGCTCCGGCACCGCCACCGATACTACCGACACCACCGACACCACCGACACCGCCGACACCACCGACACCGCCACAGACAGTGCGGTAGGCTAAGCCCCGAAGCAAAAGGCCCCTCCTTCGTAGGAGAGGTCTTTTGTCCGTCCGAGGGAGTCCAGCCCCGGACGAAGGGGTGAAAGAAAGAAGGTAAACCAGCATTCGCCGGTGAAGCGGGCAGGGACAATTTCAGGCATTCTGGGTAACATTTCCGAAACATTCTTCACGAATCCTTCACAGAAAGTATACCAGTTCCTGTGCCATCTGTCAATCCCGGGTTTGATTCGCCCCTGTTTTTTAGCAGTTTGCACAAATTCTCCCTGCCATTCTTATCATCCACATGAGGCCCCTGCCGCAAAATATGCTCTTTTATTGATTTTCTCTTAGAAATATGATAGTATGACCTCGAAGGATAGGAGGGGATGCTATGAATACGGAATATGCCCGAATCGCCGGTTTGGATTTGATGAAGGCCCTGGGACTGTATCTGGTGGTGCTCTACCACCTGACCTTTCGGAATCCCCCGGATGTGCTGTCCGGCAGGGCTTTCCCCATTCTGGTCTACGGCCTTAGCACCTTTCTGAGCATTTGCGTGCCCCTGTTCTTTACGGCCAGCGGGGCCCTGTCCCTGCGCCGCCCCATGAATCTGGAACGGAATCTGCTCCGCTGTGCCCATCTGGCCCTGCTGACGGTGGTTTGGACGGCGGTCTCCCTGCTGATTGTCCTGGCCCTTCGAGGAGAGCGGCACTCCCTGCGGGAGCTTTGGAGCATTGCCACCTCCCTTTCTGTAGGCTATATTCAGCACCTGTGGTATCTGCCCACCTTTTTGTTTTTGAACCTGCTGATGCCGGTGCTCCACAGCCTCCGCAGTGGCTCCCAGCGGCTCTACCGCTATGGCCTGTGTCTGCTGGTGCTCTTTTCCTTTGGGAACCTGTTGCTCAATGACCTGGAATATCTCCTCCGCTGGCTCCTGGGCCGCACCGGCCATACGGGCACCCGGCAGTTCTTCTGGTATGTGAACTTTTTCGGCTATCACTACTGGTATTCCCTGGCCTACCTGGCCCTGGGGGCCTATCTTTGCAACCACCACAGGGAGCTGGTAAAATACCGCAAGGCCGCCGTTGGTGCTATTTTCCTCTGCCTTCTTCTGCTGACCCTGTTTGCCCTGGCCCGCTGTCAGGTTCGCCAGACGGTGTTTGACCCGGTGTTCAACAACTATGGGGATCCCTTTACCCTGGTTCTCACCGGGGCCGTCAGCCTTCTGCTGCTGACCTGCCATCCCGGAGAGGGCCTACAGCAGGCGGCCCGTTCCCTGTCCACCTGCTCCCTGGGAGTTTATCTGATTCACTGGCTTCTCATCGAGGTGCTGCTGGACTACCGGCCCGCCCTGGTCAGCAACACGGCCCTGGCCCCCCTGACCGCCCTGGTGGTTTTGGCCGTCAGCTGGGGCCTCACCTGGCTGCTCCTGAAGATTCCCCTGCTCCGTAATTTCTTTACCGCCGCACCAAATTGGCTCCACAACAAATAAAGGAGCGTACCCCGGAGGTCTCCAGGGTACGCTTTTTTATTCGCCGTAGGACAGATAGGACCCATCCCGGTCGCACAGCTCCTGAAAGCTGTCGATCTCCACCAGGGCCTCCCGGTGGATGGGCCTGACCCCCAGCCGGTATTCCTCCGGGTGGCAGAATAGGGCCACATCGTCCCAGTAGAGGTTCCGGCGCCGGGCCACCTGATACTCATATTCCAGATGCCCCCGGAGCTTCTCCCCATCCTCCTTCGTCCAGAAGGACACGCTGTGAAGCTCCCAGCCCCTTTTTCCCCCGGTGCGGCTGCATTCTGTAACGACGCCTTGGCCGTCCAGGGTCAGCAGCCACTCCCGGGTAGGCTCCTCCGTCCAGATGCCGCAGTAGCAGGAGCGGGAAAACTCCGGGGCCAGAATGGCCGCATCCTCCACCATCTGATCACCGTCCAGAATCACACAGTCTCCCAGATAGGCCCGGGCATAGTACAGGGAGGAGATATTGTTGGCGGTCAGGTAGTCCGGGTTGTCCACCAGCTTCACCCCGGGATATTCCTCCGGCAGGGCCTGAAAGCACTCCCTTAAATAGCCCACCACCACATGGATTTCCCAAATGCCGTTTTGGTGGAGGGCCCCGATGATGGTGTCGATCATCCTCCGGCCCTTTACCTTCACCAGGGGCTTGGGGGTCGTCTCCGTCACCGGGCGCATCCGATTGCCCTGGCCCGCCGCCATAATAATTGCCCGTTTTGCCCGTTCCATCTGCCTTTGCCTCCGTTGTCCGCCCTGTCGCTTACTCCTTGTCCTGGGGTTTCTCCATGGGATTGACCACCTCCTCCATGGGATTGACCACCTCCGGCCCGGCCTCCTCCTGGGGAGCGGCAGAGTCCTTTTTGTTCTTTTTGCCCAGGTTCTGGAAAAATAGCTTGATTTTCCGGCGGAATATGGCAATGGCCGCACCGCCGGCAATAAACAGTCCGGCCACCATGCTGACTACATAGCTTACCGTGCCCGGATCCAGATAGGCAAAGGACGGGACCGCAAACAGCAGGGCCATAAAGAAGGTGTAGTAGCCCCGCCCTATGAGCTTTTTCAAGTGTTTCATTGTAAATTCCTCCTATTATTCCGCCTTCCGGCGGGCCTGGATGGTTTCAATCCGCCGGGTCAGATACCGGCCTGCCGCCTCGGCCCCTCGGCCCAGGTTGTAGATTTCCTTTTCCTTCACTGCCTGAATGGTCTCCCGGAACTCCTCCGGGTGGGAGAGCAGCTCCCGGGCCAGGGCTCCGGCTCTGTCCAGCTCCGTCAGCTCCAGCTCGCCCCCCAGCTGCCCCCGGATGCGAATGTCAAAGGGCACCACGTCGATTTTGTCATACTCCGGGTTCATCACCTTCATGGGGGTGTTGATATAGAGCACCGGCTTTCGGGTGGACAGGGCAAACTCAAATCCCACATTGGACCAGTCCGTCACCAGCAAATCCGCCATATACACCGTGTCCGTGGAGGAGAAGTCCGTCTGCACCACAAAATTCTCCCCGATCCGCTCCTGATACCGGCTGATGAGCCCCTCGATTCTCTCCCCATAGAGCCGCACATACTGGGGATGGGGCCGAATCACAATGCGGCAGTCCAGCCCCGAAAACTGCTCCACCAGCGCATCCACGCAGGAGTCCATAATGTTGTCCTTCTGCCAGGAGGGGGCAATGAGAATGGTCTTTTTCCCGCCGGAAACCTTCTCCCTGGCCTCCCAGGCGGCGGTCATTTCGTCCAGCAGTCCATAGCCCACCTGCACCAGCCGCCTCGGCTTGAGATTGTAGAGCTTTTCAATGGCCCGGGCCTCCTCCATCTGGTGGGGCCCCACGCAGAACAGGGTGTCAAAGTGATCCAGGGCATGGGGCCGCAGGGTCATGTTGTCGCTGCTGACCCCGTGATCTGTATAGATGTACTCAATGTCCTTCCGCACCAGGCTCCGCTTAATGTGATAGGTCTCCAAATCCGGCATGGTCATTACCACCATGTCCGCATCCATCTTCATCATCAGGGGAATCAGCTTCATCTCCCCGATGTAATAGCCCACCAACCGGGGCTTTCCCATGGTCAGCACCGGGTCCTCCGGGTCGGAGGTGATGTAGTGGATGGTCACGTCCGAGTGGGCCAGCACATACTCGATCATCCCCTTGAAGTACTTATAAAAGCCGCCGCCCTCGCTATAGAACACCAGGGTTTTCGGCTCCTTCCCCCGAAGGAAACGGTTATAATCCTCATGCTCCTGCTTTTTATAGGGCTCCAGTCTTTTCTTCTGCTGGGCCTCCCGCTCCCGGATGGCCGCCAGCTCCTGCTTGCTTTCCTCCAGCGCCTCATAGTCAATATACTTTTTCGGCGGATAGAGGAAATTCATAAGATAGAGATTGGCCAGGGCAAAGAGATTGCTGGCAATCCAGTAGACCCCCACCCCCGCAGGCACCAGGTAGGTAAAGTAGGTGGAAAAGGCCACGGTAAACAGGGCCACGCCCCAGCGGCTCCAGAAGCTCTGCTCCCTTTGGAGCACGTTGTCCCGGTTCTGAGCCCAACACAGCAGAAAGGTGGACAGGCAGGACAGCAGGGGCACCAACCCCAGCAGGGTGGTGGAGATCACCGGGGGCACCGCCGCCAGGTTGATGCCCAGAAAGCTCATGTCCACGGCCTTCGCCTGGGCAATGATGTTCCCCATGTCCACCCCCGGCAGCCGGGCGGCCAGACCCATAAAATAGTCATAATTTTCCGGACTCCGCATGGCCTCCAGCACCTTGAGCTGGGCGCCGCTGCCCAGCTCCTCCACCCCCAGCAGAGAGGCGGTGGCCGTCACCAGGCTCTGACACACCGCCGAATCCACCCGCAGCAGGTGCTGCATCGGGTTGTAGATCACGTTGATCAGCCCCAGCACCAGAATGATCTGGACGATCATGGGCACCATTCCCAACAGAGGACTGTACCGTTCCCGCTTGTAAAGGGCCATGGTTCCGTCGGTGATGGCGTCCTTGTCTCCGTAGTGGCTGGCGGTGATTCGGTTGATTTCCGGCTGCAAACGAATCATCTTAATGGAGTTCTTCTGCACCACCACAGACAGGGGTAAAAGGATGATTTTACTCAGCAGGGTAAAGGCCAAAATCGCCAGGCCGTAACTGCCTGCCAGCCGGTAGCACAGCCACATCAGCCATCCCAGTGGGGTGCCGATATAGGTATTGATCCATGACATGGGCTTCATTCCTCATTTCTCGATCCGCTCTGCTTGCCGGTGTTCTCCTTGGCGTTATAAATCTCCGGGAGCACATAGCCGGAGGCCGGTGTCACCGTTCCCAGGCCCGTATCGAACACCGCATCCAGGGTTTTCCTGGTGGCGTTGATGCAGGTGTCTCCCTCAATGTCCAGGGTTTTGCCCGGAATATACACACCGCACAGGGCGTTCTGCATCACCGGGGTCTCCTGCTCTGCGTCAAACCGGGGCCCGCCGAACTGCTCCACCATGTGCAGGGGCACTCTGGCCCCATGGTCGGACAGCAGCAGTATCACTCCCTGGGGATCCTCCTGCTGAATCCGGTCAATGGCCGCCAAGATCACTGTATTGAGGTACTGGAGCTGTCCGGGATACAGAGTCTCGTCCCGCCAATACCAATACAGGCTCTTGTCCTGGCGAACCGTGCCGCCCTTGTCAAAGATAAAGGGGGCATGTGGGCACTGGATATAGCTCACCGTCAGGGTGGGCCCCTCCTGGGCCTCCTCCACGCAGGTGCCCAGAGCGGACAGGGCGTTTTCCAGGGGCCCCAAATAGTTGTCCCGGTAGCTGCGGAACATCCACTGGGAGATGCGCTCCTTGATGCCGGGGAGCTTGCAGAAAATGCTGTTTTTGAACAGATATTCCGAGATATTGTCCTCGGTCTGTCCCTGGGTCAGCTCTCTTGCCCCCTGGAGCCGGAGAAAGGCCCGGTGGTTGATCAGGTTGATTTGATAGCCGTTGCCCCGGAACATCCGGGTCAGCAGCGGATCCCGGAGATATTCCCGGCGAACCTTTTCCGGCATACTGTCGCTGGCCACATAGTCAAGGTTTAATAGGTTGGGCACCAGGGTATCCGTCCAGCAGGATTCGGTGTTCCGGCTGGTTTTTGACAGAGAAAAGCCCCGCTCCTCCAGGGCCTCATAAAAGGCGCTGTTGTCAAATCCGAAGTAGGTCTCCAGGTTCTCCTCGCCCCCGTATTCGTCAAAGAGCAGATAGTACACATTGGGCTTTTCCCCGGAAAACTCTGTGACCTCCTCCCTGGGCGGCCCCTCCGAGGGCCGGTAGGAGGCGGTTTTGATCAGCTTGGGCACCGCCTGCATCAGGCTTATCCCGATCAGCACCCCAAAGGTCAGGGCTATGATGCCGCACAGGGCGGTCAAATCGGGCTTCTTTTTGAGAAACAGCACCAGCAGCACCAGCAGCACCACCGCCAGCAGCAGGATAAAATATCTGTCCTGAAACCAGGCCACCTGCCGCTTTACTGCGCTGGTAATCAGGGTGAAGTTCATCACCGCCAGCATTCCCAGGCAGGTGAGCACCGCCGCACAGCTAAACCGCCGGAGAATCACCCCCGTCACCAGCAGCCCCAGGGCGGCGGTTCCCAAATACAACAGGAAAAAGGGCAGCATATCCGCCCCATTGGCCTCTCCGGCGTTCTGGGCGTAGAGAAACACGCAGGGGTACAGGCAGGTCAGTATCACCGCCAGGCTCCCCAGCAGGGGGCTTTCCCAGCGGGCCGAGCGTTTTACATTATCCATGGCTCCCCTCCTTGGGCGGCTTGGGCGGCTTGGGCCCCAGCCTTTGGGCAGGCGGGGCGCTTTTTCCCGGTGGCGGCGGCATATACTCCGGGGGAATGGTGTAGTCCTCCGGCTCCGGCAGCTGGGGCAGATTCAGTCCGAACAGGGCCTCCAGTACCCTCCGCTGGGCGTTGATTCCGCTGTCCCCCTCCACGCTGACCTCCGTCCCGGGGGCGTAGGCGCAGCAGAGCACGCTTTCCATATAGGGAATCTCCGCCTCCGTGTCAAACCAGGGGCCGCCGTATTGATTGACCAAATGGCCGGGGGTTCTGGCCCCGTGATCTCCCAGCAGTAAAATCGCCGCCCGGGAATCCTCCCGCTGAATGTTGTCCACCGCCCGGAGAATCACCTGGTTGGTGTATTGGAGCTTTGTAAGATACAGTGACGGGTCTGTCCAGTCGTTCTGCCGCTCCGGAGGCAGTGCCGTCCCGTTTTCATCAAACAGGAAGGGGGCGTGGGGGGAGACAAAGTAGCTCACCGTCAGGGTGGGCTTATCCTGGGCCTGGGCCCAGCAGCCCTCCAGAGCCCGGCTCACGTCCTCCAGGGACTCCATGGGGCCGTTTTGCCCCCGGTGGAGCACCCGCTCCTCAATGACCCACTTGACCTTGGGAATCTGGCAAAAAATGCTGTTGGCATAGAGATAGTCGGAAATCGTCTCCCCATATTGGGGCATTGACAGGAGCCGACAGCCCTTTTCCCCCAGAAAACCGTTTTGGTTGATGAGGTTCACCTGATAGCCGTTCTGGCGGAACAGCCGGTACAGGGCCGGATCCTCCATCCACTCCATGCGGCTGTTGATGGGAATATCATCCGTCACCACATAGTCCAGATTCAGCAGATTGGGAATCAGCGTCACCGTCCAGCAGGATTCCCGGTTCCGGCTGCTCCGGGACACGGAAAAGCCCCTGTCCTCCAGCTCCCGGAAAAAGGCCTCGTTGTCGTAGTCAAAATAGTGTTTTAGATTTTCCGGGCCGCCGTACTCGTCAAAGAGCATATAGTACACGTTTCGCTTTTCCCCGGAAAACTCCATTTCGGGCAGCCGGGCATCCAGGGCCGCCTCCGGCCTGTGATATGTAGCGGCGGAAATCAGGGTGGGCAGGGCCATAAACAGCTGCACCGCCGTCAGGGAGGCAAACACCAGGCTCACCAGGCCACACACCACCGTCATATCGGGCTTTTTCCTTTGGAACAGCACCAGCAGCCCCAGCAGAATCAGCCCTGTCAGACCCAGAAAAATCACATTGTGAAACCCCGGCAGCAGCCCCTTTATCCCGTTACAGATCAGGGTAAAATGAATCACCACCAGCGTCCCCAGGTCTGCCAGCACCGCCGCCCGGGCCAGGTTCCTTAAAATCGCCGTTCCCACCAGCAGGCCTACCGCCGCCGTGGCCAGAAAAATTCCAAAAAACGGCAGCATATCCACCGCCCGGGCCTCCCCGGCGTTCTGAAAAAACATAAACCCACAGGGGTAAAAGCAAATCAGCAGAATAGACGCAATGGGCAGCCCCACCTGCTTTCGCTGTTTCATCACTGGCTCCGCTCCGTTCTGCCGGAGTTTTTGGGCCCGGCTCCCCATTGGTATCCTGTACATTTTATCACATTTCCCCTATATTGCAACCGATATTTTCACAATTCCTACACATTTACCGCTGCCCGGAGCCATCCCTTTGATGGAACGGCTCCGGGCCCGCCCTATCGGAGTGCCCCCACTGCCAGACACAGGGCGCTGACCCCCATCAGGCAAAGCAGCAGCTTCCAAATATGCTTCATCCACACCCCATAGCTGATGCGGCCAATGGCCAGGGCTCCCATGACCACTGCCGAGGTGGGAGTCATCAGATTCACCAGCCCCGAGGCGGACTGATAGGCCGTCACCATCAGGGCCCGGCTCACCCCGGTGATTTCCGCCAGCGGGGCCATAATGGGCATGGACAGGGTGGCAAGCCCCGAGGAGGAGGGAATCAAAAAGGACAGCACCAGGAAAATCCCATAGGCCGTCAGTATAAACCCGGTGCCGCTCATCCCGGACAGTGCCTGCTCTCCCCATCGGAGGATGGTGTCCGTAATCAGGCCCCTGTTCATGATGACCGTGATGCCCCGGGAGATGCCGATAATAAACGCCACCCCCAGCAGGTCTGATGCGCCGGCCACAAAGCCGTCTACGATTTCCTTTTCCCCTACCCGGCACAGCATTCCGGTGATCACCGCCGCCGACCAGAACAGGGCCGACAGCTCCGGAAAGCTCCAGCCCAGGGTGGGAAGGCCGGTAATGCCCATATCCGAAAAGGGTATGACCCCATAGATCATCACCCCGAAGGTCAGGGCAAACATCCCCAGGGCCAGCCGCTGAGGTTCTGTCAGGCCCTGGGTGTCCTGCTGCCCCAGGGCAAAATGCCGAAGGTTCTCCTCCCGCTGGGCCGCCACCAGGGACATCCGGGGATTGTCCCGGACACGCCTTCCATAGTACATGACAAATCCGACGCAAAGCAGCAGGGACAGCAGGAAAATCACCAGCCGCAGGCCGATCCCCTCGCCCATGGTCACGCCTGCAAAGCCGGAGGCAATGCCCGTGGCAAAGGGATTTACCGTGGAGCCCAGCACCCCCGCTCCCGCCCCCAGGAGAATCACGCTGACGGCAGTCACCGTGTCATAGCCTGTGGCCACCATCACGGGAATCAGCAGAGGATAAAAGGCTATGGTTTCCTCCGCCATGCCGAAGGTGGTTCCCCCCAGGGCAAACAGCCCCATCAGAATGGGGATGAGCACCCCGCCCCGGCCTCCCAGTCGGGACACCACCCTGGCGATTCCCCCGTCCACCGCCCCGGTTTTCCCCATGACCCCCAGAAAGCCTCCTACGGTGAGGATAAATACGGCAATCTCGATGGCCTCATAGAAGCCGTTGAGAGGGGCCTGCACCACGTCAATCAGGCTCTGTCCATTCCGGGCCACCTGGGTGTAGGAGCCGGTGATGGGTTCCCCGCTCCCTAAATATTGGTATTGTCCCGCCGGGAGCACCCAGGTCAGGGCCGCCACCACCAAAATCAGCACCATTAAAATGGTATAGGCCGAAGGCATTTTCAGCTGCTTCATGTTCTGTCGCCGCCTTCCGCCACAATGGTGGTGCCGCATTCTCCCCGCAGCCCGGAAAGTCCCTGCTCCAGGGAGGTGATAATGGCCCTTCCCCGGGGATTTTCCCGAACAAAGCCCATGGCCGCCTGTACCTTGGGCAGCATGGAGCCGGGGGCAAACTGGCCCTGACGGCAGTATTCCTCCATTTCCCCCAGGGTCACGGTGCCCAGCCTCCGCTCCGTGGGCTTTTGAAAATCAATGCACACCGCCTCCACCTCCGTAAGAATCAGCAGGATGTCCGCCCCCATTTCTCCGGCCAGCCGCTGGGCAGCCAAATCCTTGTCGATGACCGCCGCCACCCCCTGGAGCCGGCCTCCCTCTCCCTCTGTCACCGGGATTCCGCCGCCCCCGCAGGCAATGGCAATGGTGGTGTCCCACAGGGTGCGCAGGGTTCCGATTTCCACAATGCGCTGAGGCTTGGGAGAGGCCACCACCCGCCGCCAGCCCCGGCCTGCGTCCTCCCGAAGGGTATAGCCCGCCTCCTTGGCGATCACCTCCGCCTGGGTCTGGGTGTAAAAGGGCCCGATGGGCTTGGTGGGGGCGGAAAAGGCCGGGTCCTTGGGGTCTACCACCACCTGGGTCACTACCGTCACCACCGGAATGTCCCGGCCCCGGGCCAGGAGGGCACAACGCAGCTTCTGCTGTAAATGGTATCCGATATATCCCTGGCTCATGGCCCCGCACACGTCAAAGGGCATGGGCGGCGTCACCTGAGCCGCCGTCTCCGAGGCCAGGATAATTCGCCCCACCTGGGGCCCGTTTCCGTGTACCACCGCCATCTCATAGCCTGCGCAGCTCATCTCCGCCAAATGCGCCGCCGTCCGCTGGGCCACCAGGGCCTGGGATTGGGCGGTAGGCGGCAAACTCTTATCCTCCAGGGCGTTTCCCCCCAGAGCGACCACAATTCTTGTCTGTGTCATAGGGTGGCCACCAAAATCGCCTTAATGGCGTGCATCCGGTTCTCCGCCTCATCAAATACCACGGAATTAGGGCTGCGGAACACCTGATCCGTCACCTCCCGGATGTCCACCACCTGCTCCAGCCACTGCCGGGCCAGGGCCGTATGCTCATCGTGGAAGGAGGGCAGACAGTGCATAAACAGCACCTCCCGGTTTCCCGTTGCCTCCAGCAGGGCCTTGTCCACCCGATAGGGGGCCAGCAGCTTTGCCCGCTGGGGTATCTTGTCCTCCTCCCCCATGGAGGCCCAAATGTCGGAATACACCCCATCGGCTCCCCGGAGCTTTTCCCGGTCACAGGTCAGGAGGATTTCCGCCCCGGATTTTGCCCCCTCCCGGCGCACCCGCTCCAGCACCGACCCGTCCACGTCCCCAATCAGCTCCTCCGGGCCGTAGCCCACAAAGTCCACCCCCAGCTTGCAGCAGCCGTACATCAGGGCATAGCACATATTGTTCCGCACGTCTCCCACAAAGGCCAGCTTGCAGCGGCTCAGGGGTTTTGCAATATGCTCCTCCATGGTCATAAAGTCCGCAATGATCTGGGTGGGATGATCCGCATCGGTGAGCCCGTTGTACACCGGCACGCCGCTGTACCTTGCCAACGTCTCCACCACTCCCTGGTCATAGCCCCGATACTCGATGCCGTCAAAAAACCGGCCCAGCACCCTGGCCGTGTCCTCCATGGACTCCTTTTTCCCCATCTGAGAGCTGGCCGGCTCCAGAAAGGTCACATGGCCCCCCTCGTCATAAACCGCCACCTCAAAGGCACAGCGGGTTCGGGTAGAGGTTTTTTCAAACAGCAGGGCAATGTTCTTCCCCCGAAGCAGCTCCCCGGGAATGCCCGCCCGCTTTTTCCTTTTCAGGTCGTGGCCCAGATCCAGAAGATAGCGAAGCTCCTGGGGGGTAAAGTCCATCAGTGTTAAAAATGATCTGCCCTTCAAATTTATCGGCATTGTATTTCCTCCCGTTTCCTTTATTCTACATCGTCCCGCACCAGCGGCATGGTCATGCACCGGGGGCCGCCCCGGCCCCGGGCCAGCTCTGAGCTGGGAATGGTCAAAACCTCCACCCCATGCTCCCGCAGCACCTGGTTTGTCACCTGGTTTCGGTCATAGGCAATCACCTTGCCCGGGGCCACCGCAAAGGTGTTGGAGCCGTCATTCCACTGCTCCCGGGCCGCATCAATAATATTCCCGCCGCCGCAGGGAATCAAGGTCACATGGTTCAGCTCCAAATGCTCCATTAAAATCTCCTCTAAGGGGGCCCGCTCCGGCTGAATGGACAAATGCCCATCCGCCCCCTGCTCCAGCACAAACACCTCCATGCTGCCCCGGATATTGGGATGCACGGTGAACTTATCCCGATCCACCATGGTAAACACCGTGTCCAGATGCATAAAGCTCCGGCTTTTGGGAATGTCTATGGCCAGAATCCGGGTGAAACCCAGCTCCAGCAGGGCCTTGGCCAGCACCTCAATGGCAAAGGGCTCCGTCCGCTGGGAAATGCCCACCGCCGCCACCCTGGGGCTAAGCACCAGAATGTCGCCGCCCTCCAGGGTGTGCTCCTGCTGGCGGGTATAGAGCCGTTTTACCTGCCGATACCGGGGATGATAGCGGAAAATATAGTCTCCGAACAAAGTCTCCCGGCTGCGGGTGCGGCTGTGCATACGGTGAAGGGCCACCCCTGTGCCAATACAGGCAAAGGGGTCCCGGGTAAAGTACAGGTTGGGCATAGGGTCGATTACAAAGGGGTAGTCCCCCTCCAGATAGTCTGTCAGGTTCTTTTTCCCATAGCCGTATATCTCCGACTTCCGCACGCCGGCCATCATTTGCAGCACCATGCTCTTGGTGGAAAAGCCCATAAAATACTCCCGCATCCGGCCCAGACGCTTGCTGCCCCGAATCCCTGCGTCCCGGAGATAGTCCTCCACGAACCGCTCCCGCACCTGCTCCTCCTCCAGGGCCTCCGCCGTCAAATCCTCCAGATACACCACCTCCACCCCCTGCTCCTCCAGCAGCCGGGCGAAGCGGTCATGCTCCTCCCTGGCCAGGCGGAGATAGGGGATGTCGTCAAACAGCAGCCGGTCTAAATGCTCCGGCATAAGATTCAGCAGCTCCTCACCGGGCCGATGGAGCATGACCCGGCGCAGGGCTCCGATTTCGGACTGCACTCTGATTGCGTCCTCCAAGCATATTCGCTCCCTTCAAATTCCTTGAAGCCAGTATGCCCCCGTTCCGAAAAATCATGCGTTCACAATAAAAAAAGCCGCCCCAATGGGGCGGTGACTGGGGCTGGGCCGGAGGAGGGGAAGCTGACCGGGAGGGGGTATGTACCGCAAAGCGGGTTTGGTGAACCGATCAGCCCCCCTGGCAGCTCGGCACCGGGCCGATCTGTTTCCGGGAGAATGGCACGTCCCTCAGATTCCTGCCATCCGAGGGCTGCTATCCATGGCCATTATACGGATTTTGCAACCATTTGTCCAGTAAATATATGGTTCCGCTTCTATAATTTATAGAAAAATTCCGTGAAATATTTATATTTTATTACAAAATTATTTCGCATTATGTGTCATAACCCCGTCCCTTCCCTCATACCCTGTATCAAGTCGGCTTAGGAGGTAGGTTTTCATGGGGGTTATTTTGTGGCTGGAGCGGGTATTATGGAGCGGCCCCCTGCTGCTGGGCCTGATGGGCAGCCATCTGTATTTCACCCTGCGGCTCCGGGGCATCCAGCGTTATACCCTCCGGGGCATCCGATACAGCCTTTGCCGGGAGGGCAGCGGCGCCACCAGCTTTGGAGCCCTAACCACCTCTCTGGCCGCCGCCATCGGCACCGGGAATATCATCGGGGTAGCCACCGCCGTGGTGCTGGGCGGGCCGGGGGCGGTGTTCTGGTGCTGGCTCACCGGCCTATTCGGCATGGCCACCCGGTATGCCGAGGCCCTGGTGGTGCTGCGCCACCGCCGCCTGCTGCCAGAGGGTGCCATGGTCGGCGGGGCCATGTATGTGCTGGAAGACAGGCTTCATATGCCCAAAACCGCCCGGTGCTTTGCCCTGCTTGGCATTGCCGCCGCCCTAGGCACCGGCGCACTGATTCAGTCCAATGCCCTGGCCACCGTGCTCCGGCCCCATATCCCTCCGGCGGTCACGAGCCTGTGCGCCGCCCTGTTGGCCGGTGCCGTGATTCTGGGAGGAATCTCCTCCATCTCCAAGGTCTGTGAGAAGCTGGTTCCGGCCATGTCCGGGCTGTACCTCCTGGGCTGTGCCGGGGTGCTGTGGGTCTACCGGCAGTATATTCCCCAGGCCCTGGAGGCGATTCTCACCGGGGCCTTTGTGCCCCGAGCCGCCGCCGGCGGCTTTGTGGGCAGCACCCTTCTGACCGCCGCCCGCAGCGGCACCGCCCGGGGCCTGTTTACCAATGAATCCGGCATGGGAACCGCCCCCATGGCCGCCGCTGCCGCCCCCTGCACCGACCCGGCCAGAGAGGCCCTGGTCTCCATGACCGGGGTGTTCTGGGACACGGTGGTGATCTGCGCCATGACGGGCCTGGTGTTGGTTTCCGCCATGCTGGGTGCGCCGGAATCCTTCGGGGAGGCCCGGCCGGGTGCCATGTGTACCCTGGCCTTCTCCGCCCTTCCCGGGGGTACCTTGGTGCTGGAGGTGTGCCTGATGGTCTTTGCCTTTTCCACCATTGTGGGCTGGTGCTGGTACGGGGAGTGCTGCTGGCGTTATCTCCTGGGCGGCAGTCTCCTGGCCTATCGGCTTATGTATCTGGCGGCGGTATTGTTCGGGGCCTTGGGGGGCCTGGAGCTGGTCTGGAGCCTGGGCGGAATACTGGCGGGGCTGATGGCGATTCCAAACCTGATCTGCCTGTGGCGGCTTCGCCGGGAGGTGACAGCCAGCCTTCCAAAATAGGCAAATAGCAGCTTCCCCACCACTGAGCCGGGGAAGCTGCTTCTTACTATATTCCCGGAAAGCGCCCCTTTTCCCGGAGCCTCCGTCCCAGGGCCTCGCTGGCCTCAAATATTTTCAGCACCGTCCGCATCACCTGGAAGGACACCATCATCAGCACCACCAGCACCAGGCCCGTAGCCACCGTGGGGGCCGTAAACCCGAACACCGGGGCCAGAACCGTAAATGCAAACAGCTCACACAGGCCCATGGCCAAAATCAGGCCCCAATGCTTCAGGTCGCCAATGGGCTGGGCCGTCTGATAGAGCACCCGCAGCCCAATGACCGCCATCACCACGGCACTCATGGTATAAAGCTGCTCCGTAGGGAACCGGAACACCGCCACGAAGGCCTCAATCAGCAGAATCAGCACCACATCCGTAATGCCCCCCGGCAGAGCCTTCAAAAACACGTTGGTGATAAACCTTCCCTTGACCCGGTCATGGTTTGGCTCCAGGGCCAGGAAAAAGGCCGGAGCCCCGATGGTCAGCCCGCTGATGACCGACAGATGCAGAGGTACCAGGGGATAGGGCATATCCAGAAACAGGGAGATCACCGAAAGCATAAAGGAAAAAATGTTCTTCACAAAGAACAGGGAGGCGGCCCGCTGAATATTGTTGATGACCCGCCGTCCCTCCGCCACCACCTCCGGCATGGTGGAGAAATCGGAATCCAGCAGCACCAGCTGGGCCACCTGACAGGCCGCATCGCTGCCGGAGGCCATGGCCACCCCGCAGTCTGCGTCCTTCAGAGCCAGCACGTCATTGACCCCATCCCCGGTCATGGCCACGGTATGGCCCGCCTTCTGCATGGCCTTGACCAGCTTGCGCTTCTGCTCCGGCGTCACCCGGCCAAAGACCGCATAATGCTCCGCCGCCTCTGCCAGCTCCTCATCCGTCTCCAGCTCCGCTGCATCCACATACAGATCCGCATCGGGAATCCCCGCCTGCCGGGCCACCTCGGACACCGTTACCGGGTTGTCCCCGGAAATCACCCGGACGGCCACCCCCTGCTGGATGAAATAGCGGAAGGTCTCCGGGGCCTCTGGCCGGATTCGGTTGGTCAGGGGAATCAGGGCCAGGGGATATACCTCCTCCTTCCGGAGATTTTCCGGCTCCGGGGTTCCGTCATAGGCCGCCAGCAGCAGCACCCGATAGCCCCGCTGGCCCCATTCCTTTACCTGCTCGGCCACCTCGTCATATCTGGCCCCCATAATAAACTCGGGGGCCCCCACCAAAAAGCTCCCCTCCTCCCGGAATACCACCCCCGTCCACTTGGTGGCGGAAGAAAAGGGAATCACCCGGCTGACCGGCCAATCCACCTGCTCCGAAAACCGCTGGGCCATGGCCCGGCCCGTGTCGTTGTCGGGCTTTTCGGCTCCGTAAACCCCGGAGAGGATTTGATTGACCTGCTCCAGGGGACACTCCTCCGGGCTCAGAAGCACTGGGTTTCCCGCCTCCATCACCGCCTCCGTAATGGTGCCGGTTTTGTCCACGCAGAGCACATCCACCCGGGCCAGGTTTTCAATACAGTTCATGTCCTGGGTCAATACCTTCTTCTGGGCCAGCCGGAGCACACTCACCGCCAGGGCCACGCTGGTCAGAAGATACAGCCCCTCGGGAATCATACCGATGAGGGCCGCCACCGTGGCCTTCACGGAGGCCTGCAGCCCCAGATTCAGCACATGGTACTGCTTGATAAACAGCACAATGCCCAGAGGTATCATGGCAAAGCCAATGACCCGAATCACCTTGTCCAGGGCCGCCATCATCTCGGAGCTGCCCAACTTCACGTCCTTCTTGGCCTCCAGGGTCAGCTTGGCGGCATAGGAGTCCGCTCCCACCTGGGTCAGCTGGGCCCGACACCGGCCGGACACCACAAAGCTCCCTGACCGCATCACGTCCCCGGGATGCTTAAAAATAGGATCCTCCTCCCCGGTAATCAGGGACTCGTTTACCTGCACCTGTCCCACTCGCACCACCGCATCGGCGCAAATCTGATCTCCGGCGGCAAACTCCACAATGTCGTCCCGCACCAGCTGATCCGAGGGCACCATGACCCGCCTGCCGTTTCGGGTGGTGGGAACCTTCCGGGCGGTCATCAGGGTCAACTTGTCAATGGTTCGCTTGGAGCGTATTTCCTGGAAAATCCCAATGCAGGTGTTGGCAATGGCAATGCCCAAAAAGAGCATATCCCCAAAGGCCCCCACCAGCATCAGACATACCGCCAGCACCACAAAGATCAGGTTAAAAAAGGTCAGGCAGTTCTCCTTGACGATCTGCCGCTCCGTTTTGGTGGGAGACTCCACCGGCAGATTGGCCAGACCGTTTTTCTGGCGAAGCCGTACCGCCTCATCGTCCAGTCCCAGCTGATAGGAGGGACTGCACACAGGAATGCTCCGTTTTTTCGGGTGGATGGCGGTTTGTATCTGTTTTTTCCCCATTGGAAAAGGCCCTTTCTCTACCGTAATATTGGAAGCCGGGACACCGCAGTGCGGCATCCCGGCAGATGGGATCAGGTTCCAAAATAGCTAAAATGCATATAGTCCTTTTTGCTATTCCAGTTGGCTCCCCAGCTAAAGCCGTGATTGCGGAAGGCCCGCACCACGTCTCCGTCCACAGGGATGGAGTAAGGATCCTCTCCGGGCTTCCAGTAGCTTCCTGTCATGGCCCTGCCGTCGTTGGTGCATTCGTAGTTCTCCGTGGGGTTAATGTCCACGGCCAGGCCCGGGGTATGCTCGGAATAGGAGCTGTCATAGTAGCCCCCAACGGAGTAAATGGGGAACTTCTCCGCCCCCTGATAAATCTCCGCAAAGATGGCCTGGACTGTGGCCGCCAGATTCCGATGCACCTGGACATAGAGGGTTTTCGTCACCTTTTCCGTATGGCTGCTGTCGGCAAACTGCCACACCTGCACCGGCACGGTGACCAGATAGCTGGTGTCGCTCCGGGAATAATAAGTATGGGGATCCTCCACCACCTGGCCGAATACCCTGAGGCATTTGGCCTCATAGGTTTCGCTGCTGCCTGCCACGGAGCCATCACTGGGGGTGACTACACTGTTAAAGCCGGTGCTGCCGTTGCCGGAGGTGTCCTTTTTCCGCACGGTAATGGTACAGCTGGTGTTCAGCCCGTTCCAGGTGTAGCCAAAAATCCCCACCGTGCCCTCGGCCAGGGCCTGGAAATTCCCCTGATAATCCACCGACACAATGTCGCTGTTGGTGGAGATCCAGGTGACGGTCTGATTGGAGGCCGTCTCCGGGGTAAATACCGCCGTAAGGCTCCCCGTCTCGCCCACCGTCAGCTCCGTGTCGGAGACGGTAATACTGATTCGCTCCGGCGTTTCTGTCGTGCGGCCCTCATAGGGCCGGAGGGCCGTGCTCAGTCTGAAAAGCAGGGCGGCGCACTCGGCTCTGGTGGTGGTATTTTCCGGCTGGAAGGAATATGTACCATCCTCGTTGACATAGCCCTTGAGAATGCCCACCTTCCGCAAGGCCTCCACCGGCTCCTCTGCGTACTGAGAAATGGTGTCTGCGTCAGAAAAGCTCTCTACAACGCTCTCCTCCTGGAGGGCGGCGATCTCATAGTTATAGATGGAGGCATACCGCACGATCATGGTGGCCATCTGCTCCCGGGTGATCAGTGCTTCCGGCTCGAAGGTGCCGTTCCCGGTTCCGTTGACGATTCCAAATCGGGTGGCCCAGTTTACATAGGGGGCATAATACTCGTTGACCGGCACATCCTGATACAGATGCTCCAGATACCAGTCCCGATAGTTGTCCTGGCCAATGCCGGCAGCCCGGCCCAGCACGGTCACGAACATTCCCCGGGTCATTCCCTCCTCCGGGGCAAACTCCGTCTCCGAAACCCCCTGGTAGAGCCCCTGCTCCAGGCAGAAGCCGATCTCCTGCTCCGCCCAATGTCCTGCAATATCCGTCATGGCTGCCGGATCCACCGCCAGAGCCTCCGCCGCCAGCAGGGCGGCAAGGGACACGCTGGTCAGCAGCCTTCCCAACCGATGCTTCATAGAAACTCCTCCGTTGATTTCATAGCGTACATTATACCACATCTGCGCCCCTTTGACCAGACGCATTTTGTGAACATTCTGAGAATTTCCAAAGGCCCGGCTGCGGCTCCGCAGTCGGGCTTGGCAGGCCGTTCGTTCTCAATGACAGGAGGGGAAGGCACTCAGGCGTTTATCAGCCGCTCCACCAGCCGGACAAACTCTCCCAGGGTTTTCGGCGGCTCCTCCACGTCGATCTGAATGCCGAACTCATCCTCGCATTCCAGGGCCACCTCTACCACCGCCAGGGAGTCCAGGTCGATGTCCTGAAAGGTGGTCTCCTCCGTCAGCTCCACCGAATCCTCCAGCTCACACTTCTCCCGGAGAAGCTGTACCACCCGTTCAAAGGTACTTTCCATATATGATTCCTCCAATGCTTTCTTGGGCAGCGGGCGCCTGGCATCCACGGGCCTGCCTGGGGCAGGGCGATGTGGAACCCGGGCCGCTTCTGCTTTGATCTTTTCATCTCTTGCCGCCTTCTACCACGGCAACGCCCTAAGCATATATGAGAAACTTCCATTTGTCAATAGGGGAATTGGCCCTTCCCCCGGCGGTGAAAAAGCGAATCTCCTTGACAACCGGCCAAATCTAAACTACTATGGAACCAGCAAGACTCTTACACTCCATCCGGCAGAAAGGAGCGGAAACCTATGCAGATTTTGCTTGCGCTTTCCCCTATGGTGCTGATGTGGCTGGTGGCCTTGATCGTCTTTGCCCTGGCGGAGGCGGCCACCGTGGGCCTGGTGTCCATCTGGTTCGCCGGAGGGGCCCTGGTGGCCCTGGTCGCCGCCGCCCTAAACGCCCCGGTATGGCTCCAGGTGGTTTTGTTTGTGGTGATCTCCTTGATTTTACTGATCTCCCTGCGGCCCCTGGTGCAAAAGCTCTCCAAGTCCCGGCCCACCCCCACCAACGTTGACCGGCACATCGGGCAAAGGGCCCTGGTCACAGAGGATATCAACAACCTGGCGGAAACCGGTGCCATCCGGCTGGACGGGATTATCTGGACTGCCCGCTCCGAATCCGGTCAGGTGATCCCCGCAGGCACGGTCATTACGGTGGATCGTATCTCCGGGGTCAAGGCCTTTGTCTCCCCGGCGGAGGTTTCCACACCAGTATAGTACATTTGGAACAAGGAGGAAAATTATGGAATTTGTGATTGTGCTCGGCATTGTCGCCCTGCTGCTTTTGCTGCTGCTGGCCAAGAACATCTATATTGTACAGCAATCCAAGGCCTATGTGGTGGAACGGCTGGGAGCCTTTCAGTCCGTGTGGGGGGTTGGCCTCCATTTTAAGCTCCCCTTCCTGGAGCGGGTGGTCAAAAGGGTCAGCCTGAAGGAGCAGGTCATGGACTATCCCCCGCAGCCTGTTATCACCAAGGACAACGTCACCATGCAAATCGACACGGTGATCTACTATCAAATCACCGACCCTAAGCTCTACACCTATGGGGTGGAGCATCCTATGAGTGCCATTGAAACCCTCACCGCCACCACCCTGCGAAACATTATCGGCGACCTGGAGCTGGATCAGACCCTGACCTCCCGGGACACCATCAACAGCCATATGCGGGTGATTCTGGACGAGGCCACTGACCCCTGGGGCATCAAGGTCAACCGGGTGGAGCTGAAAAACATTCTGCCTCCCACGGATATTCAGAACTCCATGGAAAAGCAGATGAAGGCAGAGCGTGAGCGCCGCCAGAGCATTCTCCAGGCGGAGGGCACCAAGCAGTCCGCCATTCTGGTGGCAGAAGGGGAAAAGGAGGCCGCCGTGCTGCGGGCCGATGCGGAAAAGCAGGCGGCCATTCTCAAGGCGGAGGGCGAGGCCCAGGCCATTTTGGAGGTGCAGCGGGCCTTGGCCGAATCCCTGCGGCTTTTGAACGAGGCCTGCCCCAACGACCAGGTCATCAAGCTCAAGGCCCTGGAGACCATGGAGAAGGTGGCCGATGGCAAGGCCACGAAAATCATTATTCCCTCCGAGCTTCAGGGCTTGGCCGGACTGGCCGAGGGGCTTGTGGAGTCGGTAAAGAAGGTGGACTGATATGGCAGATAATCGCTTTGACCGGGTCTACTCCCAAGGGGTGGTTTCCTCTGTTGAAATCTGGGTAGACCGGGAAACCGGGGTAAACTACCTGTACATGGCCAGCGGCTATGGCGGCGGCCTGACCCCTCTGCTGGATCGGGAGGGAAAGCCTGTGATTTCCCCTATTGCAAGATAATCACGACCCGCCTGAGCTTTTTTGCCCAGGCGGGTTTTCTTACCCTCAGGTCTTTTTCACAAAGCTCTCCCGGCAGGCAGGACAGGTAATGCGGAGCTTTCCCTTTCCCCGGGGAACCCGCACTCTTGTTTTGCATTCAGGGCATTTGAAATAGCAATAGTCCTTCCGGCCCTTGATCCGGCCAAAGAACTGCCGGAATTTTTCATTTTCCTGATGACGCCGGGCCGTGTCCCGGGAAAATATCCGCCAAATGGCCAGGGCCAGGGGAATATAGGCCAGGGCCGTCAGCAGGGTCAGCCGGGTGATGCTCCCTGCCAGATTTAAGGCGATTCCCACAATACACCAAAACCAGGCCAGCCCGTCTACGCCGTTGCGTCCCGCCATAAACCGGCGGAGGCCGTTGCCGAATCCTTGAAACATGATACCACCTCATAACGCTTAACCCCATGGGCAAGGCTCTTCGGCCCTGCCTCGGGAGACCTATTATAGCCCCGCCGGAGGAATCCTGCAAGGAACCGATGGGATTGTTCACCAATTATTTACGATTGCATCCATTCTATGGAAAAAGGCCGCCTGCACTTAACGTACAGGCGGTCCCTTGCGGCTTATTCGTACAGCGGAAACCGGGCGGTAAGGGCCATGACACGCTCCAGCACATCGTCCCGCTTGGCCTCAAAGTCAAAGATGCAGTCGGCAACGCACCCGGCAATCACGTCCATCTCCGCCTCTCCCATGCCCCGGGTGGTCACAGCCGGTGTCCCCAGCCGAAGGCCGGAGGTCACAAATGGGCTGCGCTTCTCCCCTGGCACGGTGTTCTTGTTGGCCGTAATATGCACCGCATCCAGGTTGTGCTCCAGCTCCTTGCCGGTGCACTCCTCCCCGGACAGGTCTACCAGCATCAGGTGGTTGTCCGTGCCCCCGGACACCAGCTTCACGTTCCGATTCAGCAGCCCCTGAGCCAGGGCCTTGGCGTTTTTGACGATATTCTCCCCATAGACCCGAAAGGCCGGGGACAGAGCCTCTCCAAAGCACACGGCCTTGGCCGCCACAATATGCTCCAGAGGGCCGCCCTGGGTGCCCGGGAAAATGGCCTTGTTGATCTTCCCGGCCAGCTCCTGGTTGTTGGTCAGAATCAGGCCGCCTCTGGGGCCCCGAAGGGTCTTATGGGTGGTGGTCGTCACCACATCCGCATAGGGCACCGGGTTCTGATGAAGCCCCGCCGCCACCAGGCCCGCAATATGGGCCATGTCCACCATAAGCATGGCACCGCCTGCATGGGCGATTTCTCCGATTCGCTGGAAGTCGATGGCTCTGGGATAGGCCGAGGCCCCGGCCACTACCAGCTTGGGCTTGTACTCCGCCACCAGCTCCGCCAGCCTGTCATAGTCCAGCAGCCCCTCTTCATTGACCCCATAGGAAACAAAGCGGTAGTTCTTGCCGGACATATTCACCGGGCTTCCGTGGGTCAAATGTCCGCCCTGGTTCAAATTCATCCCCAGCACCGTATCTCCCAGCTCCAGCAGGGCAAAATACACCGCCAAATTGGCCTGGGCGCCGCTGTGGGGCTGGACGTTGGCATAGGCCGCCCCAAAGAGCCGACAGGCCCGGTCAATGGCGATCTGCTCCACCTGATCCACATACATACATCCGCCGTAATAACGCTTGCCGGGGTAGCCTTCGGCGTATTTATTGGTCAGCACACTTCCCATGGCCGCCATGACCGCCGGGGACACAATGTTCTCACTGGCGATCAGCTCAATATTCTGCCGCTGGCGGGTCAGCTCCCGGCCCATGGCCGCAGCCACTTCCGGGTCCTGACGGGCCACTGCGCCGATGGTATCCAGCATTTCCTTATACATAGCCTTACAACTCCTTTGGGGTATGATGTACTAAAGCTAGTATACCCCAATCCGCCCACCTGCACAACGGGAATCGGCCCGGTTCCCGAAAAATCCCCATTTCCCCTAAAACCCCGCCGGAAACCTCCCGGGTTTTCGGTAAGAGTTACAATTTATCCTTTTGTGGTAATCATCAGGGTCAGGGGGAATTTTACATAATCCCAGTAAAACTCCGCCAGGGAAATCCGATGCTCCTGCCTGCCGGGAACCGCCCCGAAAAAGCGCAACCCTCCGTCCTCCTCCCGGCGGAAGGCCACATAATGATTGCGGTGACCGGTGTAGTAGAGGATGATTCCCGCCTTGGCCTGCTCTGCCAGCAGCTGCCCGTGAATGGGCCGCAGGGCAAACTCCAGCGGCAGGTTCTGCCGCCTGAGCCCATAGACCAGGGCAAAAAGATGAAGCCCCAGGGCCCCACCCATGGGCAGGGTACGGCCCAGCCGCTTCACCAGCTCCTCCGGGTTGGGCTCTTGGCCGACGGCCTTTAAGAGGTTATAACAGGCGATCCACCCGCAGCCGTTGCGGTTTGACGGGAACCAGCCAAATAGAATGTTGTCCGTTTGCCGCTGATCTATAATATACCCGTCACCGGACAGGGCCTCCTGCTTCAAATGCATCCCCTCACCCCCTTCCTGTCTGTTCGGGCACCCCTACAGGATTGCCCCAGAGCATTGTACCACAGAGGTGTCCCATCGTCAACCGAGGGAAAACAGGTGGCCGACCCAAGGGGCCGGCCACCAAAGCATTATTTTGCCACGTTGTCAATATAGCGAATCATCATGGTCAGCAGCTCCGCATGGGTAGCGTAGCCGTGGGGGTTGAGCAGATTCTGGTCGTCCCCCTGGAGGATCTGGGCCTGCACCGCCCAGCACATGGCCTCCTGATAATCCTCGTCAATGTCGTCCCCGTCCTCAAACCGCTTCAAGGCCTCTCCGTCCGCCACATAGTCCTGGGCAATGCCGGACTTTCCGGCCAGACGGTACAGGAAGGTGGCGATCTGCTCCCGGGTCACGTTGCTCTCCGGGTCAAAGTGGGTGTCGTCCGTGCCCTTTACCAGGCCGTACTCCTTGCCCCAAATGGCGTATTTGGCGTAGTCCTGGCTCAGCTCTACATCCTCGAAGGGATTCTCCGTGGCCTCCGGCACCTGGCTTCCGGTGGCGTTTTCATAGGTCAAGCCCAGCAGCGTCACCATTTCCCGGCGCAGGGCGCTGACCTCCGGCTGGAACTGTCCCTCTCCGTCCACCAGACCCAGGGCGTAGGCCCGTTCCAGCACCGACACAAACCAGTCGTCCTCCGACACATCCTGGTAGCCTAGCACCTGCCACTTTGCCTTTAGGGTCACGGCGGTGCTGGGTGCGGTGCTCTCCGCAGTGTACTCCGTGTCTCCGTCATACCAGCCCAGGAAGGTTCGATATTCCTTGGTGGGGGTGGGCAGCGTTCCCATCTGGCTGCCCGTCTCATAGGTGGCGGAGGCCACATCCACCTGGCCTCCATCCGGGTCAAAGGTCACGGTGATCTCCATTTTCTTTGTGTTCCCCGCATAGGTGATATAGCGGCTGAACATGGTAATCATTTCCGAGCGCAGTGCCGAAGCACCAGGGTTGATACGCTGGTTGTCGTCCCCCTGGAGAATCCCCACCTGCACCGCCCAGCATACGGCGGCTCTGGCGTAATTGGAAATGTCTCCACTGTCCCGGAATCCGCTATACACATTGGCATCCGCCGGAGTTCGCACAGTCAGGCCGCTGTAAATGGCCAGCCGATACAGGAACTCTGCGATCTGCTCTCGGGTCACGTCCTCATCCGGGCCGAACTCCGTGGAGCTCAGGCCGTTGACAATTCCCGCCTCCAGGCCCCAGGCCACATACTTGGCGTAGTAGCTGTCCGAGGCCACATCCTGGAATTTCGTCTCTCCGCTGTTGGAGATGGTGGTGGAATTTTCCCGCTCATACTCACGGCCCAAAACCGTGACCATGTGGGCCCGGGAGGCGTGCTCATCAGGGGAGAAGCTGGTGTCCTTACTGATTAGGCCCTTAAAATAGGCATCCTCCACATAGGTGGCATACCAGGCCTCCTCCATTACGTCCCGATACCCCAACACACACCACTGGGCCTTCAGGCTCAGAGCCTCCACCGCCGGAACCACACTGCTGGTGGTATAGATGGTACTGCCATCTGACCAGCCCACCAGGGAGCGATTGGTCTTTTGGGCCGTAGGCAGGGCCCCAAAGGGCTGACCGGAGGTGAAGGTGCCCGTTGCTGCGCTGGCACGTCCGCCGTTGGGGTCAAAGGTCACGGGAACCTCCTTGCCCTGCTGCCGGAGATAGTCCAGGGAGGCCCAGCAGCCCACTCCGTTGTAGAATATTCTGGCCCAGTCCTCATAGCTGCCCAGTACCTCCACCACGTCCCCATCGCTAAGGGTTCCCATCAGAGTAGAGGATGTGGTGGGCCTGGAGCGCACATTCAGGATTCCGGCGTTGTACACCACATAGGTGCCCGCCATGGAGGTGTCGATTTCATAATAGCCGTTGTCGCCGGTGGAGTAGGTAAAGCCCGGATAGTAGGCCGGCATATGCAGAGCCTCAATGCCCCGGCTCCCAAAGCTGTCGACAAAGGACTGCCAGGTATACATCCGAACGCTGACCTCATTGCTGCTGGAATAATTGGCATCGTAGACCAGCACGCCGTCATCATAAATGGCCATCAGCACCATGGAGTGTCCCCGCACCCGGAGCACCGCTCCTGGCCGACACTCTGTAAACAGGGTCTTTAGGGTAGAAGCACTGTAGCCTGCATCCAGGGTCTTTGTCCCCAGAATCTCCTCGATCATATCCCGGTAAGCATAGCTCCCCGCATAGCAGTAGGCCAGGCTTGTGTCTATGGTGGCGTCCTGGGGATAGGTGTAGAACAGAGCGGTATAGGCATACCTGGCAAAGCCCACGCAGGTCCAGCCTCTCAGGTCAATGTCGCCGCCGGTGGAAATGCCATAATCGCTCTGCTCATCCACGGTCATATAGCGCTTGTTGGCATCGTAGGTGCTTCCGGAAGGGTAACGGGCAAAGGGCATTGTCACCGAGCCGACCGTCACCTGAACGTTTTCCCAGTCGCTGGGCATACTAGGGTATGTATAGGCATTGGTGCCCAACGCAAACAAACAAAAAAGTGCCGCCGTACACATGCTCACCAGCAGGAACCGACGGATTCGTCTCGGCATATGCTCACCCCACTTGAAAGGTTACAAATTAGTATCATTATATTAACACATTTCCACTGCCACGTCAATACAAATGTCACGCTTTTGTATGAAATCAGGAAGAAATCTCTCCCCCGCCGGCCTCTTCGGCAAGAGGCCAAGAAAAACCGCCCCCCGATTGGAGAGCGGATTTAACGTTGGCATTACCTATTTTCACATACAGTCACCCACACACTATCGTCGGCACATACGAGCTTAACTTCTGTGTTCGGAATGGGAACAGGTGGACCCTCGCAGCAATCAACACCAACTTGTCTTCCCCTTAAGGAAGAAAACAACCAACGAACCTCATTGGCTCTTTTCTCGCTTAACGGCAGATATTATACTACTTTCTCTTCCCTTTGTCAAGAATTTTTTGTTCTTGGTGACCCCGGCGGGAATCGAACCCACGTTAACGGCGTGAGAGGCCGCTGTC
>CAVJIP010000041.1:0-3063 GCA_963649625.1 Bacteroidaceae bacterium
TCATGGCATCCAGAGACATTGTATCACCGCCTTTTTACATGAAATTTAGATGCTCTTAGCGTTGCCGGATGACCAATCTGAGGATTAGTTCATCCATAGTAAATTATACCGGGATTTTCAAACAAATGTCACGACCCCTTCTGCACAAAAAAGTGCGGTGGATTTGGGAGAAATACAGACAACATACCTAATTTTTCCCCAAAGCAGGGGAGAGGCTTTGCCCACATGAGGACATTTGTCCGTGAAAGGTAAAAAAGGTAAATGTGATTCAACATTTTATTTACCCCTGAAAAAATGACCGATAGTCATTTACTCTCCATATGATAGCACCATCCGGTAAAAAATGCAAGGGGACAAAGAAAGACTGCCGTCCAATAGAACGACAGTCTGTACCTTATTTGGAAAAAGCTGCTTACTTATCCGCCTTGCCGTCCTTGGCAATAATGGCCCGGTTGATGGCGCAGAGAATGGCACGAATGGAGGCCCGGTTGATGTTGCGGCTTTTGCCCACACCGAAGGCATCCTTTCCGTCTGGAGTTTTCAGGTGGATATAGCAGACCGCCTGAGAGTCGGAGCCGGAGGTGATGGCGTGCTCGGAATAGTCCACAAAGTGGAACTTGCCGATTTCCAGCTCGGAGATGGCGTTAAAGAAGGCGTCAATGGGCCCGTTGCCCTGGCCGGAGATTTCAATTTCGCCGCCCTTGTAGCTGAGCACTCCGGAGAAGCCCACCTGAGAGGTTTGCCCATGGGCACCAGACTCGGTAAAGGCGTGGCGCAGCAGACCGTAGGTTTTGTCCACCTCCAGGTAGTTCCGGTCAAACAGCTCAAAAATCTGGCTGGGCAGCAGCTCGGTGCCCAGACGATCCGTCTCCTTCTGGACAATGGCACCAAACTCCGGGTGCATGGCCTTGGGCAGGGCATAGCCGAAGTTCGTCTCCATTACAAAGGCGGCACCGCCCTTGCCGGACTGGGAGTTGATTCGGATAATAGGCTCATACTGGCGGCCCACGTCCGCCGGGTCAATGGGCAGATAGGGAACCTCCCACATATCCGTGCCGGATTCCTTCATATACTGGACACCCTTGTTGATGGCATCCTGATGGCTGCCGGAGAAGGCGGTAAACACCAGATTGCCCACATAGGGCTGCCGGGGGTCTATCTTCATTCGGGTGCAGCGTTCATACATATCCTTGATTTTGTTGATGTTGGAGAAGTCCAGCCTGGGGTCAACCCCCTGGGTGTACATATTCATGGCCAGCGTGACCATATCCACGTTGCCGGTGCGCTCACCGTTGCCGAACAGGGTGGCCTCCATCCGCTCCGCCCCGGCCAGCAGGCCCAACTCCGCCGTGGCGACTCCCTCGCCCCGGTCATTGTGGGGATGGAGGGAAATCACGGCACTGTCCCGGGAGGGGAGTTTCCCAATAAAATACTCAATGCAGTCGGCAAAATAGTTGGGCATCATGTTCTCCACCGTGGAGGGGAGATTCAAAATGACCTTGTTTTCCGGGGTGGCGTGAAGATGCTCCAGCACCGCCTGGCAAATCTCCACGGCGTAATCCATTTCCGTGCCCATAAAGGATTCCGGGGAATACTCATACCGCAGGTTCATGCCGGAGGCAATGACCGGCTGAGACAGCGCATAAATCAGGTCGGCGGCATCGGTGGCAATTTTGGTAATGCCCGCCTGGTCCATTTTGAACACTACCTTCCGCTGGAGGGTAGAGGTGGAATTGTAGAAGTGGAGAATCACGTTTTTGGCCCCCTCGATGGCCTCAAAGGTGCGCTGAATCAAATGGGGCCGGGCCTGCACCAACACCTGAATGGTCACGTCATCGGGAATATGCCCGCCCTCAATCAGCTCCCGGCAAATCTCAAACTCCGTCTCGGAGGCAGAGGGAAAGCCGATCTCGATTTCCTTTACCCCGATGTCCACCAGGGTGTGAAACATTTCCAGCTTTTCCTGGAGATTCATAGGGTTGATCAGGGCCTGATTGCCGTCCCGCAGGTCTACGCTGCACCAGACCGGGGGGTGGGTGATGCGCCGGTTGGGCCAGGTGCGGTCAGGCAGGGCAATGGGCTCGTAGGGAATGTATTTTTCACAGCCGGGTTTGAGTTTCATAAGGGGTTCCTCCTATCAGATATGGGATGCTGCGCATGGGCCAAAAAGCCCCGGAACGCAGCCAACGTGCGTTCCGGGGCGTGGAAGCAAATTCACGCGGTACCACCCGGTTCAGCCGAATAAAGCGGCTCTCAGCCTCTGACAAGACTTAGACCTGTAACGGGGCCAACCGTTCCGCCCTACTGTCGGTTCAGGCGGACAGCTCCGGGGCCAGTATACACAGCACCATCACCACCGGCTTGCACCGTCCGCCGACTCTCTGAGGATGATTTGGAGCTGTCTTTTCCCCATCCTTGCTTTATCAGCCACTATCCTAACACGGCGGCTGAAATTTGTCAAGGGATTTTCTGGCGGGCCATGTGGCCGGATTTTCAGATGAAATAATTACGAAACAATTATGAAACACAACTTTCATGAAAATATACAATATGTACGAAAATATTTGTGCAAAATAAGCCTGTGAGGACATATTGACAAAAAATGAAAATGGCCCTATACTGAATGTGAAGGAGATGCTTCCTCCGGAACATAATTAGGCCGCAACGGCAGAAAGAAGGGTACCTATGGGCAATATTAACAAAAAGGTAGATAAGCTCATTGCAAAGAGGCAGTGGGATAAGCTGCTGCACAATCTGGGAGAGGCGGACGGCGCCTCCAGAATGAAAATCGCCAAGGCCTGCGGTGTGGCAGGCGGCAACGGATGCATTGACCTGCTGTCTGTCATTCTCAACGACCGGGAGGCCGATGACGAGCTTCTCATGGAGACCATCAGCTCTCTGGGGAAAATCGGCAACGATCGCTGCATCACGCTCCTGCGGTACTTCCGGGAGAACGTGGATCAGGGGAAAACGCCGATGATTTCGGCGGTGGATTCCTCGGTTCGCCAGATCAAGGTTCGTGTGGCGGAGATGGAGCAGATGGCGCAGTAATATGGCGTATGC
>CAVJIP010000042.1:0-4172 GCA_963649625.1 Bacteroidaceae bacterium
GGGCTGGCCCTTGGATGGTTCTTTCCCCCATTTCTGTCCACACAGAAATGGGGCCTGCGGAGCAAAAAAAGGGAAAAAAGGGGGATTTCATCCCCCTCCCTCCGGCCTGGGCCACCTTGGCCCCGCCAGGCTCTGCCTGCACACGGACAAAAACTCCCCCACCAGAGGATTCTCCGCCTCCTTGTGGTGAATCAGCAGCATGGTGTCCACCAGTTTTGTGTCCATAGGCACCATGCGAATGTCCAGATTATGCTGCTCCCCGGCGAAGGCCGGCAGCAGGCAGCAGCCCAGCCCCGCCTCCACATATAATAGTGCCGTCTCCACCGCCCGGGTAGAGCAGAAAATCTCCGCCTCCACCTGATGGGCCTGGAGCAGGGCGGAGAGCTGCTGGCCCTGCTGGTTTTCCCGCAGGGGGCTGTAGGCAATGAGCCGGAGGCCCTGGAGCTGCGCCCAGGTGAGATACCGCTCCTCCGCCAGAGGGCTGCTGCTGGGCACCGCCAGAACGTATTCCAGCACCTGATAGGAAAACAGCTCCGCCGCAGTGAGCATAGCCCTGGGGGTGTATTCCCGCCGCCCCACCAGCAGCACGTCCATGCCCCCCTCCGCCACTCGCTCCTGGAGCACCAGCGGATTGTCCGCAATGAGCAGGGGGGTCACGTTGGGCTGGAGCCGGGAAAATTCCCCTAACGCCGGGGCCAGAAACCGGTTGACCGCCTGGTCGGACAGGCCGATGCGGAACATTTGGTTTTCCACCCCCGCCACTGCCGCTGCCTGCCGGAGGGCCTCCTCCAGGGCCAAGGCCAGGGGCCGAACCTGCCGGAACAGCACCGCCCCCGCCTCCGTCAGCTCCACCGACCGGTTTGTCCGATGGAACAGCCGAAAGCCCAGCTCCTTTTCCATGGCGCTGATCTGCTGGCTCATGGCAGTCTGGGCGATAAAGTAGTTCCGGGCCGCATGGGTGAAGCTCCTGGCCTCCGCCACAGCGATGAAATAGTGCAGCTGCTTGATGGTCATGGTTTTCCTCCTAAAATTCCCTCCGGGGGCCCTATTTCTGTGTGAACAGAAATAGGGGAAAGAATCATCCAAGGGCCAGCCCTTGGAGAACCCGCCGTCCCTGTTTCTCCCTACTCCTATAGCTTTTACACCAAGAAGCTGCCTCCCCGTGAGCGACAAAAATCCTCCTGGTTTTTGCGCTCCGCCGATAGCCCTCCGCACTTCTTGTGCTATATCTTGAAAGACTTCAAGATATGGACAAACGGAACCTCCGCACCCCAGCAAGGCTGGAAAAACCTGGAGGGTTTTTGTCAGCCACGGGCAAGTACTCCCCTGATATAAAAACCTATAGAAGCAAGTCAAACAAATCTAGCGGGGATCGCAAAGGGGTTTCCCCTTTGCTGGTTCTTTCCCCCATTTCTGTCCACACAGAAATGGGGCCTGCGGAGCAAAAAGGCGAAGGTATGCCCCCCGGAGACAGGTCATCTCAAACATCTTTTGTATCATTATACCCCCAATCATAAGAAAAGTCGATAGTATTATCTAAATTATATGTTGTACACCTTGGAAATATTGTGTTAAAATGACCGTTATAGAGGGGACATATTTTGATAACAATTTCTCCGAAATGTGTCGCTCACGGTATATGACCCGGCTCTGCCGGCGCATATAAATTTGAGAAAGATGGTGAATTTTGTATGAAGAAGTTTCTCGCACTGCTTCTTACCCTGTGTCTCACCGCCGGCTTGATGGCCGGCTGCGGCGACAGCAAGAGCAGCTCCGCCGCTTCCACCGGCACCGGGAACGAGACCGCCACAGCCACCGAGACCTCCGAGGCTCCTGCGGCTGAGGAGGAAACCGAAACCCAGACCGAGGCCGCCGGCTCCGCTGAGGAGACCGCCCTTGGCACCGGCGAGGTGACGGCCTATGCCCAGGAGGTGTTCGGCACCGACCAGGCCCCCGAGGGCGTGACCTATCCTGTGGACACCACCGAGTCCCTGTCCCTGGTGGCCACCTTCCCGGACCCCCTGTTTGCCTCCTATCCCAACGCCATGGCGGACTGCGCCATTTACAAGGCTGCCGAGGAGATGACCGGCATCCATGTGGAGTATCAGGGCCTGTCCACCTCCGCCTCTGCCGAGCAGTTTAACGTGATGGTGGCCTCCGGCTCCTATCCTGACCTGATCGGCTGGGGCCTGAACTTCGCCAACGGCGACGATGCCGAGGTGGAGGAGGAGGTCATTGTGGACCTGACCGAGTACATCGCCGAGTATGCCCCCAACTACTTTAACCTGCTGGCCACCGATGACGAGCTGCTGAAGACCGCAGTTTCCTCCTCCGGCTACATCACCGCCTTCTTCGGTCTGACCACTGAGGATGCCCTGGGCAAGGCCGGTATGGTCATCCGTACCGATGAGCTGGAGAAGCTGGGCCTGGATAAGCCCTACACCATTGACGAGTGGGAGGAGACTTTGGCCGCCTTTAAGAACGACGGCATTGACCAGCCCCTGGTGATGCTGGCCCCCGGTGCCATTCAGGACAACTGGATCGCCGCCGCCTATGACGTGGCCGCCTTCTGCAACTCCTTCCCCCAGTCCGTGGCTCCCACCTATGTAAAGGACGGCGAGATCAAGTTTGGCCCGCTGGAGGCCGGCTTTAAGGACTACATCACCACCATGCACGAGTGGTACACCAAGGGCTACATTGACCCTGACTTTATCTCTATCAACTCCAACTGGAACGGCCCCGACTATTCCAACGCCATCACCACCGGTGAGGCCGGCATCTTCTATGCCGACCAGGGCAACCTGAGCGGATATATCACCAACTCCGAGATCGAGGGCTTCGACCTGGAGGCCACCTATGATATGCACGCCACCGAGGACTCCGTCAACCACTTCGGCTCCTTCTCCAAGAAGTCTGCCGGCAACGGCTTCCGGGTCAGCAGCAACTGCGAGAACATTGAGCTGGCCTGCCAGTGGGGCGACTTCTGGTACACCGACGAAGGCTCCCTCCTGGCCAACTACGGCGTTGAGGGCGAGGGCTTCGAGTATGACGAGAACGGCGAGCCCAAGCTCACCGACCTGGTTGTAAACAGCGACCTGGGTATGCGTGATGCGCTGCTGGTCTATGCCTCCAACGGCACCATCAGCTGCGTGATCGACCCGGATGCCGTCACCTCCGGCTACTCCGAGGTGGACAAGGCCGCTCCCGAGATTTGGGCCAAGGGCATGGACGATGCGTATGTCATCCCCACCACCATGAGCCTGACCGCCGAGGAGAGCACCGAGGCCTCCAACATCTACTCCGACATCCAGACCTCCTGCATGGAGTACATCGCCAAGTTCATCACCGGCGACAAGTCTCTGGACGAGTATGACACCTTTGTCAAGACCATTGAGGACATGGGCATCCAGGACTACCTGGACATCTACCAGGGCGCCTATGACCGCTACATGGGCAAGTAAGCAAATATCCCGATCCCCGGAACGCCAGTTCCGGGGATTTTTTTCTTCCAATACTTCCATTGACGAGAATATACAAATATGATATGCTGATGATGTACAAAGCATAGTTTATATGGGTTAGAGGGGTGAGGACAATGCAGAGGACTTAGAAAATACGAGTATAGTGTAAGTAGGCTGATGGATTCAGAAAGTGAGGCAGAGGTGTTATGAAGAATATTCGAAAACGGGCGCTGTCAATTCTCCTGAGCTTGATAGTTACAACATCTGCTTTTTCTGGCAGCATACTTGCTGTAGATGTAGATTCAAGCACGGAAAGTGTTTGTATAAAAGCAGCGACAGGTGAATTGGTAGAGATTTCGAAGGAAGATTTGCAGTCACAGATGGACATTTCAGAAAGCGAGGCGTTAGAGGTAGCACGTTCGTTTTTGAAGGATGCCTTGACATTTGGAGATGTTGCATGGGATGAGGATGCTGCAGTAGTGGCCGTGAGAAAACTATATGACGAATCCGAAGAATCACGAGTAACGGCATATTCATTTGAATAGACAAGTGGATATATTATGGTATCTGCCTGTTGGGATTCCGTCTCCTTGATTCCGGAATGGTCAGATGAAGCAAAGCCTGTTTACGCAGAGTTTAGTCTTGAGCCAAGCGATAGAATTATATATCTGGGTGCGTATGAATACTACAAAGATGATGGTAATTCAGAAG
>CAVJIP010000043.1:0-15684 GCA_963649625.1 Bacteroidaceae bacterium
AAATATAGCCGTTCATTGTGGCACCTCCGAAAGCGTAAAATTATCCGAATACATTATATACGAATATTCGTAGTTTTTCAAGTGTAGATACAGAACTGTATTTAACAGCATTTAGCTACCGAATACAATAATTCAACTGTTTAACGATTACCCCAATAGTTTAACGATTATCTCTATATTTTAACGAATACCCAGTAATTTAACGATTACAGCGGCGCAGGACGGTGTAATCCTCATAAAACGCACGAAACCCCGCCGCAGAATTACTCTGCAGCGGGGTCATTTTTTGAGCCGGAACGCCTGAAACGCCTTATTTCAAGCGGTTTTTGAGCATAGAAAAAGTCCACCGTAATTCTATCAAAATTACGGTGGACTTATGGCGGAGAGAGAGGGATTCGAACCCTCGAGACGCTATCAACGCCTACACGATTTCCAATCGTGCGCCTTCGGCCAGCTCAGCCATCTCTCCAAACATCAGCCGTCACAAACGGCTGGACTATAATACCATGGGCCGGGGCAGTTGTCAAGTGCTTTTTGCGGGATTTCGGGAATTTCCCGGGCTTTCGGGAATCAGCATCTCCCCGGCACTTTTCATGGTGTTCTCCGTGATGCGGGCGCCGCCGATGAGCCGGGCAATTTCTGCCTTGCGGCCCTCCCGCTCCAAGGGGGTGACGGAGGTGTAGGTTCTCCCCTGCTGCTCCGCCTTGGAGATGAGAAAATGGGCGTCGGCCAGGGCGGCAATCTGGGGCAGATGGGTCACGCAGAGCACCTGACGGCCCCGGGAAACCCGGCGGAGCTTCTCCGCCACCTTCTGGGCGGCCCGCCCGCTGACCCCGGCATCCACCTCGTCAAAAATCAGGGTGGGGATTTGATCTTTCTGGCTCATGACGTTTTTCAGGGCCAGCATAATCCGGGCCAGCTCGCCGCCGGAGGCCACACGGCTCATTTGCCGAAGCTCCTCCCCCAGGTTGGCGGACATCAAAAACCGGCAGTCGTCACCCCCGGTCTCGTCCAGGTGGGCCTTGGGGGTCAGGTCACAGCGGAACTGCACCCGGGGCATATCCAGCTGGCGAAGCTCCTCCACCAGGCGGGCCCCAAAGGCCTCCGCCGCCGTCTGCCGGGAGGCGGTGAGCTGATCGGCCAGGGTGCGGGCCGCCCGCTTTTTCTCCCTTAGCTGCTTTTGGAGGCGGGCAAGGGCGTCGTCGGAGAACTCAATGGCCTCCAGCTCCCGGCGGCATTTGTCCTGATAGGCCAGAATTTCCCCGCAGTCTGCGCCGTATTTCCGCCGGAGCCGGTGAATCACGTCCAGCCGAGCCTCCAGGGCCTCCAGAGCACCGGGGGAGAAGTCAAAGCTGTCCCGCAAATCCCGCACCTGCTCCGCCGCATCCTGGACGGTGTAGCTCAGCTCCTCCACCAGAGCGGCCAGACGCTCCAGCTCCCGGGAGGAATCGGCCACCCCGGACAGCTCCCGGGCCGCCTGGGCGGTCAGGGACGAGGCCCCATCGGCGTCCTCTCCGCCGTAGAGGGCCTCTGCCGCCTGGTTCAGGGCGGAGAGAACCCGCTCCCCGGCACGCATGAGCTTTCGCTGGGCCTCCAGCTCCTGATCCTCTCCCGGGCGCAGCTCCGCCCGCTGAATCTCCTGAATCTGGAATTTCAGCGTCTCGATTCGGCGGAGCTTCTCCCCCTCGTCCATGGTGAGGGCCTTGATCTCCTTTCGCAGCCCGTCCATTTCCCGATAGGCCGTCTGATACCGGGCCAAAAGGGGCGCATGGTCTGCAAAGGCGTCCAGCACCCCCAGGTGATTGGCCTCGTCAAAGAGCTGGGCCGTGTCGTGCTGTCCGTGAATTTGAATCAGCTGCCGCCCCAGGCCCCGGAGCATGGTCACGGTCACAGGCTGTCCCCCCACCCGACAGACGTTCCGCCCATCGGCGTAGATCTCCCGCTGGAGCAGCAGCTCAGCGCTGTGGGGAATGCCGTTTTCCCGGAACCAGGAATACTCCGGCACGTCCCGGAACACCGCCGAAATCCTGGCCCGGTCAGCCCCGGTGCGGATGGCATCCCGATAGGCCCGCTGGCCGAGAATGGCGGAAATGGCATCAATCACAATGGATTTGCCCGCACCGGTCTCGCCGGTCAGGACGTTGAGCCCCGGACGGAAGGTAATATCCGCCTGTTCAATGACGGCGATATTCTCCATGTGCAGCAACTCCAGCATAAGTCGTTACCTCGCTCTGTTGATGATGCCCCGCAGCTCCTCGCAGAACTCCCGGGCGTATTCCTCGTCCCGCATCACGATCAGCCCCGTGTCGTCTCCGGCGATGGTGCCCACCACATAGGGGGTGTCCATGCTGTCCACCGCAGAGCAGGCCGCAGCGCCAAGGCCGGGCAGGGTCTTGATGACCACAATGTTCTGGGCGTAGTCCAGCTTGACCACGCATTCGTGGAAGATGTTGTTCAGCCGGGAGAAGAAGCTGGCCGCCTCGTTCTGCTGTACGGTATAGCGATAGTGCCCCACGTCGGAAAGCTCTTTTACAATGCGCAGCTCTTTAATGTCCCGGGAGATGGTGGCCTGGGTGCTGTGAAAGCCGCATTCCTCCAGGGCCGAGAGAAGCTGCTCCTGGGTTTCAACATCCCGCTGGGCAATCAGCTCCAATATTTTGGCTTGACGCTGGCTTTTCATGGACAATCACCTCTGAAATTTATTGATAAGGGTTCCGTAATAGCTGGCGTTTTTGATCTTGGCCAGCCGCACGGACCGGCGGGAGGTGGTAATCACCACGCTGTCCTCCGCATTCAGGCGCACGGCCTTGCCTCCGTCCACGGACAGAAATGCGCTGCGCTTGCCGATACGGCCCACATGACAGGTGACGACCCGGTCCTTCATCAGCACCAGAGAGCGAATCCCCATGGCGTGGGCGCAGATGGGGGTGACGATGATATTCTGGGCCGTAGGCTCCACAATGGGGCCTCCTGCGGACATGGAGTAGGCGGTGGTGCCGGTGGGGGTGGAGATCACCAGGCCGTCTCCGTCAAAGCGCATGGCCTCGGCCTGGTCACAGTCCAGGGAAAGCTGAATCACCCGGGCCACGGCCCCCTTGGTGATGACGGCATCATTGAGGGCGTTGTCCTCATAGATCACCCGGCCGTTCCGCTTTACCGCCACATGGATCATCATCCGTCTTTCGTAGCTGAGCTCTCCCTCCAGAACCCGGGGCAGCAGCTCCAGCTCGTCCTGCTCCAGCTCCGCCAGGAAGCCCATGGTGCCGGTGTTCACGCCCAGCATGGGAATGTCCCGGTTGCCCACCAGTCGGGCCGCATGGAGGATTGTGCCGTCCCCGCCGAAGCAGATCATCAGGTCGCAGTGCCGCAGGGCCTCCTCCATGGTAACAAACCGCAAATCCTCCGGCAGCTCATAGCCCCGATCCACATGAAAGGGTAGGCAGAGCTGCACCTTGGCCCCGTGCCCCTTGAGAATCTCCTCCGCTCTCCGGGTGATTTGAAAGCCCCGATCCCGGTAGGGATTGGGCATCAGTGTGATGTTCTTCATGGCTTTCACCCCTTCAGCGTTTCGTGGGCCTCCCGGGCCACCTGCTCCGGGGAGAACGCCCTGGCCTCCACCGGCTCCCTGGACAAATGCCCAAGAAATTCAATATTGCCCTCCGGGCCCTTTACCGGGGAATAGGTAAGATTCACCACCGTAAAGCCCAGGCCCCGGGCCATGTCCAGAAAGTGCTCCAGCACCTCGATATGGGTGGACAGCTCCCGGACGACGCCCTTCTTTCCCACCTTGTCCTTGCCCGCCTCAAACTGGGGCTTGATCAGGCAGAGCACCTGGCCCTTGGGCCCCAGCAGGTTCCAAATCACCGGCAGGACGATTTTCAGGGAAATAAAGGACACATCCACCACGCTCAGATCCAGCGGCTCGCCAATGTCCTCCGGGGTGACGTTTCGGATGTTGGTGCGCTCCATGACCACCACTCGGGGGTCACTGCGGATGCTCCAGGCCAGCTGGCCGTAGCCCACGTCAATGGCAAAGACCTTTTTGGCTCCCTTTTGGAGGAGGCAGTCGGTAAAGCCGCCGGTGGAGGCCCCGGAGTCACTGCACACATAGCCCGTCGGGTCTACCCCAAAAAAGGCCAGGGCCTTTTCCAGCTTCAGGCCCCCACGGCTTACATAGGGGCAGAGCCTGCCCCGCACCTCAATGGGGGCCTCCGGGTCCACCGGCGTACCGGGCTTGTCCACCCGCTGCTCTGCCACAAACACCAGCCCCTCCATAATCAGGGCCTGGGCCTTGGTGCGGCTGTCGCAGAGGCCCTTCCGGCACAGCACCAGGTCAAGTCGTTCCTTTTTCAAAGCCAACCAGCTCCTTTACCGCCTGGGCCACCGATTTCCCGTCAATGCCCATCAGGGCATGAAGCTGGGGCACGGTGCCCTGGGTCACAAAGTTCTCTCCCAGGTTCAGGAGCCGAAGGCCCTTCATGGGAACGCCGCCCTCCAGGAGCCTTGCGGCGATTTCCTGACCCACGCAGCCGGAGGACACACACTCCTCCAGGCACAGCAGATACCCGGTTTTTCGGAGGGACTGCTCCACCAGGGTCAGGTCTAAGGGGGAAAGCCGCCAGAGCTTTACAATCTCCGCCTGGATGCCCTTCTGGGCCAGGATTCTGGCGGCATCCAGGGCCTCACAGACCAGGGGCCCATAGGTGACAATGGTCACATCCGTCCCGGTACGAAGCAGGGTGTCCTCCAAAATGCAGTCACTGTAGCCCTCGTTGCCGCCTCGGGGATAGCGCACCGCCACCGGCCCCTCCACCTGATACACCGCATAATGCAGGCTCTTGCGGAGCTCCTCCGTGGAGGCGGGAGACAGCACGGTCATATGGGGCACGGTACGGAGAAAGCAGGGGTCAAAGGCTCCGTGATGGGTTTCTCCATCGGCCCCAACCAGCCCCGCCCGATCCACCGCAAAGACCACATGAAGATTGCCGATGGCCGCATCATGGATCAGCATATCATAGGCCCGCTGGAGAAAGCTGGAGTAAATTGCCACCACCGGGAGCATTCCCTGCTTGGCCATGCCGCAGCTCATGGTGACGGCGTGGCCCTCGGCGATGCCCACGTCAAAGAACCGTTTGGGGAATCGATCCGCAAACTCCGTCAGGCCCGTGCCCTGCTCCATGGCGGCGGTAATAGCGCAGATGCGCCGATCCTCCTGGGCCATAGCGCACATGGTTTTGCCGAAGGCATCGGAAAAGGACTCCCGATTGGAGCTTTTGCTCTGGCCGGAGGCCACATTAAAGCCGGAAACCCCGTGAAACTCATCGGGGCTTTCCTCGGCGTAGCTATACCCCCGGCCCTTGGTGGTGGCCACATGGAGCAGCACGGGACAGGCCAGCTCCTTGGCCTGCCGGAGGAGATAGGTCAGCTTTTTGATGTCGTGGCCGTCCACCGGGCCGAGATATACAAAGCCCATCTCATCGAACATATTGCTGCCAATGAGGGCGTTCTTCATCCAGAGCTTGACCCGGTGTACCACCCGGTACAGATGCTTTCCCCCGGGGGCATGGCTGGTAAAGCCGTGGAAGGCCCGCTTAAAGCTCAGATAGGAGGGCTTGAGCCGCTGATGGGCCAGGAATTTGGAGATGCCCCCCACGTTGGGCTGAATGGACATACCGTTGTCGTTGAGAATCACGATCAGCGGCTCCTTGCTCTGGCCGGCATCGTTCAGGCCCTCATAGGCCAGGCCGCCGGTGAGGGCGCCGTCGCCGATGACCGCAATCACGCTGTAATCCGCCCCGGAGAGGGTTCTGGCCCGGGCCATCCCCAGGGCCACCGACACGGAGGTGGAGGCGTGACCTGCCACAAAGGCATCCGCATCCGACTCTACGGGCTTGGGAAAGCCCGCCATACCCCCCAACTGCCGCAGGTGGGCAAAGCCCTCCACCCGGCCGGTGAGCATTTTATGGACATAGCTTTGATGTCCCACGTCAAAAACAATACGATCCACATAGGGGTCAAAGACCTTATGGAGGGCTATGGTGAGTTCAACAGCGCCCAGATTGGAGGCCAGATGGCCGCCGGTTTTGGAGACGCTGTTGATGAGAAAGCTCCTTATTTCGCTGCACAGGGCCTGTTCCTCTTCCGGCCGAAGGGCCAGAAGCTGCTCCCGGTCCTCTGCTCGTTCCAAAAGATTCAAAATTACACAACCTGTCTTTTCTGTTCTAGTTTCGTTTCCCTATGATTATATCATAACCATAGTTTTTTTCAACGGATTTTCGACATTTATACATTATTTCATTCGAGATGTCAAGGTGCGAGCCAGGTCGGTGAGAAATGTGGTGTCCCGAAAGTCTCCCCCATCCAGTGCGGCCACAGCCCGTTCCGTCTCCTGCTCCACCAGTTCCTGGCACTTCTCCAGCCCAAGCAGACTGACAAAGGTGCTTTTATGGTTCTCCTGGTCGGAGCCGATGGGCTTGCCCAGCTCCGCCTGGGAGCCGATCTCATCGAGCATATCGTCCCGAATCTGGAAGGCCATGCCCAGGGCATAGGCAAACGCTCCGGCAGCCTGGACATCCTCCTCTGTGCCGCCGCCCAGCACCGCCCCCATTTGGCAGGCCCCGCGGATCAAATCCCCGGTTTTGTGCCGGTGGACGTTTTCCAGTTCCTCCCGGGACAGGGGCCTCTTCTCCCCTTCCATATCCAGAATCTGTCCCGCCACCATGCCGTTTTCTCCGGCGGCCTGGGATAGTATTCTCACGCAGTGAAGGATCCGCTCCGCCGGAGCCTCCAGCTCCGTCAGATACCGAAAGGCCGCCGTCAGCAGCCCATCCCCCGCCAGGGTGGCCACGTCCTCGCCGTAGACCTTATGGTTGGTGAGGCGGCCCCGGCGATAGTCATCGTTGTCCATACAGGGAAGGTCGTCATGAATCAGGGAATAGGTGTGCATCATCTCCACCGCCGCAGCAGCAGGCAGCGCCGTCTCCGCCCTTCCGCCGCAGGCCTGGCAGAAGGCCATACACAGGACGGGCCGAAGCCGCTTTCCCCCGGCCAGAAGGCTGTAGCGCATGGCCTCCAGGACCACCCTATGGGCCGCAGGCTGGGTAAACTGTTCGGAGAGATAGTCCTCCACCAGGGTCTGATACCGGGAAAGGGTCTGGTCAAGCATTGTCGATCTCCTGTTCCACCGGGACACCATCAGGGCCCTTCATCATCTGGGTTACTTTCAGCTCCGCCTGGTCTAACAGCTCGGTGCATTTTTTAGAGAGCTTGGTGCCCTCCTCAAACAGGGCGATGGACTCCTCCAGGGAGGCGTCGCCGCCCTCCAGGGCGGTGACGATTTCCTCCAGCCGCCGGAGTGCTTCTTCAAAGGTGGGGTTTTTCCTTGCCATGCTCAGTCCTCCATCACTTGTTCCACAGTGGCCCGGGCCCGGCCCTGGGAAAATCGAATTTGAATAGAATCTCCGGGCCTCAGCTCCGCCCCGGAACGGACGGCACAGCCGGAAGCCGTCTCCGTAATGCTGTAGCCCCGGGCCAGAACCTTTAGGGGGCTCATGGCATCCAGTCTGGCTGCCAGGGTCCCGGCCCGCTGCTGCCGGGTGTGGATATTTCCCTTCCAGGTGCTCTCCAGCCGCTGCCGCCGGGCCAGCAGCTCTCCCCGACCCAGGCTCTCCCGCTGGAGCATGGCCCGGCCCAGCCGCTCCATCAGGCCGTCCAGCCGCTGCCGTCGATCCTCCAGATAGCGGGTGGGAGACTGGAGCACCCGGGCCTTTTTCTTTGTTTCCAGCTGCTGCCGGGCCAGCTTTAATCGCTTGCCCATGCTCTGGAGCAGCCGGGTCTCATAGCCCCGGAGCATTGTCCGCAGCTCTCCCTGATCCGGCACCGCCAGCTCCGCCCCGTTGGAGGGGGTGGCCGCCCGGACATCCGCCACATAGTCGGCAATGGTCACATCCGGCTCATGTCCCACGGCGGAGATCACCGGAATCTCCGAACGGTAAATGGCCCGGGCCACGATCTCCTCATTGAAGGCCCACAGATCCTCTATGGAGCCGCCGCCCCGTCCAGTAAGAATCAAATCCGCCACATGATAGCGGTTGGCGTAATCAATGGCCCCGGCGATCTCTCCGGGGGCTTCCGTCCCCTGAACCCGCACCGGCAGCAGCGTCACCTCCGTGAGCGGATACCGCCGCCCCAGCACCCGCAGAATGTCGTGGAAGGCCGCCCCGGCAGAGGAGGTGATGACGGCGATTTTTTTCGGAAACGCCGGAAGGGGCTTTTTATGGGCCGGGTCAAAGAGCCCCTCCCCCTCCAGCTTTTTCTTCAGCTGCTCAAAGGCCAGGGCCAGATCCCCCGCCCCCTCCGGGCGCATGGACACGCAGTAGAGCTGATAGGCTCCGTCCCGGGGATAAACGGTAATCCGCCCCGCCGCCAGCACGGTCATACCGTTTTCCGGGCGAAACCGCAGCCGGGCCGCACTGGAGCGAAACATGACGCATTTCAGTGCCGACGCTCCGTCCTTCAGGGTAAAATAGTGATGGCCCGAAGGGTAGCACTTATAATTGCTAAGCTCACCCCGGACGCACAGGCCTCCCAGCAGGGAATCCCCGTCCATCATCTCCTTGATGTAGGCGTTGACCTGGCTGACCTCTAAAATCAAATCATCCATGCTGTATCTCCGCAAAATAGGTAAGTACCGCAATGCCCAGAGCATTGTCGGCGGAAAACTCCGGCGGACCGAATACGCCCCCCAGGGGAATCATCCGCCGGCGAAGCTGACGGTTGGAGGCCACCCCGCCGGTGAACACCACCGGCAGGTTCCCATACTGTCCTCTGGCCTGCTCCGTAGCCTCCTCCACCGCCCGGACAATACAGGCCAAGGCGAAGGCCGCCGTCTCCTCCGGGGGCCGGGCGGTCGCCATATCCCGAACCTTATTCTCCATGCCGGAAAGGGAGAAGGTCATATTCCGAACCTTCACCGGGAAGCCCTTGCTGCTCACCTCTCCGGCCAGCCGATCAATGGCCTTGCCCGCCGGGAAATTCAGTCCCAATCGCTGTCCGGTGCGGTCAATCAGCTGTCCTGCGGACAAATCCTCCGTACCGCCGATTTTCTCCGCCTGAAGCCCGGGATGCACATACAACAGCTCCGTTGTTCCGCCGGAAAGATGCCAGGCCAGGAAGGGGCGCTCCATCAGCTCCATGTGTCCCCCGCTCTCCAGCACCGCCGCCAAATGGCCCTGCTGGTGAGAAAAACCGTAAAAGGGCACCCCCAGAGCCTGGGCCAGCACCTGTCCCTGGGACTGTCCCGCCAAAAAGCAGGGCATATAGGAGCCCTCCACCGCCCGGGGCCGGGTACTGGCCCCCACGGCAGACAGCCGCTGGCCCTCCAGCATCCCCTCCATAATCTCCGGCAGGCGTTTGATGTGCTGAAACAGTGCCTCGCTTTGGCGGAGACCCAGCTCTCCCGGCTTTACCTCCAACAGTTTGCCGGAGGCCTTCCGCTCCAACCCGCTATACAGGGCCGCCGAGGTGGTGTAGTTGCTGGTGTCCAGGCCCAGAACGGTCATTGTCCACTCCTGGCGAAGGAACCCAGAATGCCGTTGATAAAGGACACCTTGTCCTCCTCCTCATAGCGGCGGGCAATCTCCACGGCCTCGTTGATGGCCGTGCCGGTGGGAACATCCTCCACGTAGAGAATCTCATAGATGGCCAGCCGCAGCACCGCCAGGGACACCTTGGAAATACGGCTGATTTTCCAGCCTACCGCATACCGGGCGATCATGTCGTCCAGCTCCTGCCGCTTTACATAGACCCCCCGAACGCAGTCGGAAATATACTTCATCTGCTTTTCGTTGGGCTTCTCCTGATATAGCTCCGTCTCCTCCGCCAGCCTGGGATAGTACCCGTCGGAGAACACCGCCTCCATCAGTTCCTCCGGCAGCTCATCGTGATACTCCAGCTCATAGATAAGATGCATGGCGATTTCTCTGGCTGTGGTTCTGGTCATAGTTGTTTCCCCCATCTGTCCGTCGCTGAAAGGTTCAGCGCAAAATAAACCATGTTACATTATACCCGCTTTCTTTCCAAAAAGGAAGTGTCATTTTTCAAAAAGCGGAAACGGGAGCAACCGCCCCCGTTTCCTGTTCTTTTATATTATCCGATCAGCTCCAGGGCCTCATCGGTGTAGCCCACCGCTCGGAGATAATCTCCGCCCAGGCTCCGATCCACAATCAGCGTCCCCTCCACATCGGTGGTATAGGCGGCGGCGCCGGAGGCCTTGGCCCCGGTGATTCCCACAGCGTGGGCAAACCGGGCGTAGTCGTCATTGACCCCGGAGCCTGCATGACCCACCAGCAGACAGCCCACGGAATTGGCCCAGCCCTGCCGGTCTGTGGAGTTGCTTTCGGTGTTCCGGCGGTGAACCTGAATGCTCTCCTGATTGGAGACGGTTTCATAAAACTCCGTGGTGCTGGCAAACCGCACCACCTGGTCGCCCCGGACTCGGAGCGCCCCATAGACACCGTTGTGGTTCACGGTGTCAAAGGCATAGATGCCGGATTTCAGGGTAGGCACGTCCATGCCGTCATTCTTCCAGGGCACAAAGGGGCTGTCGGGAATGGTGGAGCAGGCGGTACATACATAGAGAATGGCCCCGTCCCGCACCACCACGCACATGGCATCCAGCCGCTGCGCAGGGTCATCGGACTCTCCCGCTCCCTCAAAGAGGAACACCAGAGTACCCGCCCGCTGCTCCTCCGTCAAGGCATCGGCATACTCGGAATTGATCAGGTTCAGGGCCTTGGCCCCGGCGGAGCCGGCCTCCAGGCCGTAGGTCTCCATGGCGGCCTTGATCTCTCCCCCGGACACCAGGGCATAGGTCACGGCCTCGTCTGAGGGCTGGAACTGAGGGGTGGGACTGGGCGAGGCCGTCACCACTGCCGCCGCCTGTTGGGTCGTCCCCTGGAAGGTAATCCCCCAGGAGGCGGTGGACTTGGCTTCGGTGGCATAGGCGCTGCCTGCAAGGCAAAGCACCAGAAGCAGTAGGATGGCGGGGATATGTAGCTTATGTTTCATGGGAAGCTCCTTAGATGGTATAGAAAGCAGCGGCGAAAAGCTGTCGCAGGATTCACTAGTTTTTTATTGTATCACACTAGTTTGAGAATTGCAAGAGGAAATTTCGATTTTTGGGGATTTTTCAAGAAAGCGGCACAGCCGAAGCCATGCCGCCTGGTGGAATCATCTCCACGCATTTTTTTTGATTTCATGGTAGAGGGCCAGGCCCTTTTCCTGCCCCAGCAGCTTCCGTAGGGTGTTGCACAGCACCTGCCGCTTGTTGTCAGCAATGAGCTGCTGCAGCTGCTGCTCCTGAAGCTCCGGGTACGCCGCCAGCAGGGAGCCTAGCTCCACCCGGCGGGGCTCCTCCGGCTTGCGGGGATTGCGGTGCTCTCTCGGCTCCGGCTTTTTCTCCCCGTGGTTCTCGGCCTTCTGCTCCTGGGGCTTCTCTTGAGGCTTGACCACAGGCTTCATTTCCTGGGGCTTCTCTTGGTGATTTTCCACGGGCTTCTGCTCCTGGGGTTTCTCCTGAGGCTTGACCACAGGCTTCATTTCCTGGGGCTTCTCTTGGTGATTTGCCACAGGCTTCTGCTCCTGGGGCTTCTCCTGAGGCTTGACCACAGGCTTCTGCTCCTGGGATTTCACCGCAGGCTGGGTTTCCTGGGCCGGCTGCTCCGGGACAGGCGGCTTTTCCTCGGGCTTTGCCTGGGTAGGCTCTGCGGCCCGCTCCTCCCCATTCGGCTCCTGCCGGGGATTTTTCCTGCCCCGGCGATACCGCTGGCGGCCCCGGTAGCTCCGGGTATGCCCCTCCGTCTCCCCCAAAACCGGCTCCGGAGAAATTGCCATACCATTTGTGGTTGTCTGCTCCTCCTGGGGCGCAGCCGCCTCGTCCGGGGACTCCGGGGGCTTCACCTCTCCGGTGGCTGCGGAGATCATCTCCTCCACCTCTGAGGGCACCGTGATTTCCAGTACCTTTTCCCGGTACTTCCGCTCCAGCCGCCCCGCCGCCCGGATGCTCTCCACGCAGCGGACGCTGGGCTTCTGCTGACTGCCCGCCCAGAAGCTGGCCACGAACTTGTAGCCCATATCCCGGGAGACGATATAATAATTCCGCTCCGCCGCATCTGTGCCCACCAGATACCCCAGCCAGGTGGAGATTTGGTGATCCAGGGCGTTCTTGCCCCCTACGGTGGCCTCGAAATAGCTCAGCTTGCAGACGCTTTTCCCAATGAGAATGTGCATCTTCATGCTCAGGCTTTTGGAGTTGTTGCTGTAGAAAATAATGACCTCGTCCTCCGGGGCCAGGTAGGTGATACCATTAAGGCCCTCGGAGGCCACGTTTTCAAAATCAATTAGATAAATATCCCGCATTACATTGGGTCTCCTTTACGCCGCTTCGGTGTTTTCTTCCGTCAGCGCATACATCCCCACCAGAATCTTTGCGGTCTGCCCTCGGGTGGCGTTGCTCTGGGGGTCAAACAGGTTCTCCCCCACGCCGTTTACCAGGCCAAGCCCGGCACAGAAGTAGACGTCCTCCCGGGAGGTGTCCTCCATCAGGCTGTCGTCGGCAAAGGCCTTCCCCGCCGTCTTCGGCTCCAGCCCTTGTTTCCGCAGGTAGCGGGCCATAATGCTGCACAGATGCTGCCGGCTGATGGGAGTTTCCGGGGCAAAGGTGCCGTCACCCATGCCGTTGACCAGGCCCTGGTCTACCGCCCAGGCCACCACCGAGGCATACCAGGCATCCTCCGCCACATCCGTAAAGACGCTGGCCTTGCCCTCATAGGCCGTCAGGTCAGCCTTGGCAAAGTTTGCCAGAGCCTTCACCATCTCGGCACGGGTCAAAGACGCCTCCGGGCGGAAGGTTCCCTCCGCATCGCCCTGCATCAGCTTTAGCTGATAGGCGGCGGTCACATAGTCATAGTACCATTCGGACTTACTCACATCCGGGAACACCACAGTCTCCTCCGGCTCTTCCGTCTCTTTCACCGCCGTCATAAACAGCTTGGCCTCCTCGGCACGCCGCTGAACCAGCGGCTCGAGCACCTCGCCCCCGGCCAAACGCCAGGCGCCAAAGGCGGCCCCCGCCCGCTCCTGGGTCCAGGTGGCAGGATCGTCCTCCAGCATCTGCCGAAGCAGGCACCAGGAGCCGTCCTCGCTGTTCTTATAGGTCCACCAGCCACTGCCCACATTGTAGGTAAAATCCACCAGGGCATCAAACTGGTTTTGATTCAAAAGGATGTTGTTCTTCTTGCAGATGCCGTTCAGGAACTTTTCCGTATCCACCAGATCCTGCTGAAGCAGGGCCTCGCCCTGGGCCTGGGTGATGGTCACGTCATCATCCTCGACACCCTCCGGCTTAATCTCCGGGAACATCTCCAGGGCCTTGTCATAGGCACTGCCGTAACCGATGGAATACCGCTCATAGTCCCACATCCGCTTCTCGCTGAAGCCTTCATAGCTCTTGATAAGCCGCAGGGCCTCTGTCCCTGCGCTCCGCTCCACAATGGTCTGGTCGGGGGAGACGGTAGGCTCCTGGGTGGCCTCATCGCTCTCCGGCGTTACGCTGGCGGGCTGGCTGGCGGCCTCACTCTGGGGTTCTGCGTCCAACAGCTGCCGGGCTGCGGTAAACCCGTAATGGGGGCTCCTAGCCTCCTCCACAGGATAGACCCGAAGGTCTGCCTTGGGGCTTTCCGCCGCCAGCATAGGGAGTGCCAGCAGAGCACACAGCAGCAATATGTAAAGCACACGAAGCAAATTTTTGTTTAATTGTCTCATGGTTCCTCCCTCATATTCTTGTTACTAATTTGTCACTTTTTATTATACACAAAACCCATGGATTTGCAAGCACTTCTCATAAATTTTGTCATAATTATTTTCAAATCAGTGCAAAATTCTTGTTTTTGGGAACCATAATCGTACGTTTATGCAAAATTATGTAGATTGCATTCCTCCTTTTTCCAGCCACTGGATGCTGGCCTCAGGCCGCCAGACCGGGCGAAGATACTTTTCCCCGTCTGTGTAGCCCACCATCAGCGCACATCGCACCCGGCAGTCCTCCCGCAGTCCCAGGTGCTCCCGCACCTCCGGGAATCGGTCACTGACCTGACGAAGATAGCCGCCCCAGCAGGTGGAAAGCCCCGCCTGCACCAGCACCAGCTCCAGCTCTGCCATGCTCACCACCGGATCCAGCACCGGGTTCAGGGCATCCTCCGGGCTCCAGGCCACGATCATACAGGGTGCGCCGCAGGTGAGAAGGTCGGTTCCCTTGGCCTGGAGCTTGGGCAGCTCCGGGGCCTCTCCATACCTTTCGCAAAGCCCCAGGCACAGATCCCGCAGGGCCCTGACCTGCTCCCCTCCCCAGGCCACCGTCCAGTGATAGGCCCGCTGATTTTTGCCGCTGGGGGCGAAATTGGCTAGGTTCAGGGCCCGGGTGATGACCGCCTTGGGGGGCAGCTCCTCCCGGTAATGCCGGACGGATCGCCGGGTCACAAGCAGCCGCTCCAGAGGCTCCTGGGGCATTTCCGGGTAAATTTCCTCCCGGCTCAGCTCCTCAAAACCAATGGCCTGTCTGGGGCAGCCTGCCGCACAGTGCATACACTGGATGCACCGCCGCCGGGGATGGATTTCCGGGTGGCTTTCCCCGGGGACAAACACCCCCATGGGACATCCCTTGATGCACTTTTGACAGTTGACGCAAAGGCTCGAATCAATGTATACCATATTGTTCCTCCTTGCCGCCGGAATAGTCCCGGCTGAGTGTTTCGGAAAAGGGCCGATCCTCCTCCACCGCCCGGAAAAAGCCGGTCAGCTCTCCCGGAGCAGCTCTGGCCGTCTCGGCGCAGAGCCTGTCCAGGCTTAAAAGATGCCGCTCCAGCTGAAAATCTGCCTGAGGCGGCAGAATCATCCCCCGCAGGGACCGGGCCGACGGGATTCGGCTGGCCGCATTCACCACATGACGCAGAGGCTTTCCTGCCCAGCGGCCCAGGCGAATGGAGCCCCAGCGGAAATTGGCCAGGGCCTTTTCATAGATTTCCGGCGTCACCGGCTCCGCCATTTGGGCCGCCAGCTCGTAGAAAGCCCGGGGCAGGGGCTTTTTGGGCAGTGCGTCCTGATAGCTCAGTCGGTCGTGCCGGAGCAGATACCTGTCGTATTCCCCCTCCAGGGCAAAGTGGGTATACTGTCCCCGGGCCGCCACGCCCTTGATAAAGGGATGGCAGCGGGAATCCAGCAGAAAGTGCAGCAGATACCCCGCCGCAAAGGAGGCGGCATAGGGCCAGTGCTCCTTCACCGGCCGGCGGAACGCCTCCAGAGCCGCCGCCCCGCTGTGATGGTGGATGTCCAGTCCCGCCTGACGGACGTTTCCCCCGTGCAGGCCCTGGACGCAGAAGTACAGGGGATCCGGGCCGAAGCCACCGCAGAAATAGGCGTCCTCCTCCCGGTGGAGAAGCCGCCCCAGCTTCTCGGGCACCAGCTCCTCCACCCGGCGGCAGAGCTGTAGATGGGCATAGAAATTCGGCATGGCTCAGCCCAGCTTCTCCATCTGTTCGCTGGCATAGGCCTGATAGTGCTCCACCGACCAGGCGGTAGCCTCCCGATCCTTTTCATTGGTCTCCCGGACGACCCGGCCCGGCACGCCCA
>CAVJIP010000043.1:15694-25677 GCA_963649625.1 Bacteroidaceae bacterium
ACGCCCATCACCATGGAGTTGGCAGGAATCACCTTGTGGGGCGACACCACCGCTCCGGCGGCCACCACGCTGCCCCGGCCAATGTGACAGCCGTCCAGCAAAATGGCTCCCATACCGATCAGGCAGTCCTCCTCCACCACGCAGGAGTGGAGAATGGCGTTGTGGCCCACCACGCAGTTTTTTCCGATCAGGGTGGGCAGGCCGCTGGCGCAGTGTACCACGGAGTTGTCCTGAATGGAGGTGTTTGCGCCGATCTGGATATGCTCCACATCACCCCGGAGCACCACGCCATACCAAATGGATGCGTTTTCCTCCACGGTCACGTCCCCGATCACCGACACATCCTCCGCCACATAGGCCCCGGTAAGCCGGGGCAGCTTGTCCTTGAATTTTTTTACAATCATATCCATTCACCTGTTTCCATAGCTTAGGCAGTCCCGCACAATTCGGCAGGGAGCCAATTGTGCGTGCCCTTATAGCCGAAAGGCCGGGGTTCCCAGATGGGCCCGATCCTTGGCCAGAGATTTCATGTTTTCCTGGGGGACATCCAGGGCCGGGGTGCCGAACACCTGGGCCAGCCATTGCAGGCAGTCCTCCATCCATCGGGCGGTGTGGGGATTTTCCCGCAGGGAATCTCCCAAGGAGGAGGCCGGGGTGTTCAGGGCGCTGGCATGAACCCCGGTCATATAGGTATGGGCCTCAAAGGGCACATTATGGGCCGCCAGGGCCGACTGGAACATCAGCCCATGCTCCACCGGCACCATTTTGTCCCGGTAGATATTCCAGAGAAACACCGGCGGCGTATGCTCCCCCACCCACTTTTCCGGGGAGGCAATGTCCCGCAGCTCCTCTGGGGAGCGGCTCCCGGTCAGAAGGGCATACATATCTCCCTGGCCCTCCAGGTCTACGCTGATACAGGGATAGCCCAAAATCAGCCCGTTGGGCCGTCCCTCCGCTCCCTGACAGCCGGAGGCCTCCAGCACGTCCGCTCGGTTCCACATGGTTCCCGCACAGGCCGCAACGTGTCCTCCGGCGGAGAAGCCGCACAGGGCCAGCTTGTCCGGGACTTGATTCCACGCCTCTCCCCGCTGCCGAATCAGCCGAAGGGCCCGGCACACATCCGCCACGGAATTGGGAAAGGCGGCGTGGGGCGCAATGGAATACCGAAGCACATAGGCATTATAGCCCGCCGCCGAAAAGGCCGCCGCCACCGGTTCTCCCTCGCTGGTGGCGTGGAAGCGGTAGGCTCCCCCGGGGAGCACCACTACGCCGCCCCGCTTAGGATAGTGCCCCGGCACCGTAGTCCACCGCTGGATATAGGTGTACAGCATGACCCGGTGATCCCCATATAAGTCGATTTTTTCACAAATCATAGGATTCCCTCCAAGGAAAAGTCCGGCAGATAGTCCTCCGTGGCGGCAGACCGTTCCTGGAGAAAGCCGTCCTCCAGACCCAGCATATACATCCAGTCCACCACCGCATCATATTCCTCCCGGGTAATGGGCCGGTCAAAGGGCGGCGTATGCTTCGCCCGGCCCGAGGGCACATACTGGGCCATCAGGCTCAGCAGTACCGTGCCCTTGGGAAAATGCTCCGCCACATAGTCCAGCACCTTCAGGCTGTTCTGCACCTGTCCCGGCAAAATCAGATGCCGAATCATCACCCCGCCCACCAGCATTCCGTCTGCATCCAACCGATAAGGCCCCACCTGGCGCACCATCTCGTCAATGGCCTGACAGGCCACGGGAAAATAATCCGGGGCATGGCTCAGGTGTCCGGCCAGGCCGCTTTCGGCATACTTCAAATCCGGAAGATACACATCCACCTTCCCCTCCAAGGCCCGAAGGGTCTCCAAAGACTCGTAGCCCCCGGTGTTATAGACCACCGGCACCGGGAGCCTTGGGCTCAAAGCCGGAAGAACGGAAGGAAGAAAATGGGCGGCCGTAACCAGGTTGATGTTATGGGCCCCCTGCTCCACCAGGCTCCGGAATATTTCCCGGAGCCGCTCCGTAGTGATCTCCGCCCCGAACCGTCCGTGGCTGATGGCGGTATTCTGGCAAAATTCGCAGCCCAGGGAGCACCCGGAGAAAAACACCGTGCCGGAACCTCTGGTGCCGGAGATGGGCGGCTCCTCCCAAAAATGCAGGGCCGCCCGGGCCGCCGTAAGCCGATAAGACATCCCGCAGAAGCCCCGCCCGGTACCGGTACGGTCTACCCCGCAGGCCCGGGGGCACAGGCGGCAGGCAGTGTAGTCCATTATTTTGCCAGCAGCTCCGCCACCGGCCCCAGCTCCGGCACATCGGCCTCACAGATACGGCCAAAATCCGCCATAACAGACAGCTCCAGGCTCAGGGGCACCGTGGCCAGCAGAGGCGCGCCCACGGCCTTGGCGTGCTCCTCCGGCTCTGTGCCCAGGAGGATACTGCCTCCCTCCGTCTCCAGATAGGCCTTGTTTTCCACCACTCCCACCACGGGAATCATAATCATCTTCATCAGTCCCGCAGACTTCTTGGCCAGGAAGTCGCAGAGGTCTGAGGGATTGGCTACACACACCGCCCCGTCAAAGGGAATAATGGTGCCCAGCTGCAGAGGCACATCTCCAATGCCGGAGGGCATATCCACCAACATAAAGTCCAAATCCTCCGACCATTTCACATTGAGGTAGAAGTACAGTGCCCCCTCGGCCATGTCCTTGCCGTAGGACAGCAGGGGCTGGGCCGAGTCCTTCTCCACGTTACCCATGGAGATAAACTCCACACCGCTGTCGGCCTTCATAGGCAGGATATTCTGTCCCTGGGCATCGCAGGGCTCCACCTTCCCATAGAGATAGTGGATGGAAGGATTGGCCAGGTCTGCATCCAGCACCGCCACCCGTTTGCCCATTTTCTGCAGCCGATCCGCCAGCAGACAGGTCATGACCGATTTGCCTGTTCCGCCCTTGCCGCTGAACACCATGACAATGCGCTTTGCCTTTTTGGGGGTCTTTTGGTCGGCCTGCTCCTGGGAACATTTGCTGCTGCAGGTGTCGCATTTTCCGCTGCAGGAGGTAAAATCCCCGCCGCAAGCTTCAAAATCCGCCATATACTTCATATATTTTGCTTCATGCTCCTGCTGGAGCTTCTTTTTGTCCTCTGTCATGTCCGTTCCTTTCCGGCGGATGGGCCACCGTGGTAGTTTACCCCTATAGTATATCATAAATCGGCAAAAAAACAACCGCCAGACGCTGGAACGCCAGGGCAAAAAATATGGCAGGGAGGCAAAGGCTTTCACCTTGGCCTCCCTGCCCCGTTTACTTCTCGGAAGGGGTCTTATCCTGACCCCGCCCGGGTCAGATCTTCTTCAGCTCATCGAGACACTTTCTGCAAATGTTCCGGCCCTGGTAGTTGATGACGTCCTTGGCATCCCCGCAGAAAAGGCAGGCGGGCTCATACTTTTTAAGAATAACCGTGGAGCCCTCCACATAAATTTCCAAAGCATCCCGCTCGGCGATCTCCAGGGTGCGGCGGAGCTCAATGGGCAGAACGATACGCCCCAGCTCATCAACTTTTCTGACGATTCCAGTAGATTTCATTGTACTTATCTCCTTTTCCATAACCATTGGCGTCCAGTACGCCCTGATACCATTATAGGGAGAAATTAGTAATTTGTCAAGATTTTTCTGCCTATTTCTACAGATTTTCTAGGGATTCCTTGTTGTTCGCAAATAAAAGAGGAGGGGTTTTGTGCTTTCATGGATTTGGAGCGGTATGCTGGTGCTTTCCCTGGTCTGCGGCATTCTACTGCATCACACCGGGGCTCTGTCTCAGGCCGCCATGGAGGGGGCCGCCTCGGCCCTGGAGCTGGCCCTGTCCCTGGCCGGGCCCATGTGCCTCTGGTGCGGGGTGGGAGAGCTGCTCCGGCGCAGCGGCCTTCGGGAGCTTCTTTCCCGGCTGCTCCGGCCTTTGCTGGGACGGCTGTTTCCCAGTCTGGGAGACAAGCCGGATGGCTTCTCTGCCCTGTGCGCCAATGTAACGGCCAACCTTCTGGGCCTGGGCAACGCCGCCACCCCCATGGGCATTGAGGCCTGCCGTGCCATGGGAGATCAAAGCGGAAAAGCCACCAACGACCAATGCCGCCTGGTGGCCCTGAACACCGCATCCATTCAGCTTCTGCCCACCACCGTGGCCGCCCTTCGGGCGGGACTGGGCTGTGCTTCTCCCTTGGACATTCTCCCGGCAGTGCTGCTCTCCAGCCTGTGCTCCGTCAGCTGCGGACTGCTGATGTGCCGGATTTTGGAGGGACGACATGGCCGCTGACCTGCTGATTCCGGGGCTTTTGACCCTGACGGCCTGCTTTGCCCTCCGGCGGCGGCAGGACGTGTTTTCCGCCATGACCGACGGGGCCGCCGAAGGACTGCGGCTGCTGGTTTCCATTGTTCCGTCCCTGATCGTGCTGCTGTGCGGGGTAAATATGCTCCGGGCCAGCGGGGCCCTGGAGCTGCTCTCCCAGACCCTGGGCCCTGTCTGTCGGAGGGTGGGGCTGCCCCCGGAGCTGCTGCCCCTGATGCTGGTGCGGCCCTTTAGCGGCAGCGCCGCCCTGGCAGTGGGTGCCGACCTGATGCGCCAGTACGGGGTGGACTCCCTCATTGGCCGGACAGCGGCTGTCATGTTGGGCTCCTCAGAGACTACCTTTTACACCGTCAGTGTCTATTTTGGTGCCGCTGGCGTCCGGTACTCCCGGCACACCATTCCGGCGGCCCTCTGCGCCGACCTGGCAGGCTTTCTCACTGCCGCTCTCTTTACCCGGTTATGCCTTCCGGGATAAAACACGGGACAGGCAAGCCGCCTGTCCCGGGCTGTTATGGCAATACCGCATAATTTGGCAAGGAGCTTTGGCGTGGAATTTTGCGTCACAAATTTGTTGGAAAAACGCAGGAATACTGTGTGTATTTCAAGTTTTCCCAGAGAATTTGTGCGGTAAAAGAACCGCCAAAGACCTATGGCGCAATTGTGCGGTATTGCCTTAGTTGATGGGGGTAGAACGCCGTTTCCGCACGTCAATGACAAAGGAGTTTAGCCCCTGCACCTGATCCTCGATCTCGATGCCATAGCTGATCTCCAGCCGTCCTCCCTCCGGGCCCAGCTCGTTTTTCAGCCGCCGGGCCTTGACCCCGATGGTCAAGGCCCCAAAGCCCATATCATACAGGGACACGTTCCGCTTGCCCTTCTCAAACACCATCTGGGCCTGTACGGCCCCGGTACGGGTAAGCACCACCTGGTCGCTGCCTACGGCAAAGGTGGTGGTGGTTCCCTCCATGCCGGTCATCTCCGACTCCTCATAGCTCAGGTACACCATGTCCCCCTCTCGCTTCATGGTGCCATCGGTGACGATTTGCACGGTCTGCTTTTCCTCTCCCACCATACGCTGGGTGCCCTCTACGGAAATTACAACGGACTCTTCCATACTGATTCAGTACCTTTCAATGTCTATTTTTTCCACCAGCGTCTCCACCGGCATCTCCAGAAATGCGGAGGCCATTTGAGAAAAATCCTCCGTGGAATCGCTGACATAATATTGATATTTCCCGCCGGAGGTTCGCCCGGAAAGCATATCTGCCCGCTTTAGCGTCTCTGCCAAGCGGCGGGCCGCCTCCTTGCCGGAATTGAGCAGGGTGACCTCCGGGCCCATAAAGTCGGAAATCACGTCCCACAGCAGGGGATAATGGGTACAGCCCAGCACCAGGGTGTCGCAGCCCCAGTCCTTCAGGGGCTGGAGATACTCCGCCACCACCTGCTCTACCACCTGGTCGCCGGGCCGGGTTCTGTGGTTTTCCACCAGAGGCACCAGCAGCGGACAGGCCAGACTCATCACCTGAGCCCCGGGATTTACCTCCCGGATGATGCCGTCATAGCCCCGGCCATGGATGGTGGCCTTGGTGCCGATGACCCCCACCCGATTGTTTCGGGTAATCATGGCCGCCTTTTTGGCCGTGGGTCGGATGGCTCCGCAGATAGGCAGATTATATTCCCGCTGAACCTGGGCCCCGGCGGCGGTGTCTGCGGTGTTGCAGGCGATAACGATGGCCTTAATGTCAAATTGCAGGAGAAAGTTAATGTCCTGGCGGGTGTATTTCAGCACCGTCTCCGGGGAGCGTCCCCCGTAGGGCACCCGGCTGGTGTCGCCGAAATAGATAATATCCTCTCCGGGGAGCTGCTCCATCAGCTGCCGGACGGCGGTAAGGCCCCCCAGCCCGGAATCAAACACCCCGATGGCCCGCTTATCCATGACGTGTCTCCACCGCCAGACGAATCAGCTCGTCGAGCAGCTTGTCATAGGGCATACCGCTGGCCTCGAAGAGCTTGGGATACATGGAGATGGAGGTAAAGCCCGGCAGGGTATTGATTTCATTGAACACCACTTCCTCCCCCTCATAGGTCAGGAAAAAGTCCACCCGGCTCATACCCGTACAGCCCATGGCCTGATACACGGTAATGGCCGCATCCTGCAGCCGCTTTGCCGCCTCCGGGGAAATTTCCGCCGGAATCACCGTCCGGGAGGCCTCCGAGTGATATTTGGCCTGATAGTCGTAAAACTCCGCCCCGGCCAAAATCTCTCCCACCACGGAGGCAACAGGGCTGCCATTGCCCAGCACCGCCACCTCCACCTCGTGGCCGGAGATAAACTCCTCCACCAGAACCTTCTTGTCGTATTTTGCCGCCAGCTTCAGGGCCTCCATTAGCTCCTGGGCATTGCGCACCTTGCTGACCCCCACGGAGGAGCCGGTGCCGGAGGGCTTGACAAACAGGGGATATTCTCCCCCCCGCTCAATGTCCCGCACCAGGGAATCCAACCTATCCTCAATGCTCTCCCGATGGCAGAGATACCAGTTGGCCTGACGTACCCCCGTCTCCCCCACCAGGAGCTTGGTAATGGTCTTATCCATACTGGATGCGGAGGCCGCCACTCCGGGCCCTACACAGGGCAGCCCCGCCACCTGCATCAGCCCCTGGATGGAGCCGTCCTCTCCGTTTTCCCCATGGAGCACCGGGAACACGCAGTCCAGCGGCACCTGCTCCAGGCCGTCTCTCCGCCACAGCAGCAGGCCCTGGCCCCGGACGGGGGAAATGGCGGCGGGGCAGTTCTCCGGGCAGTCCTGCCAGGCCTCCCCGGGGAGCATGGACCAGTCCTTGCCGCCAAAGTAGATCCATTTCCCCGCCTTGGTAATGCCCACGGGATAGATGTGGTATGTATCGGGATTTAGATGGTTGAGCACGGATTCCGCTGACCTGAGCGACACCTCATGCTCCGGGGAAATCCCGCCGAACAGCACACATAGATTCATTGCCATAGATGTTACCTCATTTCTTGGCGCTTAGCTCTTGACTATCTTTATATAATATGATAAAACAGGCTATAAAACAAGTCCTATTTTCAGGCACGGAAAACATTGCTGCTTTTCCCGGGAACTTTCCCGGAAGGGGTGGAACTTTTCCCGGAAAGGGTATATAATGAAACCGAAGGAGGGCTGAACGATGGAAATTGAGCTGACGGAAAAGGAATTTCGGCGGCTGCTGGACATGGCCTATATAGGCAACTGGATCCTCAACTCCGCCCGGGGCAATGACCGCTTCGAGGATTATGACCGGGTAGAAAGCAAGCTGTTCTCCTACTGCAAAGATCACGGTATGCAGGCTCTGGCTGAGCGGGTTGATGGCGAAGTCGTTCCCTCCCGCGCCTTTGCCGAGGGCGGCATCCATGAGGCCATTATGGACTATGAGGATGCGGTATTCTTTGACATTCTTGCGGAGGAGCTGGCCCGACGGGACATGGATCACGTCCCGATCTCCCCGCAGAACTATGACGAGCTGGTGGCCCGTATGGACGAATATATGGAGGAATTTGAGCTAAACGGAACGGAACGGCTTCAGCTGGAGGATCCGTAGCCTCCATAACGGCTCCCGCATTGGCATACGCCTCAGCCGTGTGTAGGCATGAATCAGGGATAGAAACCGAGTGTACTCCGTTTCTATCCCCAAATTTATTCATCCCATGCACCTTGCTGTCGCTTCATCCAGGAACCCGCTTAGTGCATCCTTGTGGATCGCCTTGGGTAATGGCATAATGCAGCGTTCCCTCCCTGGCGGATACGGCTTCTTCTGCTTATGATTCCAGCGGCAACGGACGGTAACAGGGCAAAGCCTCCTCTTTTTGCCCTGAATGCCCCAGAAAAACAGTTGCAAATCGAAGGGTCTTTCGATATAATGATAGCTGCGCTGCAGCCTGCGGTGCGGCTATTCCTGTTGTTTCATCACAACCCAAGGTTTTCACCAATTTTCAGTATCAACCCCAGATAGGAGCTTTTTTCATGAATAACACAAAAACGCCCCTGGATCTCACCACCTGTAATATTACCAGTGGTCTGCTGCGCTTCTCCCTGCCCTTTCTGGCCTCCAGCATCCTGCAAACCATGTACAGCACCGTGGACACCATCATTGTGGGCCAGTTTGTAGGCTCTGCGGGACTGGCTGCGGTAAACAACGTCTCCTATATCTGCAACGCCGCCAGCAATATCGGCTTAGGGGCCAGTGCCGGGGCTGCCGTGCTCATTGCGCAATACTGTGGTGCCAAAAATGACGAGGGAATCCACCGCACGGTGGGTACCGCCCTGACCATCAGCTGCATTATGGCGGTGATCATCTCCCTGATCGTCTGCCTGTTTTTGTCCCCTATTTTGGCCCTAGTGAACATTCCCGCCGAGGCCCGGCAGGAGGCATACTATTATCTCTTGATTCGGGCCGCCTGCTTCCCCATCTCCTTCTGCTATAGCTGTATTACCTCCTTTCTCCGGGGCATGGGAGATTCCAAGCGTCCCCTGTACTTCTCCGCCGTGGCCTCTGTCGCCAACGTATTCCTGGATCTGCTGTTTGTGGCGGTGATTCCCTGGGGTGCCGGTGGGGCCGCCCTGGCAACGGAGATCTCCGAGGTGTTCGCCCTGGTTTGGGCATTTGTGTACCTGAAAAAGCATCAGCCCGGTATGCTGACCTTAAATCCCCGGCAATATAAAATTCATGGTCCTACCGCCAAGCTGGTGCTAAAGGTGGGCATTCCCTCCTCCTTTCAGTACCTGTTTATCGACCTGTCCTTTGTGTTCGTAAACTCCATCATCAACGGCTACGGTGTCATTGCCGCCTCTGCCGTGGCGGTAGGCAGCAAGGTAATAAACCTGAGCCAAACCGGCATCTCGGCCCTGTCCACCGGGGTTGGCACCATGGCCGGGCAAAACATCGGCGCAGGGCAGCCGGATCGGGCGGGAAAGACCATTCAGGTAGGTGTCCGCTGTGCTCTGGTGGTAGCCGTGGTCATGTTTATCATCATTCAGGTCATCCCCGGCCCGCTGGTAAAACTCTTTAACCGGGATCCCGCCGCCCTGTCGGAATCCATTCGCTGCCTGCGGTATCTATCCCTGATGGCCTTCCCCTCCGCCTTCTTCTTTATCTATATTGCCATTGCCACCGCCGTTGGCTTTACCACCTTCTCTATGTTCTGCCATATTTTAGACGGCGTTGTGGTTCGGGTGGCCCTGAGTCTGCTGCTGACCCAGGTGTTCGGCCTGGGCCTGCTGGGGGTCTACCTGGGTATGGGCCTGGCACCCAGCCTCTCCGCCATCATCGCCGGTGCCTACTTCTACAGTGGCAAATGGCGCACCAGAAAGCTCCTGGAGCCCGGCGGGAGCACCCAATAGAGCCGGATGGGGCTATCTCAAAATAGAATTTTCTAAAAATCAGTCCAACAAAAAAGTCGTGAAAATCCGGTTTTTATCGGATTTTCACGACTTTTTCTACTTTTGATGGGGCTATTTTCTTACAATTCGCATTTTTAGACAGCCCCATCTTTTTTTGCTGTTTTTCAATTTTTGTATGTGCTAAAATGATGTGAACCAAATAAAAGATGAGAAGTCAGCCTCGATGTGATATAGTAGATTCACAACAAAACACCAAACACAA
>CAVJIP010000044.1:0-6402 GCA_963649625.1 Bacteroidaceae bacterium
AATACGCCCAAAAACCTTGAAATACACAAAGTATTCCTGCGGTTTTACACCTTTTCCTGACGAAAAACCTCTCGTCAGACTCTCTTACCGATTTATGCGGTGTTGCCTTAAGTAACCGTTATTATATCGCAAAAGCGGTTGGGTTTCAAGAAAAACCGTAAAAAGATAGAAAATTCCCCGCTTTGGCCGTGTGGACCCAATTATAACCTGCACGTTTCGGGCAGGTGGGTTGCCTCCTGGCTGCTTACACTGCTTCCAACGTCTGCGAACAAGTTCAGCAGGAGGCCTGCAAAAAGCAGCAAGAGTCCGGCATCCCAGGGTTATAATGTGGGTTTAACAGGGTCCTTCACGCACCAAGCAGGGAGTGTTTTTCCGGTTAATCCTCCGGCTCATCGTCCTCGGAGAACATCTGATCCTCGAAAATCTGATAGATCGCTTCCATCTCGTCCTCGGAATCTACGGTGGAAAGAAGCTCCTCTCCAGTGTCCTCATCGGTGATGACCTTCAAGATAATGACCTCCACATCGGCCTCATCCTCAGGGGCTTGAGACTCGGTCAGGGCCAGATAGTGGACGCCGTTCATATCCGCCTCATCCAGTACCAGCAACTCAAAGTCGTTGCCGTCCTCATCGCTGATGGAGATAATGCTGTCGCCGTAATCGCTCATGCCGGAAGCTCCTTTCAGAATCACAGGGTGGATAACGGATTCTGAGGATATAGTAATGCCAACGGGCCGGAAAATCAAGTACTATTTTTTGAGTTTGCAAAAAACTTTTTTTCGTCGGAAAGGGAAGCAGCTGTAATATCTCACAAAGTATCAGAAAGTGCAGCGGAAAAATTTGTGTTCTTCGACACAAAATCTTAAGAAAAAACTTTGTATCCGGGGCGGTTTACATTGACACGGTGTGATATAATATATCGTAAAGTGAAATTCTGCGCCCAAATGACGATAGATACCCGGAGGTGCTCCTAAATATGGGAAATGCAAAGAGGAAAAGCAACGGCTATGCACAGCGTTTTTTTGCCCACTTCGGCAAGGCCGTGGGGACGATTTTGCTGATTTTTGTCATCAGCATGATTATTTTCGCCTGTATCTTTACCGCCTATCTCAGAAACTATCTGATGCCCCAGGTGAGCTTTTCCCTGGATGGCTTCAAGCTGAATCAGACCTCGGTGATATATTATGAGAACAAGGAGACCGGGCAGTACGAAACCTTGCAGAATCTCTACGGCAGCGAAAACCGCATCTGGGCCTCCTACAATGAAATTCCGGACGACCTGGTCTATGCCACCATTGCCATTGAGGACAAACGGTTTCTGGAGCATCACGGTGTAGACTGGCTCCGCACCATGCGGGCCGGGGTAAACCTGTTTATGGGTTCCCACAGCACCTTCGGTGCCTCCACACTGACCCAGCAGCTGGTGAAGAACCTGACCTCTGATGATGAAATCACCGTCCGGCGAAAGCTGGTGGAGATATTCCGGGCCCTGGCCATGGAGAAGCAGTACCGCAAGGAAGAAATTTTGGAATGGTATCTGAACACCATTTATCTGGGGGAGCAGGCCTATGGCGTGCGGACGGCCTCCTATACCTATTTTGCCAAGGACGTGTCGGAGCTTTCTCTGGCTCAGTGCGCCAGCCTGATTGCCATTACCAACAACCCCTCCCTGTATGACCCCTATATCAGTGACCGCTGCCGGGAGCGCAACAAGGAGCGTCAGGAGATCATTCTGGGCCAGATGCTCAAGCAGGGGTATATCTCCGATGCGGAGTATCAGCTGGCCGTGGCGGAGGAGCTGGTGTTTGAGTATTCCTCCGGAGATTCGGAGTATAAGGACGATTCCTACTATTATTCCTATTTTGTAGACCAGGTGCTCCGGGACGTGGTCAACGACCTGGCCGATGCCACCGGCTATGACACGGAGATCATCAATCAGATGATTCTGGGCGGCGGCTATCAAATCTACTCCACCATTGACGTAAATATTCAGTCTGCGGCGGAGGAGGTCTATGAAAACCTGGACAACATTCCCGCCACCGACAGCACCTATCAGCAGATGCAGTCGGCCATTGTGGTAATTGACAACGACACCGGGGATATTTCTGCCATTGTGGGCGGCGTGGGGGAGAAGCCCGGCAGCCTGACCCTGAGCCGTGCCACTCAGAGCCTTTTGTCTCCCGGCTCCACCATTAAGCCCATTGCGGTGTATGGCCCGGCCCTGAATGCGGGGCTTATCACCCCGGCCACGGTCTATGACGACACTCCCTATTCCTTTGGCTCTCAGCCCTGGCCCAAAAACGAGGACGATGTGTACCACGGTCTGACCAATATTCTCGATGCCATGAAGCGTTCCAGCAACACCGTGGCGGTGAAGGTGCTGGACGACCTGTCCGTGGACTATGCCTATGACTTTGCGGTAAACCAGATGGGCCTGGATACGCTGGTAGAAAGCTATGAGCTCAACGGCTCGGAATATACCGATAAGAGCCTCTGGTCCCTGGCCCTGGGCGGTATGGTTCGGGGCGTGACGGTGCGTGACCTGACGGCGGCCTATGCGGCGGTGGCGGACGGGGGCACCTACCGGGAGGCCCGAACCTATACCAAGGTGCTCGACAGCGAGGGAAATCTTGTGCTGGACAACACCCAAAACTCCCGCACGGTGCTGAGCCAGAAGGCGGCCTATTACCTGACCTATATGATGGAGGAGACGGTGAAAAGCGGCACAGGAGGAGAGGCCCAGATCGAGGGCATGAGCGTGGCCGGAAAGACCGGTACCACCAGTGACGACAAGGACCGCTGGTTTGCAGGCTATACGCCCAACCACACCGCCGTGGTCTGGTGCGGCTATGACGACCCCCAGGAGGTAGTGCTGGCGGACGAGACCATCGACAACCCGGCGGCGGTGCTTTGGAACAAGGTCATGAGCCAGGTCAGCCAGGGAGAGACGGATTCCGGCTTTAACCGGCCCACGGATGTGATCGAGGTGGAGGTCTGCCAGGACAGCGGGCTGCTGCCCACCGGCTGGTGCGAAAAGGACGTGCGGGGAGATCGAACCATAACGATTCAGCTGGCGGCGGAGGATGTCCCCACGGAATACTGCAATATGCATATCGAGCAGGAGCTGTGCTATACGGATGACACCTATCATCTGGCCACCTCCGCCTGCCCCAGCAGCAATGTGCAGAAATTCGGAATGCTGAACTACGCCCGCCAGTTCCCCATTGCGGGAATTGCCGTGCTGGATCAGCAGTACTGCGTAGGGTATCTGGCCAAGCAGGCGGGCTATACAGTGCCCCGGGCCGCCGGAACCCTGAATCCCATCAACGAGGATTGTCCATACCACACCTCCGGCAGCTCTACAGATAGAAGCAGCGGTCAGACCACCACCGATGATGATGCGGATGATGACGAGGACACAGCGGCGGACCCTACTCCAAGTCCCAGCCCCAGTCAATCCCCGGAGCCGGAGACGGATACAGGGGGCGAGACGGATACGGAAGTGACGCCCCAGCCGGAAGGATAAAAGGAGAGACTCATGTGGACTGCAAATGATTGGAAGGACTATGAGGTCTTGGACTGCTCCGATGGGGAAAAGCTGGAGCGCTGGGGGAAGTACACCCTGGTGCGCCCGGATCCCCAGGTGATTTGGAACACCCCGAAGGAGCGGGAGCTGTGGGGCCGCTATGATGCCAGATATGCCCGCTCCAGCTCCGGCGGCGGGGCATGGAGCACCAAAAAGCTCCCAGAAAAATGGAAGATACACTATAAGGACCTGACCTTTCAGGTCAAACCCATGAATTTTAAGCATACCGGCGTGTTTCCGGAGCAGGCGGCCAACTGGGACTGGGCCATGGAGCGGATTCGCAGGGCCAACCGGCCCATCCAGGTGCTCAACCTGTTTGCCTATACCGGCGGCGCAACCATTGCCTGTGCGGCGGCGGGGGCCTCCGTGTGCCATGTGGATGCGGCCCGGGGCATGGTGGCCTGGGCCCGGGAAAATGCGGCGGTGTCCGGCCTGGAGGACAGGCCCATTCGCTGGATCGTGGACGACTGCGGAAAGTTTGTGGAACGGGAGATCAAGCGGGGACGGCGCTATGATGCCATTATTATGGATCCCCCCTCCTATGGCCGGGGCCCCTCGGGAGAGGTGTGGAAGCTGGAGAAAAATCTCTATGATTTCGTCTCCCTTTGTACCGGGGTGCTGTCGGAAAATCCCCTGTTTGTAATTATCAATTCCTACACCACGGGCCTTGCCCCATCGGTGATCGGGTACATTTCCGGCAGCCTCTTTGGGCGGAAATACGGCGGACAGACCCAATGTGACGAGCTGGGGCTGCCGGTGACAAGCTCCGGGCTGGTGCTGCCCTGCGGGGCCACAGGCCGCTGGACAAGGGAGGACTGAGATGAGCACTGCCATTGAAGTAAAGGATGCGTCCTTTTCCTATGCCGCCGCAGAGCAGTCTCAGCCCTTCCGGGTCTTTGAGCATCTGAATCTGACGGTGGAGCAGGGGAAGTTCCTGGTGATTCTGGGCCATAACGGCTGCGGGAAATCCACCCTGGCCAAGCATTTCAATGCGATTCTCCTGCCCTCCGGCGGGGAAATCTATGTGTACGGCATGGACACCAAAAACGATAGAGATTTGATTCCCATTCGCCGGTCTGTAGGCATGGTATTCCAGAACCCGGACAACCAGATCGTCTCCAATGTGGTGGAGGAGGATGTGGCCTTTGCCCTGGAGAATCTGGGCGTTCCCACGGAAGAAATTCGGGAGCGGGTGGATGCGGCCCTGAAGGCCGTGGGAATGTATGAGTTTCGCCGCCATGCGCCCCATCTTCTCTCCGGGGGACAGAAGCAGCGGGTGGCGATTGCCGGGGTGCTGGCCATGCGCCCGAAGTGCGTGGTACTGGACGAGCCCACGGCCATGCTGGATCCTGTGGGCCGAAACGAGGTGGTGGACACCATCCATGAGCTGAACGGAAAATTCGGCGTTACGGTGATTTTGATAACCCACCATATGCGGGAGGCCATTGACGCAGATCGGGTCATTGTGATGGATGACGGCCAGGTTATCGCAGACGATGTGCCCAAGAGGGTGTTTACCCAGGTGGAGCTGCTGCGGCGTGTGGGGCTTACCGTTCCGGAGACAACAGACCTGATGTATGAGCTGAATCAGAGGGGCTGGGCCCTTCCGCTGGATGCCCTGTCCGTGGAGGACTGCGCCCAGGCCATTGCTGCGGCACTGCAATAGACGACAATTTGTGAAAATCGGCATCCCAGCGGTGGCTGCGCGGGAGAGCCGAAGGAAAACAGCCGGAGGATACCGTTTTGAATCCCATTATTGAGGCAGAGAATTTGACCCATATTTACTCCCAGGGCACGCCCTTTGAACGCTATGCCCTGGAGCAGGTGAATTTCTCGGTGAACCAGGGTGAGTTTATGGGCATCATAGGCCACACAGGTTCGGGAAAATCCACCTTGATTCAGCATCTTAACGGGCTTTTGAAGCCCACGTCCGGGCGGGTGCTGTTTGACGGAAAGGACATCTGGGCGGACAAGAAATTTACCCGACAGGTGCGCTTTCAGGTGGGCCTTGTGTTCCAGTATCCCGAATACCAGCTCTTTGAGGAGACGGTCTTTCAGGACATTGCCTTCGGACCCAAGAATATGAAGCTGGGTGAGGAGGAGATTCGCCGGAGAGTGTTGGAGGCCGCCGGCTTTGTGGAGCTGCCGGAGTCCGTTTTGGACATTTCCCCCTTTGAGCTTTCCGGGGGACAAAAGCGGCGGGTGGCCATTGCCGGTGTAATTGCCATGGAGCCCAAGGTGCTGATTTTAGATGAGCCCACGGCGGGCCTTGACCCCAAGGGCCGGGAGCAGGTTTTAAGCAATATCCGGGCCTATCAGCAGGCGAAGAACGCCACGGTCATTATGGTCAGCCATTCCATGGAGGAGATCGCCGACAGTGTACAGCGGCTGGTGGTGGTTCACGATGCCCACATCGCCATGGACGGCACGCCCCGGGAGGTGTTCTCCCAGGCGGAGGAGCTGGAGAAAATGGGACTTGCGGTGCCGCAAGTCACCAGCGTGTTCCTGCGTTTGAAGGCCCTGGGCATCCCGGTGGAGCCGTCGGTTTATACCACGGCCCAGGCGGTGGAGGCCCTGATGGCCTTGAAGGGAGGGGGCTTCTGATGCTCAAGGACATTACCATCGGCCAGTATTTCCCTGGAAATACCCCCATCCATCGGATGGATCCCCGCACCAAGATTCTCAATGTACTATTTTACATTGTCGCCCTGTTTACCTGCCGGGGAGTGGTGGGGTATCTGCTGGTGCTGGCCTATTTGGCGGCGGCAGTGCGTATCTCCCACATCCACCTGAAAACCATTTTGAAGGGCATCAAGC
>CAVJIP010000044.1:6412-16444 GCA_963649625.1 Bacteroidaceae bacterium
GTCATTGTGATTATCGTCTTTACGGCACTTTTGAATATGCTCTATACCCCAGGCAATGAGCTGCTGCACATCTGGAGGCTCAAGATTACGGATGCAGGCATACGGAATGCAGTGCTGATGGTGGCCCGAATCATTATGCTGATTACCGGCACATTTTTGCTCACCTATACCACCTCACCCATCACCCTTACCGACGGGTTGGAGCGGCTGCTGGGCCCCCTAAAGCGAATCAAGGTGCCGGTTCATGAGCTGGCCATGATGATGAGCATTGCCCTGCGGTTTATTCCCACCCTGATTGAGGAGACGGACAAGATCATGTCCGCCCAAAAGGCCCGGGGGGCTGACTTTGAAACGGGGAATCTACTGCAAAAGGCCAAGGCGCTGATTCCCGTACTGGTGCCTCTGTTTGTCAGTGCTTTCCGCCGGGCGGACGAGCTGGCCACGGCCATGGAGTGCCGCTGCTACACCGGGGGAGAGGGCCGGACCCAGCTGAATCCGTTGAAGTGGAAAGAACTGGATACCGTTGGCCTGCTGGTGGGCCTTGTCCTGCTGGCCGCCGTGATCGGGCTGAGACAGCTTGGACTTTAAGGGGGGCGGGCCTGTGAAAAATATCGCCATGGTGCTTACCTATGAGGGCACCGCCTACCACGGCTGGCAGGTGCAGAAAAATGCCAAAACCGTCTGCGAGACTATGGAGCAGGCGGCCACGAAGCTGCTGGGACACCCGGTGAAGCTCACCGGGTGCGGCCGTACCGATGCGGGGGTTCACGCCAGGAGCTATGTGGCCAATTTTCGCACCGGCTCCAGCATTCCGGTGGAGCGGATTCCCTATGCCATGAATACCCATCTGCCCCAGGACATTGTGGTGCGGGAGGCCTTTCAGGTGCCGGATTCCTTTAATGCCATCGGCTCCTGCGTAAAAAAGGAATACACCTATCAAATTTACAATTCCAGGATTCGGGATCCCTTCTATGTAAACCGGGCCTGCTTTTATCCCAAGCATCTGGATGAGGGGATTATGCAGCAGGCGGCGGAGCGTTTTGTGGGAACGCATGATTTTGCGGCGGTGCGCAGTGTGGGAACCGATGTGAAAAGCACCGTCCGCACAGTACACTATTTTGACGTAGAGCGGCGGGGAGAGCTGCTTCTTCTGCGCATCTGCGCCAACGGCTTTCTTTATAATATGGCCCGGGCCATGGCCGGAACGGTGGTCTATGCGGCGGAGGGAAAGTTTCCTCCGGAGGCCGTGACGGAAATTTTGGAGAATAAAAATCGCACGGCGGCGGGGCCCACCATGCCTCCCGGCGGTTTATATATGACAAAGCTCTGGTATGAGTGCGAGGAGGCTTCCTTTCATGTGGGATGACACCGTAACGGGATGTCATACAAAAGGGAAGTGGAATGGAATCCTGCTGCTTTTGGCCCTGATACTGGGGGCCATGAGCTATGGAATGGAGCATGGGGAAATCATCACCCAGGGTCTGCGGTGCCTTAGAAGGCTGGCGGTGCCGGTCTATGAGGAAACGCAGCTGCCCCAAGGGGGAAAAGCTCTGGCCCAGGTAAAGGGCACAATCTATTGCGCCGGAGACGGCAGCCTGGTACAGTATAGCAAAAAGGGCCGGGAAGGTCGGCGATGGGAGACGGCACTGTCCGAGCCGCTGGTGCTGCTTGCGGAGGATGCTGCGGCGGTCTATACGCCCGGCGAATCGGAGGTTTGGCTGCTGGGGAAGAATACGGCCCAGCGCCGGGCGCTTTCGGCGGGAATTGACCTGGCCGCAGTGGGGCCGGAGGGCACCCTGGCGGTGGTCACAGCCGGTTCCGGCTATCTCACCGAGACGGTGTTCTATGCCGCCGACGGGCAGACCAGCCGGAGCATTGGACTTACAGACCAGGCCATGGTCATGATGGTCATTCCCCGAAAGGATTTACTGGTTTCCTGCTGCGTAGACACAGCGGGGGACTGGCATCTGCGGCTGGATACGCCCCAGTCGGGGCAGGTACTGCCCCTGGAGGATCAGATGGTCTATGACCTGAAGGCTTGCGGAGACGGGGTGATGCTCTGGACAGACCGGGGCTTCCGGCTGCTGAGTCTGGAGGGCCGGGAGCTGGGACGTTATGAGATTGCCCCGGAGGCCGTCTCCGCCTGGGATGCGGGGGATGTGGCGGCGGTGCTGCTCCAGCGGTTTGGCCGCCATTGGCTGATTACCATGGATGGAGACGGGCAGGTTATCCAGACCGCCTGGCCCCGGGCCCTGCCCCGGAGGCTGTTGGTTTCTGGGAATCGTGTCTGTGCGCTTGACAGCGAGGCTCTGCTGGTCTATGATAACAGCGGTGAGCTGCTGGAGCGACTCCCGGAGGCCGGGGCGGCCTGGGATATACTTCCGGCAGCAGAGGGGCTGCTGCTTTGGGAGGGGGATGCCCTGGGGCGTTACCGCCTTCCCTAGCACCTCGATCAGCTCCGGGAAACAAAAGTTTATGTGGCAAAAAGGAGAAACACTATGCGTCCTACCCTTTGCAGCAAATGCAAAAAGAACTATGCCGTGATTTTTATCACTAAAATAGAAAACGGAGAAACGAAAAACGAGGGCCTGTGCTTAAAGTGCGCCCGGGAGCTTGGCATCAAGCCGGTGGACGACATGATGCAGAAGCTGGGGATCACCGACGAGGATCTGGAAAATATGACCAGTGAGATGATGAGTGCAGTGTCTGGGGACGAAGAACTCCAGGAGTCCCCGGAGCCGGAGGAGAGCGAGGAGGACGAAGGCCGTACCGCCACCTTCCCCTATCTCAGCAGGCTCTTTGGCAATGCGGATCGGCCTCGGCCGGAGCAGCCCAAGGAGCCCGGCAAGGAGAGCACCCATCGGAGCGGGGGAAAAAAGGACAAGCGGAAATTCCTGGAGACCTACTGTCTGAATCTGACCCGAAAGGCCAAGGAGGGGAAGATTGACCGGGTGGTTGGCCGGGAGGAGGAGACGGAACGGGTCATCCAAATTCTCAACCGGCGGCAGAAAAACAATCCCTGCCTGATCGGTGAGCCGGGGGTGGGAAAGACCGCCATTGCCGAGGGCCTGGCCCAGAGAATCGTAGACGGAAATGTGCCCTATAAGCTCCTGGACAAGGAGATTTATATGCTGGACATGACGGCCATGGTGGCCGGGACCCAGTTCCGGGGCCAGTTTGAAAGCCGGATGAAGGGCCTGATTGACGAGATTAAGAAAACCGGGAATATCATTCTGGTGATTGACGAGATTCACACCATTGTGGGCGCAGGGGATGCCGAGGGCTCCATGAATGCGGCCAATATTCTCAAGCCCGCCCTGTCCCGGGGAGAGATTCAGGTTTTGGGTGCCACCACCTTTAACGAGTACCGCAAGCACATTGAAAAGGACACGGCCCTGGAGCGCCGGTTCCAGCCGGTGACGGTGAATGAACCCACCATTGAGGAAGCCGTCTCCATTCTCCAGGGGGTTGCCCACTACTATGAGGCCTTCCACGGTGTATCCATTTCCCCGGAAATCTGCCGGCAGGCGGTGGTGCTCAGCGAGCGGTATATTTCGGACCGGTTCCTGCCCGACAAGGCCATTGACCTGATTGATGAGGCCTGCTCTGATGTGAACCTGAAGGACCCGGACATTCGACAGCTCAGTGAGCTGAAAAAGGACTGGGACGACATTAACGTGGAGATCGAAATGCTCACCGATGGAGGAGAGCATGACGAAAAGGACTATGAGTGGCTGGCCATGCTCCGCAGCAAGGAACTGCAGCTGGACGGTCAAATCCATGCGCTCCAGTGCAAGCCCCGTCCGGCTCTGACCATTGAAAACCTGGCCCGGGTCATTGAGCTTTGGACAAAGATTCCCGCCAGCAAGATTCAGGCCCAGGAATATCAGCAGCTCAAGACCCTGGAGGAAAAGCTCAAGGCCCGGATCGTGGGCCAGGACGAGGCGGTTTCTGCGGTGGCCAGGGCCATCCGGCGGAGCCGTGTGGGGATTTCTCCCAAAAAGCGCCCGGTGTCCTTTATCTTTGTAGGCTCCACCGGCGTAGGCAAGACGGAGCTGGTCAAGCAGCTGGCGGCGGAGCTGTTCGATGGGGTGGACTCTCTGATTCGGCTGGATATGTCGGAATACATGGAAAAGCACTCCGTGTCCAAGCTCATCGGCTCCCCTCCGGGCTATGTGGGCTATGACGAGGCGGGACAGCTTACGGAGAAGGTTCGCCGGAAGCCCTATTCCATCCTGCTCTTTGATGAGCTGGAAAAGGCCCACGCAGACGTGCTGAATATTCTTCTCCAGGTGCTGGACGATGGCCGGATTACCGATGCCCAGGGCCGGGTGGTGAACTTTGAAAACACCGTGATCATCATGACCTCCAATGCGGGAAGTGAGCAGAGGAGTACCTCTCTGGGCTTTGACCGCAGCCCCTCCCAGCAGGCCAAGGACAAGGCCATGAAGGCCCTCCAGGAGTTCCTGCGGCCGGAGTTTATCAACCGGGTGGATGAAATCATCGCCTTTAACAAGCTCAGCCAGGAGAATTTCCGGGGCATTGCGGACATTATGCTCCGAGAGCTGCGGGATTCCCTAAAGGAGCACGGCGTGGCCCTGCACTGGGAGGAGACGGTGGTGGATTATTTGGTGAAAAAGTCCTTCTCGGAGGTGTATGGGGCCAGAAATCTCCGGCGAACCATTCAGAAGGAGCTGGAGGATCCCATTGCGGAGAAGCTCCTTGACAGCTATGAGGTGCCTATTTCTGAAATCAGTATGCACGGAGAAGGGGATCGGGTTCTCATCGAGAGTAAATAGGAAAGGACGTGATCTCCCATGGAGCTGAAAGAGGTCTTTCGGAACCCGGAGATGAAGGCCCTGCTGCTGGGCAGCGCCATTGGCCTGGAAAAAGAAAATATCCGCATCCACCAGGACGGAAATATTGCCATGACGCCCCATCCCTTTGGGGACAAGGCAAAGCATCCCTTTATTACCACGGACTTTTCCGAGGCCCAGGTGGAAATCGGCACGGAGGTGTGCAGCAACCCCAATCAGGTCTATGACCAGCTGGAAAACCTCCATGACATTGTCACCACCACGGTGGCGGTGGAGAACCCGGAGCGGGAATACCTCTGGCCCATCAGCAATCCACCGCTGATTGCGGATCCGGAGGCCATTCCCGTGGCCCGCTTTGTGGGGCAGAGCCATGAAAAGGAAACCTATCGGGAGTATCTGTCGCAAAAATACGGGAAGAAGATCATGCTATACTGCGGCATTCACTATAACTTCTCCTTTGACGAGCGGCTGATTGCCCGGCTGCACCAGATGCTGGGCCGCCAGGACGACCTGCGATTCCTTCGCAGTGAAATCTACCTGGCCATGGCAAAAAACTGCTATCTCTATAGCTGGTTCCCGGTGCTGATGACGGCGGCCAGTCCCATTTTCCATGAGAGCTTTCTGGATGAGGGCGTTCCCGTAGGCGGAGGACGCTTTCTGGGCTACTCCTCCATGCGCAACAGCAAATACGGCTACTGGAACAAAAAGCAGATTATTCTGGACTATCAGAACCTGGAAAGCTACATCAACAGCATTGTGGAGACGGTGCGCCAGGGAGAACTGTATTCCTCCAGCGAGTTTTATTCGCCGGTACGGCTCAAGCCCAAGGGGAAATACCTGATGAAGAACCTTCGGGCCACCGGGGTCAATCATATTGAGCTTCGGATGTTTGACCTGAATCCTCTGGATAAAAACGGCATGAGCAAGTCGGATATGGAGCTGATGGAGTATTTCCTGCTGTATCTGGCCAGCAAGCCCAATTTTGACTTCACACCCCAGTGGCAGAAAATTTCCCATGAAAACCATATTGCCAGCGCAGCCTATGACCCCACCTCGGTGGAGATTGTGCTGCCGGAGCGCACCGAGACCCTCCAGAAGGCGGCCCTGCGGCTGCTGGGGGAAATGGAGGCGTTTTATCGGGATATTGACGTGCCCCAGGCCCTGTCCTCCATCTCCATTGCCCGCCAGCGGGTGGAGAATCCTGAGCTTCTCTACAGCCACCGAATCTACCATGAAATCGAGGAAAAGGGCTATTTGGCCTTTGGCGTCGAGGCGGCCCAGCGGGCCCTGGAGAAGTCCAATGAGATGTACTATCTTCTCAAGGGCTTTGAGGATATGGAGCTTTCCACCCAGGCCCTGATTAAGGCGTGCCTGAAGCTGGGGGTCAAGTATGAGGTGCTGGATCGGGTGGACAACTTTGTGAAGCTCACCCGGGGAGACCGGGTGGAGTATGTAAAGCAGGCCACCAAAACCAGCCGGGACAACTGCGTCAGCATCCTGCTGATGCGCAATAAAAACCTCACCAAGCGGCTGCTTCGGGAAAACGGCGTGCCCGTGCCCAATGGGAGCGTTTTTACCGGCAAGGAGGAGGCCATGGCAGCTTATCGGGCCCACGGTCTGGGGAGCTGTGCGGTGAAGCCCAACTTTACCAACTACGGCAAGGGCATTACGGTGTTTACCCAGCGGCCCACTGCCGAGAACCTGGAAAAAGCCCTGGACATTGCCTTTTCCAATAGCTCTGAGGTGCTCATTGAAGAATACATTCCCGGGGACGACTACCGTTTCCTGGTGATCGGGAATGTGGTGCAGGCGGTGAGCAAGCGGATCCCGGCCTGCGTGGTGGGAGACGGAGAGCGGAATATCCGTGCCCTGGTCATCGAAAAATCCCGGGATCCCAGACGGGGCCCGGATCACAAGCGGCCTCTGAGCTTTATCGGCATGGGTGCCGAGGAGACACTCCACCTGGAGACCATGGGCATGAGCTTTATGACCGTGCCTGCCAAGGGCGAGGTTGTCACGCTCCGGCAGAACTCCAATGTGTCCACCGGCGGGGAGGCCATTGACTGCACGGACATTGTACACCCCAGCTATCGGGAGATTGCCCTAAAGGCGGCGGCCTCGGTGGGGGCGGTGTTCTGCGGGGTGGACATTATCTGCGAGGATATTACCCGTCCGGCGGAGGAGAGCATCTACGCCGTGACAGAGCTGAATTTTAATCCGTCCATTAAAATCCACTGCTATCCCTCGGCGGGCCAGTCCCGGCCCATCGGTGAGGCCGTGGTGCGGTTTTTGTTTGACATGGACAAGGAGGCAGCCCATGACCCTGGATGAAGCGATCATCGCAAGAAGAAGCATTCGGAGCTATGACATGGAGGAGCTGGAGCCGGAGATTATCGACGGTCTGGTGGACTTCCTGTCTGACCTTACGGTGCCGGACGACACCATCGACTGGAACTTTGACATTCTGCCCCTGGACGATATGTGCCGGCTGATTGACGGCGTGCCCCGGCTCCAGGCCCCGCACTATCTGGTGATTCGCTCGGAGAAGATCAAGAATTGTCTCCAGAATGCCGGATATATCGGGGAAATGGCGGTGCTGTGGCTCACGTCTCAGGGAATCGCCAGCTGCTGGCAAAGCTCCCTGGAGGCGGAGAAGGACTTTGAAAACGTCCTGCCCTATATCTCCTGCGTGGCCTTTGGCCGCTCCCAGGAGCCATTCCGGAGCACTGTCTCGGAAATCACCAAAAAGAAAAAGCTCAGTGCCATTGCCTACGGGGACATGGCATCGCCCCGGCAGGAGATTATGGAGCTGACCTGGATGGCCCCCAGCTGCATGAACATGGAGCCGGTGCGGTATTTGGTGGACACCCACCGCATCCACATCTATCGGAAGAACAACCGCATTCTCAAGTTCAATCAGTTTAACTACTTCCAGTGCCTGGATGTTGGGGTCGCCATGGCTCACCTGGAGGTGGCGGCGGGGAAATATGGCTACCGGGTGGTGTTTGAACATCTTAGCCCGGAGCCGGACTTCCGGAAGGAGCTATATCAGGCATCCGCCCATCTCATCAAAGCGGAAAATTCCTGAGCAGATAAAGAATACCGACACATGACGCAGGGCTTTGCATCAGGTGTCGGTATTTCACATTTTCGCTTAGGGCTTCAGCCGTTGGGGAAGCTCCTCCTCCGGGGTCACATACAGGGTGTTATAATGGTTATAAGTCACCATGCCGGGCTTTGCCCCGGCGGGCTTTTTTACGTTTTTCACCTGGGTATAATCCACCGGCACGTTCTGTCCGCTGCGGGCCTGGGAGTACAGGGCGGCAAGCTGAGCAGCCTCCTTAAGGGTCGCCTGGCCGGGCTCCTGTCCGCCGCAGGAGATGATAACGTGACTGCCGTGAATCTTCTGGGTGTGGAGCCAAATGTCGCTTTTGAAGGCATCCTTTAGGGTCAGTTGGTCGTTTTGCACGTTATTCCGCCCCACCCGAATCCGAAAGCCCTCGCTGGAGCGAAACTCCATAGGCTTAGAGGGAGCGGTTTTCATAGGCTTCTTTTTGTTGGTGTTTCGGAGATAACCCACGGAAATCAGCTCGGCTCGTATCTCGCTTAAATCCTTTTCTGTCTCCGCTCGGCCCAGCTCCTCTAAAATGCTGTCCAGGTACTCCAGCTCTACCCGACCCTTTTCGAGCTGCTCCGTCAGATACCGCTGGGCGTGCTTGGCCTTGTTGTAGTCCTTAAAGCATTTGGCGGCGTTCTGCTGGGGGCTGAGCGTGGGATCCAGGGGAATGTCCACGGTTTTCAGCTCCGGGTCGTAGTAGTTCTCTGCGGTGAGCAGGGGCTGGCCTCGCTGGATGCGATGGAGATTGGCGGTAATCAGCTCTCCCCGGATGCGGAAGGTCTCCCGATCCGCAGTGGCGGCCAGCTCCTTTTCCTGATGGGCCAGCTTCCGGGCGGTGCGATTCCGCAGATTGGTGATGGTTTTGGTAATGGCGGAGGACTTGGACTTCATACGGGCAGCGGCGTCCTTCTTGGCGTAAAACACGTCCAACAGGGCGGAGTAGCTTTTCTCCGGCCTGCATTCCACCATGGTCCCATACTGGACAATAGGCAGATAGGTAAAATCCCAGGGAGTGCCGTTTTTCAGCAGCAGACAGGGTGTACCCGCTTCTGTACCCAGCCGGGAAAAGGCCTGCTTCAAATAGGCCCCAAAGGCATAGCGGGAGGCGGGGGGAAGGCTGTTCAAATCCTCCAGCTCCGGGTCGTATCGGGCAATCAGCTCCCGGGAGATCAGGGGAGAGATTCCGGCAAAGTGATCCAGCACAAAGCCATCAGGCCGGGTGGGGGAGGAGATGGCGGTGAGCAGGTCGGTAATGTCCTCCAAAGAAGCCGTGGCCGGGTTCCGCTTCTCCTGCTGGGGCGGGAGATGATAGAACAGCCCCGGCAGCACTTGCCGCTGTTGGCTCATTTCATAGTCCACCCGGCGGACACAGTCCACGATCCGGCCATCGTCTCCCAGCAGGATCAGATTGGAGTTCCGGCCCATTAGCTCCAGAAGCAAATGCCTTGTCACCGGGTCGCCGAAGTCATTGGTACACTGAAAGGCAAAATCCAAAACCCGCTCCATAGGCGGCTGAGTGATCTCCGTCAGACGGCCACCTGTGAGATGCTTCCGTAGAAGCATACAGAACATAGGCGGGGAGGGGGGATTTTCCGTGGGGGCGGTGGTGATATGGGCCCGGGGGTGGGCGGGATTGGCAGACAGCAGCAGCCTTGCGCCTCCCTGGGGCCCTCGAAGGGCCAGAATGACCTCGTCCCGGGCGGGCTGATGAATTTTATCAATTTTGGCACCGATGAAAGCAGCACGCAGCTCCCCGGCAAGGTGGGAGAGGTAAACGGCATCAAGTGGCATAGGAATCCTCCATAATCTTGGAAAAAAGATCAGACAGCCTGGATTTTCGGCCAAGAAGGTACAATGCGCCAAACAGGGCCTCCAGGCCGGTGGCCAGGGCGTATTCTCCATGGGTGGCATTTTTGGGAATATGCTTCACGTTGGCGTTGCGGCCCCTGCGGAAATAGCCCAGCTCCTCCGGGGTCAGCAGGGGCAGAATGCGCTCCACGGCGGCAGACTGCGCCGGAGCGCACACCAGGGCAACGGTGTCCTGATGAAGATGTGCGCCGGTGGTGTGTCCGTTGGTGATGAGCATGGTGCGAACCA
>CAVJIP010000045.1:0-16404 GCA_963649625.1 Bacteroidaceae bacterium
ACTCGCAGTAAAAATACTCCTTCCACTGGTCGGCCATTACGCCGCCGGCTGCACCCAACGCTGCTTTGATAAGACCCATTCTGATTCTCTCCTTTTCCTGTTTGTATCACGCCGTCTCCGGCGTGCTGGTATCTGCCGCACCGGGAGGCACTCTCCCCGTGCCGCTTGAACACGATTATTTCTGTCCCAACAGCAGCCGGAGCTGCCGAAGGGTTTCCCCGGTGCGGGCCTCCATCTGAGACACCTGTCTGTCCAGCCTCTGGCGAAAGTCCTCCCGCCGGGTCAGCATTTGTTGCAGGGCCGCCATGGCCTCCTCCGGGTGCAGATCCTCCGGGGTGCCGCAGTCGGGCATTTGCAGGGTTTTTAGAAACGCCGCCACCTTGGGGTCATAGACACAGCCCACCACCGGGACACGGGCCTTGGCGGCAAAGATAATGGTATGGAGCCGGGTGGACACCAGGCCGTCCATGCAGCTGATGATTCCCAGCATATCCTCCGGGTGCTCCGGGGTACTGATTAGCCGGGCCGGTTCCTCCATTTGGGCCATGATCTCCCGGCTCACCTCTGCATCCCCCGGCTCCTGCATCACCAGAAATGCCACCTGACCGTGAAGCTCCCGGACAATTCGGTCAGCCAGCTCCGCAAACCCCTCCACAGCCTGGGCCATGCCCTCTGTCCGGCGCACGGAAATGCCGATGATAGGAGCCTCCGGGGAAAGCTCCAGCTGCCGAAGCCGCTCCAGAGCATATTCCTTGGGGGGAATATCCAGCGCAAAGGCGGGATCCTCCGTCACCACCACGTCCTGCCGGGTAACGCCCAAGGCCCGGAGGGTCGCCAGGGAGTCTCCGTCCCGAAGGGTAATACAGCTGCACCCCTCCAGGGTTCTGCGCACGCTTTCCCGTCCGGCAGACCGGTACAGGGGACCGATGCCATTGGCCCAGAGAAACACCGGGTGGTGAAAATGCTGGGCCAGGCGAATCACACTCAGGTAATACCGAAGGGAACGGGCCGAGGTATGATCCTGTAGGAGACTGCCGCCGCCGGAAATCAGCAGATCGGTGCGGCGTAGGGCCCTGCAGACGGCCAAGGGCGAAAAGCGGTCAACGGCCCGAAGCCCATAGCTGGCCGTGGTTTTTTTCGGATTCCGGGACAGCACCGTAAGCCGGACGGGAGGCTCCAGGGCCGCCAGCTGTCGGCTGATGGACAGAAGGATGGCATCGTCTCCCAGGTTTCCATAGCCGTAGTAACCGGAGATCACCGCCTCAACAGGCTTCGCCGGGTGGAGCACCTTTTCATAGGCAGCCAGATAATCCTCCGTCATGCGGCGGACGGAATACTGCTCCAAAACCAAACTGCGGCCAAAGTCCCCCAGGGCCTGCCGCCGCTTATCCTCCATGGACAGCAGTGCTGTCAAATCCTCCAGAAGCGCAGCCTGGGTAATGGGGGCGCAGCCCCGACAGCAGAAATTGGTGGGCTGTACCCGGGGGAGGGATTCCCGGGTCAAAATCCCCCCATAGCCTTCGTTTCCGGCCAAAATCACCGGCTTTGCCTCACTCATGGCCTCCAGAGCCGCCCGGCTTACCCCTACAAAAACATCGCACAGGGAAACCAGCTCCGCCACATCGGTTCGGGGGCCGGTCATCACAACAGCCTGTCGCCCCAGGGTGTTGTTTACCCTCTGAGCCGCCTGTTCCAGCCCCTCCCGCTGATCCCCGTCCCCTACAATCAAAAGCTGGGCTGCGGGGAATTTCCCGGAAAGCTCCGGCATCAGCCGGATCAGCACCTGAGCAGCCAGGGCCCTGGACGCATCCAGGCGGCTGACCATACCCACCACAGGCCCTTTTCCCAGGCCCAGGGCCGTACAAAGGGCCGGGTTGGCCTGCCCCGGCCCAAAGGCCGCCGTGTCAATGCCGTTAATGGTCACGGAGATTTGGTCATCCGGCAGACTGTAGCTCACCCAGAGATACTGCCGGATGTCCTGGCTCACGGCCACGGTATACTGGCCCCAGTCGGTCATCAGCCGCAAAAGGGGTGTCACGGTAAACACCCAATGGGCCGAAGTAATAAAGGGAAACTTCATTTGCCGCCGAAGAATCCCGCAGAGAAATGCCGGGATTCGGGCGTGGGCGTGTACCAGGTCAGGGTGCTCCCGGCGAATCAGCCTGCGCAGGCGATGGAGGGAAACCGCCATCGCCCGGGCAGAGCGGCGGTTCAGGGGCATTTCCACATGGCGGATACCCACGGCCTCCAGCTGGGGCACATAAGCCCCGCCGTTGGAGGCAATGAGGATTTCATGGCCCCGGCGGCTTAATTCCTTGGAAAGCTCCACAACATGGGTCTCGGCACCGCCAATGTCCAGGCCCATCAGCACCATCAGAATTTTCATGGGTTCAGCTCAGTGACGGTGGCGCTCCAGGTGGAGTACTTGGTGTAATAGATGTTGGTACCGTTGACACGGATGTCATAGGTTCCCACCCTTATGGCTCCGTTCTCCTGGCAGCCCTGGGCTGTGACCGTAACATAAACGTCCAGCCGATCCTCCAGGGTGCCCTCGGAGGTGGTGCCGTCAGGATAGCTGATGGTGGTGGCGGCAGGGGCCATCTCAATTGCGGAAATCACGCCTACTGCGCCCTTTCCCTCGCTGTCGTAGACCGTATCTCCCTCAGCCAGGGCATCCACGGTATACTGACGAACTCCTTGAATCTCCAGAACATAGGTAAGCTCCTGGGTGGCCTCTTTGGCGGTGGCGGTGTCCTTCCCCAGGAACTTTACGCAGGTTCCCGCCGCCAGCAGAGCCAGAACGGCAATGACCAGGCCGTCAATCCAGGTCAAAGGATGCTTTTTCATAGACACTCCCCCTATCTGTCCACTTGGATAATATATCCCGCAGAGGTCAGACCTCCTACGGCACAGGACACCGCCGTGCCCACCCGGAGAACATAGCCGTCCCCGGTGGCAATCTGGCTGTCCGTCTCCGTGGTATCCGTCTGGACGGTAATCCGCAGGGAAACGTACCCCTCCACCGGCACCTGCTTTACCGTGCCGGCGGCTTCATCGGTGACGGAGATCGTGTAGGGTATTGTCTCCACGGCAGTTACCGTTCCCATGGCCTGGTTTTTCACATTGTCCGTGACCCTGTCTCCTACGGCGGCATATCGGGCCATATCCGCCTGGAGATGGCTTAGCTCAATCACATAGCTTCGGGAAACCAGCTCCTGACCGGAGGTACCGTCGTGGCTGACCCAATAGGCCCCTCCGGCCAGGGCCAGGATCAACACAATAAAGATTATATCAAAAAAGTTAGGATGTCTCCTCAGCTTCTTTTCCTCCATGCTCCGTACCTCATTTCTTGTGGATGGTCTGATCGTACACAGACTCTATGTTTTTCGCAAATATCTCCCCGGTAAACCGGGCGTGATAGGCCTTCAGGGCCTGCTCCCCCATGTCCCGCAGCAGCATTGGGTCGTCCATCAGCCGGGAAAGCCGCTCCGCCAGGTCATGGCTGCTGCCGCTGGGAAACAGCAGGCCGGTAATGCCCTCCTCCACCTGCCAGGGATTTCCTCCGTAGTCGCTGGCCACCGTGGCAAGACCCAGACTCATGCCCTCGATCAGGGAAAGGCTGGAGGCCTCCGTTCCGTAGGAGCAGTTTAGCTGTACATCCAGAAGGCTCAGTACCTCAGATACGTTTTGCACAAAGCCCAGAAACAGCACCCGCTTCTCCAGGCCCCGGCGGACAATGCCCTGACGGATGGTTTCCTCCTCCGGGCCGTTGCCGCCGATTAAAATCCGAAAGTCCCGGCCCTGATCCGCCAGCTCCCGGGCGGCATCCAGCAGCAGTCTGTGCCCCTTATAGGGCTCCAGCCGGGCCAGAATCCCCGCCGTAAACACCCCGTCCGGAATTTGAAGCCTTTGCCGAAGGGCCTGACAGGCCGCCGGATCACTTCGGGTCAGGGGCTCCACACCGTTCATCAGCGTGGTGATTTTTTTTGAGGAAACTCCGCTGTCCGTTAGATTCCGGGCGGTGGCGGGGCTGACGGCGATAATTCGGTTTGCCAGGGCGTTGTTCACAAAGCCGCCCAGCCAGTGGCCCGGGCCGTGCCGGAGATAAGCGGGCACGGGAAATGCGCTGTGCCGGGTGTAAATGATTTTCGTGCCGCACAGCCGGGCGGCGATTCGTCCACTCAAGGAGCCGTGGGTATGCACAATGTCCGGCCCCTGTGCCCGGATGATTGCCCTTAGAACAGGAACGGAAGCCAGGGAAAAGGAGGCCTCTGCGATACCCTCCGCCTGGATTACGGGAATGTCCAGCCGCTGAACCTCCGGAATCAGCAGACTGCCCCGGGGCAGCACCACGGAGACTGCAAAACGGCTGTGGTCGCAGTACTTTAGATAATTCACCAGACAGCGGCCTGCGCCGCCGATATTGCTGTCGGTGAGAATGTTGAGCACCTTTATCATTGCGCCGCCTCACCGTCCTTCCGTCCCATATGGCAAAACAGCACACACAGCCCCAGCATGGCCCAAAACAGCAACATGACCCGATAGTTATAGAAGGTGTAGTCCGTCATACTTTGAAGCAGAAATCCCGAAATTGCGGATACTCCGGCGATTTGAAACACCCTTGCAGAGTGGTCCTTCTCCAGGCGAATGGCAGTAAACATCATCCGATAAAACCCGATCATCAGCAGGATAAACACCCCGAGGCCACAGATTCCCGTGTCACAGGTCAGCTGCAGATAGAGATTGTGGGAATGGGGCGCAGTAATGGCATTGTAGGCATATTTTGGATAGGCCACGTTAAAGGCCTCCGTCCCGGGCCCCAGGCCGCAGAGCCAGTAATCCTTCAGCATAGCCAGGGTGCCCATCCAAATATAGACCCGATAGGAGGTGGAGGTGTCCCCCATATTGCCGATGCTGGTAAAGCGGGAGAGCACCGACTCCGGCAGATATAGGGGAGAAAGGGCAATGGCAACAATTCCCAGAATCAAAAACCGCCGATCCAGCAGCACCAAAAACAGGGCGGCGGCAAACAGCAGTCCCAGGTAGCAGCCTCGGGAATAGGTAAGAACCAGGCAGACTCCCATGATCCCGCAGGAGATCAGCCAGAGAATCCGCCTCGGCCAGGTTTTTTCCGTCAGCAGAATCGCCGCCCCCAGAGGAATCACCAGCAGAAGATACTCCCCCAGCACATTGGGGTTTTCCAGGGTGGAATATACCCGGAAGGCGATGGTGGAGAACATATCCGTGTCCGTCCAGACATTTCGGAATTTTTCCGGGAACATGGCCTGATAAAAGCCGTAAAGGGACACCAAAACGGCGGCAGCCACCATGGCCCCCACAAGGCATCGCAGGGTGATCTCATCTGGCCAGCAGGAGGCCAGCACCAGAAAAAACAGCACAAAGGCTATGGTTAAAAGCCCGGGAAACAGGCTGCCCCTTAGAGAGGTGGAGGTCAGCGTGGCGTAGAAATATATCGCCGCATACAGCGCTACATAGCCGTTTAGAGGTGTCCGGCGCAGCACCGGGGCCTGCCTCACCCCCAGAAGCAGCAGAAGGGAAAAGAACCCTCCGCAGACCAGGGCAAAAACTCCCATGGTGGGCAGCACCGGGGCCAGTACCACCGCCAGGGCGGAAAAGAGCAGCGGGTGAAGAAAAATGCTCCCCTCCAACAGACGGTTTAGCCGGAGCCGCCGGAACATCGCCCAGTAGCCCTCCCGAAGCCGGACGGCGGGGCGGGCCAGCCGGGAGACAGGGTTTTCCTGCCGCTGATGGGTCAGAAAATGAACCAGAACGCTACCCTCCCACTGGGCCGAGAGCCAAAGGCGCACCTGACAGTAGAGCCAGTATAGTAGACTTTTGTGAATTGCTTCCATTGCGTACCTCCAAAAAAGAGGGGTAGGGGCACCTGCCCGGGACAGGCCGCCGGAGCGTACCTTAGTGGTCGCTATTATAGCATAGTTTCCCATAGAAAGTCAAACAGCACAAAGGCGCACCGCCTGAGGCAGTGCGCCAAAATGTCATGTTATTCTTCCGCAAACAGGGCGGTGGAAAGGTATCGCTCCCCGGTGTCCGGCAGAAGGATTACAATGCGCTTTCCCTTGTTTTCGGGCCGGGCCGCCACCTGCCGGGCCGTCCAAATGGCTGCGCCGGAGGAGATTCCCACCAGAAGGCCGTCGGTTTTTGCCACCTCCCGGCCTGCCTGGAAGGCATCCTGATTTTTCACCGGGATAACCTCATCATAGATTTTCGTGTCCAGGGTGTCGGGCACAAAGCCTGCGCCAATGCCCTGAATCTTATGGACGCCTGCATGGCCCTGGGTCAGCACGGGTGAGTCCTCCGGCTCAATGCCGATGATCTGTACCTGGGGGTTTTTCTCCTTTAGGTATTTGCCCACCCCGGAGAGGGTGCCGCCGGTGCCGATACCGGCAATAAAAATATCTACGCTGCCGTCGGTATCCCTCCAAATCTCAGGGCCGGTGGTTTTGTAGTGCTTCTTGGGATTGGCGGGATTGGTGAACTGGCCGGGGATAAAGCTGTTGGGAATCTCCTTGGCCAGCTCCTCAGCCTTGGCGATGGCATCCACCATCTTGGGGCCGGGGGTCAGCACCAGCTCCGCTCCATAGGCGGACATGAGACGGCGGCGCTCCACGCTCATGGTTTCCGGCATGGTGATAATCAGCCGGTAGCCCCGGGCGGCGGCAAAGGCAGCCAGGGCGACGCCGGTATTGCCGGAGGTGGGCTCGATAATCACCGTGTCCTTGTTGATCAGGCCCCTCTCCTCTGCGTCCTCCAGCATGGCGGCCGCAATACGATCCTTTACGGAACCGGCGGGATTGAAGTATTCCACCTTGGCCAGGATCTGGGCGGGAATGCCGTACTTTTTCTCATAGCCGGTCAGCTCCACCAGGGGGGTGTTGCCGATCAGCTCAGTAATGGAATGATAAATGCTCATAATTTACAGCTCCTTTTCGTCCAATGACTTTTTGTTATGGCAAGCTTCATCGGGCGGCAACATCGTCCTTCTATCCGTGGGACAGTGGACATCATACAAGCATCGCCTCATTTCCTACAGGATTAGTATGAATACATGATACCACGAAAGCCCCATGTTGTCAATAGGGCTTTCACGGCTTTTATAAAGTTTTTAATTCACAGGAGGGGGAGGCGGCATACCGGGCCCGCCGGGGCCACCGGGCATATCCGGAGGCGGCATCATCTTTTTGGCCTGGAAGTCGTCCTTCTGCGCCCCATCCGCCCGGAAGGTGACATTGGGAACCTGGGGGAGCACCGTGCCCGGGGCCAGCGTGCCATAGGTGACGGTAACAGGGGCCTTGGCCGAGAGTTTTGCGCCGGGGAGAACGGAAAGAATCGCAGCGGTACTGTCCCCGGTAATGCTCCACTCCGAGCCGCCGTCCAGGGTCAGTGCCGTGGCATTGACCTGGCCGGTGAGCCGGGTGCTTTTCAGATTCAGCTCCAGATAGGAGGTCTTTTCCCGGTCAATATTTCCCGTAACCTCCATATCCGTCAGGTTGGCCACCAGTCGGCCTCCGGCCTTGGCAAAGGCAATATTGCCGTCCGCCGGAGGCGCAAAGGTCACATGATCCAGATTCATCACGGCCTTGCCGTCCTCGGCACAGAGAATGCTGCCCTCTGTGGAGGCAAGCCTTCCGCCAAACATATGGATGTAGGAGTACTCCGGGCTCATGGAGTTGTGGGTGTTAAGGCCCACGGTACCGGTGAGATCGCAGTCATAGAGGTAGGTATGTCCCAGAGCATGGGCCACCATCACCGCCTCGCAGCCCTTGGAAACAAAGGTGGAATGGTAGGCAGAAATAATGGATTTTCCGGCGGTATAGATGCCGGGAGAGCCGGGAAGCTCCGTGGTGGCATGAATGTCCCGGACGGTAATATAGCCCCCCTGGAAGTCTGTGGCCAGAGCCCCGGAGTTTTGGCCACCGGTATGAATCACGGTGCCGTTGCAGTACACATGGCCGCCGTAGGAGGCATCCACACCGTGGCCCTGCCGGTTGCAGGTGTCAATGGTGCCCCCCTCGATCACCACGGCCCCGCCGAAAATGGCATAGGCCCCGTTGGCGGTGGAGCTTTCATGGCAGACGATTTTCGGATTCACCAGGGTCACATGGCTGGTTTTCTGGTTGGAAAGCACGGCGGCACAGAAGCCGTATTTGCTGCCCAGCTCATTGCGAAGATCCGCCTGGGTCATTTCGCCCCAGCCGTGAATCTCCGGGTTCTTCAGATATACGGTGCCGCCATCCCGGGCGTAAATGGCAGAGGAACCGGCGGCAGGGGTGGAGGCGAAGCAGGTCTTATCCTCCCGGCGGTCAGTCGTCTCCTCCCCAATTCGGGTATAGGCAGACTCTTCAGCCATTCTGGCCTCTACCTCCGGCTCCGGGGCGGTGGGGGTGGGCATATTCTGAAATGGATCCATCTTTCATTCCTCGCTTTCTTGGTATTGAATCTATGCTCACTGTAGCACACTTTTCCTTAGAATCCAAATGATTTTGTGAAAAAGACACAAACAGAATGAAGGAAACCCATTTTGACCTATGGGAGCCCGGAGAAATTCCCCTATTTTTGAAAAATCCTCGACACCGCAGGAATTTTGGTGTATGCTAAGGGACGCACGTTATTCGCAAGGGAGCGAATCAGTATGTCCGAACAGAACCGAAGCAATTTTGTCAGCGGTATGCGCCTGGGTATTCCCATCACCCTGGGCTATTTTGCCGTGTCCTTTACCTTGGGCATTGCCGCCAAGCGAGCCGGGCTTACCGCCTTTCAGGCGGGCCTGGCCAGTCTCCTCACCAACGCCTCAGCAGGGGAGTACGCAGGCTTTACGGTAATTGCAGAAAACGGCACCTATCTGGAGATGGCCCTGATGATTCTGGTGGCCAACGCCCGGTATCTGCTGATGTCCTGTGCCCTGACCCAGAAGCTGCGCCCGGAAACAGGGTTGATTCCTCGAATGCTTATGGCCTTTGATGTGACCGACGAGATTTTCGGGGTAAGCATCGCCTCGCCGGGATGGCTGAATCCTTTCTTCACCTATGGTGTGGTGGTGGTGGCCCTGCCCGGCTGGTGTGTGGGAACCTTTTTGGGAGTGATGGTGGGAAATCTCCTGCCGGGGAATTTAGTCTCGGCCCTGAGCGTGGGACTGTATGGAATGTTCCTGGCCATTATCATTCCTCCTGCCCGGAAAAGCCGAATTGTTGCCGCACTGGTGGGGGTTTCCATGGTGCTGAGCTACGTCCTTGCCAAAGTGCCGCTGACGGCGGCCTGGTCCTCCGGCACACGAATCATTGTGCTGACGGTGGTGATTTCCGCTGCGGCGGCAATTCTGTTCCCAATCCGGGAGCAGCCGGAAGGGGAGGAAATGCTATGACCAGAAATCCATACCTTTATATTCTTGTGATGGCGGGGGTCAGCTATCTCATTCGGGTGCTGCCCCTTACCCTGATTCGCCGGGAAATCACCAGCCGGTTTCTAAGGTCCTTTCTCTACTATGTGCCCTATGTGACCCTGGCGGTGATGACCTTTCCGGCCATTGTGGAGGCCACCACCAATCCCGTTGCCGGGGCCCTGGCGCTGGTGGTGGGGATTTTACTGGCCTGGTGGGGAAGAAGCCTGTTTACCGTGGCGGTGCTGTCCTGTCTGACGGTGTTTGTGGCGGAGCTGATTCTATGACCGGCAGGTAAACCGGTAGATGATTTTGTGGTCATAGACCTCCTCCGGGCGAAGAATGGGCTTGTGAAAGCCCTCCAGGGCCATGGCGTTGGGGAAAAACTGAGGCTCCAGACAGACCCCGTCCCGGGGATGGTAGGTTCTCCCGCCCTTGCCCACACCTTCTACATAATTCCCGGAATAGAGCTGGACTCCGGGCAGGTCTGTCGCCACCTCCATGGCGATGCCGGTTTCCGGGCTGCTAAGGGAGGCACAGTTCGTAAGGCCCCCTCTCAGCACAAAGCTGTGATCGTAGCCCCGGCAGCGCAGAAGCTGCTCCTCCGGCAGGTCAATGTCCCGGCCCACAGGCTTTTCCCAGGTAAAATCAAAGGCTGTCCCTGCTGCCGGCAGAAGCCTGCCGGTGGGCAGGGTGTTTTCATCGTTCTCGGCGAAGGCATCCGCCCGGAGCCGAAGCAGCTGCCCCATGGGGTTCTGCCCGCCGCTCAGGTCAAAGTAGCTGTGGCTGGTCATATTCACCAGAGTGGTTTGATCCGTTACCGCCCGGTGACGGATGGTCAGCACATTGTCCCGGGAAAAGGAAAAGGTCACGGTAACGGTCAGCCTGCCTGGATAGCCCTGATCCCCATGGGGGGAGACAAGATGCAGATGCAAAAAATCCCCGTCCACCTCTCCCCGGAACATTTTTCGGTCAAAGCCCTGAAGGCCGCCGTGGGAGTGATTGGGGCCGCAGTTACAGTCCAGGGTGTAGGTTTTCCCCTCCAGGGTAAACCGGCCCCGGGCGATGCGGTTGGCGTGGCGGCCAATGGTGGCTCCAAAATACAGCTGACCGGTCTGGTATTCCCCGGGGGTGTCGTAACCCAAAACCACATCGGTGGGCCGGCCCTCCCGGTTTGGGACAACCAGTGCCTGAATGGTTCCTCCATAGTCCAGAATGTCTGCGTAGGCCCCGCCGCCGCCTGGGAGACGGTAACAGGTGACAGGAGTTCCGTCAGCAAGGGTGCCAAAAAAATAAGAAGTAATCATAAGCCCCTCCCAGGAAGAACAGTACTTTCCCCTAGTATAGCGGGTAGCGCATAAAACCGCAAGGGCAAACACGCAGGCCGCAGGAAAAAGCTCCTGCGGCCTGAGGTTTTTGCTTATGCGGGACGGACGGTCAACTCCTGAATCAGGCCGTCCTCGGTGGCCGACTCAATGGTGGCCCGGGCGTAGAGGTAGGTGCCGCCGTAGGCTACCAGGAAATTGGCGGAGGTTTCATTTTCAATCACCGGATCCGAAATGGAAAGGATTCGGAAAGTAAACTTGTTGTGGAAGAACATCTCAATGGCGTTGCGGCCATAGACATGGTAGTTGTCCCGGTTGGTGCCCACGGGGCAATAGTCGAAGTACCGGCACTTGGGGGCAAAGCAGGCGGCCAGGGCCTTGTAATCGCCCTTGAGCATGGCGTCAATGTATTTCTCGATCATGGCTCATTCCTCCTTAATAGACCTTTTCCGTGTTCAGCAGCGCATCCGTGCCGCCGTCACAGAAGAGAATAATGCCGTTGATGCCGTGGGCCTGCTGGGAAATCAGGAACACAATGGAGCTGGCAATGTCCGCCGGATCCATCAGCTTGTCCTCCCCGTAGAGGGTAGGGATGGGCAGGGCCAGCACCGCCACCCGCTCGGCCGGGGTCAGCTTGGCGGTCATGGCGGTCTCCACATTGCCCGGGGCAATGGCGTTGATCCGCACGCCCTGGGAGGCCCAATCCGGAGAAACCCGGCGCATCCACCGGGCCAGGGCATACTTGGTGGCCACATACATGGAGTGGGCGTCCTTTTTGTTGTCCAGCATATCCATCAGCTCCAGGGCCCGGGCCTCGTCCATCTGGTTGTTCAACAGATTTACCACGTCCATCCGGGCTGCCCCCTGGGAGATGGTATTGGAGGCCACCACCACGCAGGAGCCGTGCCGCTTATGAAGCAAATCAAACACCCCTTCGGCCAGCCGGACGGCACCGAAGTAGTTCAGAGAAATAATCAGCTTCAGGTTGCCGCAGGCGTTGGATACACCGGCGCAGCAAACCAGGCCGTCCATTCCCTCGGTGCAGAGAGCGTGGAGCCTGTCAATGACCTGCTGACGGCCCTCCTGGGTTGCCAAATTGGCGGAAATGTCCCCGTGATTGACGTCGATGTTATACACCAGATGGCCCTGTGCCCGCAGATATTCCACGGTTTTTGCGCCGATGCCGCTGGAGCCGCCGGTGACTGCATAAATGCCCATAAATAAATGTCTCCTTTCCAAGAAGCACCAATGGGAGCCGCCGGAATGCGGAGCCATTGGATAATTTCTACCTGTATTATAATGCTTTCCCCTTGCAATGTTTATGGAAAAAACCACAAACTGAAATGGTCAAATTGTGAAAATTACTTATTTTCCTTGGGAATTTGCAGGGTCAGCAGAATCTCATCCTCCTGCTCCCGGCATTGCAGCTCCGCAGAAATGCCGTTTCGGCGCAAAAGGGCGGTATCCCGCCGGATGCGCTCCAGAAATATCCGGGTATCCCAGCGGCGGAGCTTTTCCCCCTGGGCCATATTGGAAAGATAGCCGCTGATGTACCGCTGGGTCTGGGACACATTCAGTCCCAGGGACGCAATTTCCCGGATGGCGTAAAGACGGCTTTGCTCCGTGGGCAGCCGCAGCAGCTCCCGGGCCTGCCGCTGATTTAGCCCCGCTTCTCCCAGAGCCTGGCGGACGGCAGGGCTGTGCTGAAGCAGCCGGATCTTATTGGCAATGGCGGACTGACTGCACCCCAGGCGGCGGGCCGCCTCCCCTTGGGTAAGGCCGCTGCGGCGAAGATATTCCTGGAGCAGCTCCGCCTCCTCCAAATAGAACAGGTTTTCCCTTTGGAGGTTTTCCGTCAGGGCGATCAGCGCAGGCTCCTGGACCTCCTCCAGCAGGAGACAGGGCAGCTCCTCCAGCCCCGCCATCCGGGCCGCCAAAAGCCGGCGGGTGCCGGAAACCACCTGATATTGATTTCCGTTTTTTTGTACCGTCAAGGGCTGGAGGATTCCCACCTGGCGGATACTGGCCGCAAGCTCCTGAAGCCCCACCGGGGCATATTGCCGGGCCGGGCTTTGGCACTGAACCATACGGATGGGCAGATATAACAGCCTGCGCCGGGAAACCGGGGCCATGAGATCACCTCCCTGTCCCCTAGGGACAGGCCTAGTGTAGCATATTCCCCGGGGAAAGCAGGTCGAGCCCTGTCGGGGCCGGATATTTCCTTGACGAAAGGGCCCCGGGCCGCTACAATACCTATGGCTATACCCTGCCGGGAGGCCCTTACCGAGCCGCCTGTTTCCCCCTTACCGGGATACGGCGGGTGGAACGGTGTCCGGCCCACATCAACAGTAGAAAACAGGAAGTGAGAAAATGAAACAATCCAACACCACTGCCGCCCCCTTCAAACGCTTTGACCTGAGTGCGGGGGTCCTTCATATCCTTGCCATGGTGCTGATGCTGATGGATCACCTTTGGGCCACCTTTCTCCCCGCCCAGGACTGGCTGACCTGCGCAGGCAGACTGGCCTTTCCCATCTTTGCCTTTATGGCGGTGGAAGGGTATTTTCACACCCACGATTTGAAAAAATACCTGCTGCGTCTGCTGCTTTTGGCCCTGATCTCCGAGGTGCCCTTTGACCTGATGTATGGGGGAACCTGGTTTTACCCGGTTCATCAAAACGTGATTTGGACTCTGCTGCTGGGCCTTTTGGGCATCCATCTCATGGAGACGGTGCGAAAAAAGCAGCACCTCTGGCTGTATCTTCTCACCGTTATCTTGACCCTTGGAGCCAGCGGGGTGCTGGGAACTCTGTGTATGGTGGACTACTACGGCTCCGGCGTGCTGACGGTGCTAATCTTCTACCTGTTCCGTGGGAAGAAGTGGTGGTGCCGCCTGGGACTGCTTCTTGCCCTTTACTGGATCAATGTGGAAATGATCGGCGGTCTGGTATATCCCATCCGTCTGTTCGGCGTGGAGCTTGAGCTTGTGCAGCAGGGACTTGCCCTGCTGGCCCTGATTCCCATTTGGCTCTATCACGGGCGGCAGGGCTATCACAGCAAGGCCTTCCAGTATTTTTGCTATGGCTTTTATCCCGGACATATGCTGGTGCTCGCCCTGCTGCTAAGCTACATTCAGCGGTAAAGAAAGGGGCTGCGAAGAAAGGTTTTCCCTTGCCTTCGCAGCCCCTATTTATCTCTTATTCCTCATCCGGGCCAGTCAGTGCCGCCACGCCGGTTTCGCCGGTACGGACGCGGATCACGTCCTCCACATCATACAGGAATATCTTTCCGTCGCCCACATGGCCGGTGTACAGGGCACTCTTGGCCGCCGCCACCACAGTGGCCGGAGGAACTGTGGAAACCACAATGTCCACCTGGAGCTTAGGCAGCAGATTCATGTTCAGGGGAACACCCCGATAGAACTCCGTCTTGCCCTTCTGTACCCCGCAGCCCATAACCTGGGTCACTGTCATGCCGGTGACGCCGATCTGACCCATCTGGGCCTTCAGAGCCTCAAACTTGGACTGGTTGCACACAATGGTGATCTTTGTATACTTGGTACCGTCAGTTTTTTCCGCCTTGGGAGCCTTGACCACGGGAACGGCCTTTTCCACCGGGGTGATGCCGGTCACGGCAACGGCAGATGCCGTATCGTCAATGCTCATGGAGGTAGCGGGAACCCAGTCCGCATAGGCGGTCGCAAGGCCATGCTCGGAAATGTCCAGACCTTCGATCTCATCCTCTGTGCTGCAGCGGAGGCCAACGGTCTTTTTGATAATGGTAAACACAATGGTAATCACGACTGCGGTATAGGCCGCCACCACCAGAACACCCAGGATCTGGATTCCAAAGAACCGGAAACCGCCGCCGTAGAACAGGCCACCGTCGGTGGCCAGCAGGCCGGTCAGAATCGTACCGGTAGCGCCGCAGACACCGTGAACGGAAATTGCGCCAACAGGATCGTCAATCTTAGCGACCTTGTCGAAAAATTCCACCGCCAGAACAATCAGGAAACCGCAGACAATGCCAATCACCGCAGCACCCACCGGGGAAACCACGTCGCAGCCTGCGGTGATGCCCACCAGGCCGGCCAGGGCCGCATTAAAGGTCATGGAAACATCCGGCTTGCCATAGCGAATCCAGGTAAACAGCAGGGTAACAACGCAGGCAACCGCAGCAGACATATTGGTATTGAAGAAAATCAAACCGGCAGAAACCATGGCCTCATCGCTGTCCATGGCCACAGTGGAGCAGCCGTTAAAGCCAAACCAGCAGAACCAGAGAATGAACACGCCCAGGGCCGCAATGGAAAGGTTATGGCCCAGAATCGCCCGGGGCTTGCCGTTTTTGTCGTACTTTCCGATCCGGGGGCCCAGCATGGCCGCACCGATGCAGGCACAGATGCCGCCTACCATATGAACCGCAGTGGAACCGGCAAAATCATGGAAGCCCAGCTGGCTGAGCCAGCCACCGCCCCAGATCCAGTGGCCAGAAATGGGATAGATGAACAGGGAAATGCAGGCGGAGTAGATACAATAAGCAGAGAACTTCGTGCGCTCCGCCATAGAACCGGAAACGATGGTGGCCGAGGTGGCGCAGAACACCGTCTGGAAAATCACATAGGCCCACTTGGGAACCCCCGCCGGAAGAATGCTGGCGTAATCCCCCAGAATCAAGGGATCCAGCTTTCCGAACACCGAACTGCTATACCCAAACATCAGGCCGAAGCCAATCAGCCAAAAGCACGGCGTGCCAATACAAAAGTCCATGAGGTTTTTCATTAGGATGTTGCCGGTATTCTTTGCCCGGGTAAAGCCCGCCTCACACATGGCAAAGCCCGCCTGCATAAAGAACACCATTGCGGCACCCAATAACACCCATATGGTGTTTACCGATGAAAATTCCATCACTTTTTCCTCCCAACATAGTATGAGATTCGACTTGAATGGCCAATTCAAATCAAAAAAGACGCTGACAGTCCGATCACTCGGAATATCAGCGCCTTTGCTTGATGGACTAAGTATACGCATCCACTTGCCAGATGTCAAGCAAGAATTTCATTTTTGAAGAATTTTACGAAAGAGAGGCCAGGTTATGCGCATTTTTATGCAATATGCCGCAGATTATCCTTCATTTTAAGAGGCCCTGCGCCCACTCATTGGGTTGGATCCTTCTCAAATGCCTCCAAAAGGCCATTTTCCCCGTACTTCAGTGCGCGATTGACCCGGCTGATGGTGGCGCTGCTGGCCCCGGTATTGTCCACGATTTCGGTATAAACCTTACCGTCATACAACAGCCGGGCCACATCAAACCGCTGCTCCATGGCCCGCAGCTCCGTAATAGAGCAGAGATCCTGGAAAAAGCGGTAGCAGGCATCTACATCATCTAGGGCAACGATCTGCTCATAGAGGGCCATGCTGGCCTCTTTGGAAGGTTTTTTAATCATCGAAACCCCTCCTATCATTATTTTATGCTATTCTATCACGTTTTTCCGGCGGCGTAAACCACAATATGTGATTTTCACGCTTTAACAGAGAAAATTATTGTTTACAAAGGAAATCGTTCAAAAGCTAGAAAAACCGCTCCCCGATTGGAGAGCGGAATTTGATGTTGGCATTACCTATTTTCACATACAGTCACCCACACACTATCATCGGCACATACG
>CAVJIP010000046.1:0-2890 GCA_963649625.1 Bacteroidaceae bacterium
CATAACCTTCCGGGGCCCCGTTGCAGCCCAGCGCAGCGGGTGCAATGGGGAGAGGAGGAGCAAGGGAGCGGCGCAAGGGCGACCAACGGAAGCCCGAGCGAGAGCGGACTTTACGCCCAAAACGGGGCCCCCGGCGAAGCCCAGCGCAGCGGGTTCGCTGGGGAGAGGAGGAGCAAGGGAGCGGCGCAAGGGCGACCAACGGAAGCCCGAGCGAGAGCGGACTTTGCTCCGACGAGAAGGTGCCGCCAAAGGCGGCGGAAGAGGGAGATAGGAAGGTGGGACAAAACTGGGACAAATCTGCAACAAAAATGCGACAAAAACGGGACAAAAGTGGGACAAAATCGGGATGAAATCTACCGTTCCCTGTGCTACACTGATACCATCCAGACCCAGCGAAACAGGGGCTTTCAAGGGCAATTTCGCCCCGTTCCTTGAATCGGAATGGGGCTGCTTTTGAGTGAATGCTGAAAGGGCAGGCGTGGAGTGCGCCTGCCCTGAAAAACTATTGATGAAGATCAGCTTTCAGTGTCCAGATAGCGGTCATAGGCGGCGGCGTAGATCTCGTCCATTTTACCCAGATTGGTGGCCTCCAGGCTGGAGATCAGGGCCCGATATTCCTCAATGGTCATGTCGCCTACAATGACCCGGGAGGCGGCCTCGGTAAAGGAGGTCAGCACATCACCGGCCAGGTTGAAATACTCGGTGGTCTCGGCGGGGGTCATGGTGCAGTCGGTGGGGATGGTCATGGAGTCGTCTCCGTATTCCGCCGTCCACAGCTGATAGGCCTCCACAGCCTCGGGGGCCAGGGTCAGCTCCAGGTAGCGCTCCTGCTGGTCAACAGGCAGCCACTGGCCGGGCAGATAGTACACGGAGGCAATGTCAAAGCTCAGACCGTCAGGATTGTTGGTGAGCAGATCGGTGAAGCTGATGGTGCCGTCAGCGTCTCTGGTGTAGGTCAGGTCCTCCACGCCGAAGGACACCAGATCCGTACCGGCGGGGGTGTAGCAGTAGTTGATATACTGCATGGCCACCTCAGGCTCGGCACAGGCGGTGGTGATGTACAGCTTGCCGCTCATGGCCACGGTCTGGGACATGGTGACGTGTACGTCAATATCGCTCAGGGCAAAGGGCACGGCAGTCCAGTTGGGGTCGCTGGCATTCTCCCGGAAGGCGGGGTCGGTGTACTTGCAGTCGTCCTGCCAGACACCGCACTTGCCGGAATAGTAGGAGGACTCCCAGTTGCCGTATTCCTTGCCGGTGTTCATAAAGTCGTCGGTAATCAGGCCCTCGGCGAACAGGCTGTGCAGGTATTCCAGGTACTGGATGAAGCCCTCGGAGGCGTAGGAGCAAACCAGCTCATTGCCGTTGGGCTCGGTGCGCTGATAGCCCACGCCCCGGAAGCCCATAAAGCTGGTGTTGAAGAAGGGGGACAGACCGGAATCGCACTCAAAGTTCACCAGCAGGGACATGGTTGCGCCCTTTTCCGTATGGAAGGCCCGGAGCACCTCGGTGAGCTCGTCAAAATTCTTGGGAGCTTCCAGATTCAGGGACTCCAGCCAGTCGCCGCGAATCAGCAGGCCTTGGGAGACACGGCTGATGGAGCGGCCCACAAACTGCGCCAGGGTGCCGTCTGTGTTATAGACCCCGGAGGCAAAGGTGGGGTCGGAGTCCAGCAGTGCCTTATAGTCCGGGGCGTTTTCCTCCAGCATGGGGGCCATATCAAAGAGAATATCCTGCTCAATGGCACCCATCAGGTCGTTGTCATACTGGGCTACGGTCTGGGAAAACAGGTCGGGCAGGTCGCCGGAGGCCATCATCAGGTTCATCTTTTCCGTATAGGTGGACTCTCCAAGCATCTGGAAGTTGATGCTGACTCCGGTGGCCTTCTGCATCTCCTCATAGGCAGGGGAGACACTGTAATCATCATCGCCCATGGCCTCCGCCGCATTCATGCGCAGCACGGTGACAAGGGAGAAGGTGTGGTCCCCGGGAATGGGATACTCGATGGTGTTGGCCGGCTGGGCCTCCGTCTCCTGATTGGAGGCGGCAGACTGGGCCTCCGTCTCAGCGGGGGCAGCCTCCTGGACAGGAGCTGTGGAAGTGGCAGCCGTCTCCGTGCCGGAGGCAGAGGTGCTGGAGCCTGAGGTAGAGCCGCCGCCGCAGGCACACAGGGCCAGCAGCATGGAAAGGCTCAACAGCAGGGCAAGCAATTTTTTTTTCATGTTACGTTCCTCCATTGTTTTGGTTTCGGCGGATTCCTGCCGGAAAAGCGAGAGCAGGGCAGGTGGTCACTTCCACCGTTACATTTTTATCATAACATGAAAATTCGGTTTTGACCAATGCCGGGACGGTATGGAATCATGCTGCCAATGTAATGAGGAGGGGAGAATACACGCTGCCTTCGTCAAGGTTGATGTGTACTTTACAGCAGTCGGAATGGTTGATATACCGACAGAGCAGGAACTTCTTGCCATATTGGACGAACTTCAGCAAAATCCTCAGGAATTTCGATTTATCGCCTAAACAAAAAATCGGTGCAACCCATCTCCGAGTTGCACCGTAGCTATTACATTAAAACATCCTTATGTGGTGTTGGCATTTTACCATACCGCGTTTTTTATTGTCAAAGCCGCTGCGTTCCGCGCCCCTTGCAGGGAGCTTATCTTGCCCGCTCCGTTTGTCACGGCTTTACCGGCAGATTCGATTCGGGCAGGCGCAATATACGTATGAGCACAGCCTTAATGCGCCGCTAAAAAGTGACTATCTTATAGTACGTGTTGGAGGTCTTCTTATATACGAGCGCGTAGAGCAGGGCGAAGACGAGGAAGCTTGCGGCGGTCGTGCCGACGAGGAAGCCCGTGTTGTAGAAGCTGAACAGGTACAGGATCTT
>CAVJIP010000047.1:0-4376 GCA_963649625.1 Bacteroidaceae bacterium
CCCTAAAAAGGGCGCAACAAACACAGCCGCAGGAACTGCGGCAAAAAACAGTATAGAACGCAGCATCATCCTGTCTCGACAGCCAACTCGTCTTTGAAGATGTAGCCGCGTTTGCGAAGCAGTTCCAACTCCTGTGCTTTGGAGATTACAACGGAGTGCTCGGTCAGCTTATCTTCCAAATAACCCTTTGCGGAATAAGGTTCCAGCTTGGACAGAACGTTCCAGATAGCGGTCAGGAGCATCCTGCAAACGGCAATGATCGCCTTTTTGTGGCCGCGGCGGGCCTTAATTCTGCGGTAGCGCTCTCTGCATTCCGGGTACTTGTCTGACTTGACAACAGCATTTGCAACCTGAACCAGCAGAGGCTTTAAGTAGGAACCCGCACGGGAAATGCGTGTGGATTTTACCTTTTTGCTGCTCTGATCATTACGGGGACAGCAACCTGCCCAGGAAACCAGATGCTTCGCAGACGGAAAAACAGACATATCTACCCCAATTTCAGAAATAAGCGCAACAGCTGTCATTGGTGCAGCAGAAAAGCCGGGGACCGTGCGAATCAACTCCAACTGGTATGGATAAGGCTGGGCAAGCCGCTGAATCTCAGTTTCAATATTTTTCCGATGTTCGTTGATCTGATCGATGTGCTGTAAGCACGCTCTGAGCTTTGCAGCCTGTTCGCAGGATACCGCCCCGTCAACAGCAGCCTGAACCTCTTCGGCAGAGTGCTTGCAGCGTCGATTGAGAAATGGTGCTACGTCAAACTGTTCACCAGGATGATCCAAAATGTACTGAATAATTGAACGTGAGGACTTGCCAAACACGTCAGAAAACACATCATCCAGCTTGAGATTAGAAACGGTGAAACAGTTCAGGGCACGGTTCTTTTCACCGGAAAGAATATTGGTGAGCTTCGTACGATATCGCATCAGGTCACGAAGCTGCCGGATATCAGGCGGTGGGATAAAGCTGGGCTTGACCATACCGCACATATACAGGTCGCAGATCCATTTTGCATCCTTACGGTCCGTCTTGTTTCCCTTTTGTGGCTTCGTATATTTGGGGTGCGCTAATGTGACCCAGCAGGTCTTTTCAAGAATGTTGAATACAGGAATCCAGTATTTGCCTGTAGACTCCATGCAGACATCCGAACAGCCGTATTTTGCAAGCCAATCAGCCAAATCCCGCAGTCCGTTGGAGAAGGAGGAAAAGCGAGCCTGCTTGTACTCTGTGCGTCCGTTTGCATCAGTAATCCCGATGCAGGCAAAAATCCAAGTCTTGTGGACATCCAGTCCACAACAGTTTTTTCGTAAAATCTTAAACGCCATTTGAACCTCCTACATGTCATTATTTTAGAAGGTTCGGCAGGGACTGGTCACCCGGCAAAATCGAGTCGATTTGAAAGAGATAAGTTTACGGGCTACTTTAATGCGCCAATCGTTGATGCCTTAACGGGGGGCCAAACCATATACTCATGCGGGGTCGCCGCTATACAGCCCCGCCACTCACCTCCACGGTTTGTGTAGTTTACCGAACACTTCTGTGGATAGTATAGCAAATAAATCTTAATAGCGAAAGCATCCAGGTTTCATAACCCCGTCGATGCCTTTCGCGGAAAGGCAGACTATACTCATGAAATTTCAACTGACTCCGGATGAACGCCGCTGGGTGCTCTACGATGTGGGCAACTCGGCCTTTACCCTGCTGATTGCCACCATTATGCCTATTTACTTTAACCATTTGGCCTCCCTGGGCGGCGTGTCCGACACGGAATACCTGGCCTATTGGGGCTATGCCGCCTCGCTGTCCACCCTGATTGTGGCCCTGGTGGGCCCCTTTGTGGGAACGCTTTCCGACAAAAAGGGCATGAAAAAGCGGCTCTTTACCGTTGTGCTGCTGCTGGGTGCGGCGGGCTGTGTGATTCTGGGCTTTGCCGTCCAGTGGCTGGTGTTTATTATTCTTTTCGTGCTGGTCAAGTCCCTTTACTCGGTGAGCCTTATTATCTACGATTCCATGCTCTCCGACGTGACCACCGACGAGCGGATGGATCAGGTGTCCTCTCTGGGCTACGCCTGGGGCTATATCGGAAGCTGTATTCCCTTTGTGATTTGCCTGCTTCTGGTGCTGAAGTCCGACCTGCTGGGCCTTACCATGCAGCGGGCCATGACCGTGGCCTTTGCCATCACCGCCCTGTGGTGGGTGGGCGTGACCATTCCCCTGCTCCGGCACTATCAGCAGACCCACTACACCCGGGAAAAAATCTCCACCTTCCACACCCTTTCCGGGATCATCAGCACCCTAAAGGATATTGCCCAAAACAAGGTGGTGCTGTTTTTCCTGCTGTCCTTTTTCTTCTACATTGACGGGGTATATACCATCATTGAAATGGCCACGGCCTACGGCTCCGCCCTGGGGCTGGACACCACGGGCCTGCTGCTGGCCCTGCTGGTGACTCAGCTGGTGGCCTTCCCCAGCTCCATTATCATTGGCCGGCTGTCCTGGAAAATCTCCTCCAATACCCTGATTTCCGTGTGCATTCTGGCCTACTTCGGCATTGCCATGATTGCCGTGTTTATGACCTCCCAGCTCCATTTCTGGATTCTGGCCGTATGCGTGGGGCTGTTCCAGGGGGGCATTCAGGCCCTTTCCCGCTCCCACTTTTCCAAGATCATTCCTCCGGAAAAGTCCGGCGCCTTCTTCGGCATCTATGACATCTGCGGCAAGGGAGCCTCCTTCACCGGCACCCTGGTAATCAGCGCCGTCACCCAAATCACCGGCAGTGCCTCCCTGGGCGTGCTGGCCATCAGCCTGTTTTTCCTGATTGGCCTGTGGCTGTTCCGGGTGTCCGTGAAGCACCGGGGCGCCTGACTTCCTTCCCTGCAATCCCTTTCCGGCGGGCATTCCTTGGAGTGCCCGCCCTTTCCTCGGAAAAAAGAATTGCAAATCCCCCAAAAAGCGGGTATAATAAAACAATATTATTTTCGAGTATACGGAAAGGATGTTTTTCTATGGCGGAAATGGAATCCTCCAACTTTATCCACAGCTTTGTGGCCCAGGACATTGCCCCCGGGGGCCAGTTTGAGGGGATGCAGGTACACACCCGGTTTCCTCCGGAGCCTAACGGCTATCTCCATATCGGCCACTGCAAGGCCCTGATTATCGACTTCGGCACGGCGGTGAAATTCGGCGGCCTGTGCAATCTGCGCATGGACGACACCAACCCGGCCAAGGAGGACACGGAGTATGTGGATGCCATTCAGGAGGACATCCACTGGCTGGGCTTCGACTGGGGAGATCGGTTCTTCTACGGGTCGGACTACTTTGAGCAGACCTACCGGTATGCCGAGGAGCTGATTCAAAAGGGCCTGGCCTACGTCTGTGAGCTTTCCCCGGAGCAGTTTAAGGAATACCGGGGCGACCTGACCCATCCCGCCGTCTCCCCCTACCGGAACCGGCCCATGGAGGAGAGTCTGGACCTGTTCCGCCGGATGCGGGCGGGAGAGTTCCCCGAGGGGAAATACACCCTCCGGGCCAAAATCGACCTGGAATCCGGCAATATCAATATGCGCGACCCGGTGCTGTACCGCATCCGCTATATTGAGCATCACCGCCAGGGCACCAGCTGGTGCATTTTCCCCATGTACGACTTTGCCCATCCCATCCAGGATGCACTGGAGGGAATCACCCACAGCCTTTGCTCCCTGGAATATGAAAACCACCGGCCCCTGTATAACTGGGTGGTGGAGCACGTCTCCGTGCCCTGTCATCCCCGGCAGATCGAGTTTGCCCGGCTGAACATCAACTACACCGTGATGAGCAAGCGGAAGCTCCGCCAGCTGGTGGAGGAGGGCCGTGTCTCCGGCTGGGACGACCCTCGGATGCCCACCCTTTGCGGTCTGCGCCGCCGGGGCTATACTCCCGCCTCCATTCGCAATTTCTGCGAGCGGATCGGGGTTTCCAAGGTCTATTCCGTGGTGGAATATTCCTTCCTGGAGCATTGCCTCCGGGAGGATTTGAACGAAACCGCCCACCGGGTCATGGCTGTGACCTATCCCATTCCCCTGACCATCACCAACTACCCGGAGGACAAAGCCGAGGTCTTTGCCATTGAAAACAACCCCGGCCACCCGGAGGAGGGCACCCGGCAGGTAAACTTCTCCCGGCACCTGTATGTGGAGGCAGAGGACTTTCTGGAGGCCCCGGTTCCCAAGTATAAGCGGCTCTACCCGGAGGGGCCCGAGTGCCGCCTGAAGGGGGCCTATCTGATTCGCTGCACCGGCTGCGCCAGGGATGCCGACGGAAACATCACCGAGATTTTCTGCGAATACGACCCGGAATCCCGGGGCGGCGACCCGGCGGACGGAAGAAAGGTAAAGGGA
>CAVJIP010000048.1:0-4937 GCA_963649625.1 Bacteroidaceae bacterium
GTACCACATTGAGATTGTTTCACCTTGATTGGGTCATATCTATTTACATCACAGAAAAGGAGTTGTTTCGGCTTTGGGAAAGGATTGACATTTCGGCTTCTATCCACTATACTAGAAACAATATCTATTTTTGAAGGGAGTTTTTTATTCCATGGACGACGCAGACCCTGGCAGTACGATTTTACGCTTGATACTGCTGTTTCTCCTGATTTTGGTGAACGCATTCTTCGCCATGTCGGAGATCGCCATTATTTCCTTAAACGATGCAAAGCTCCAGAAGCAGGCCGAGGAGGGCAATAAAAAGGCGGCCCAGGTGCTCAGGCTCATCTCCAACTCCAGCGGCTTTCTCTCCACCATTCAGATCGGTGTGACCCTGGCCGGCTTCCTGACCTCCGCTCTGGCGGCCCAGAGCTTTGCGGTGAACCTGGCCAGTGCCATCGGACAGACGGTCATTGCCGATTATGTCCCCAAGGCCGTCATCAGCGGGGTTTCCACCGTGCTTATCACCCTGCTGATGAGCTACTTTTCTCTGGTACTGGGGGAGCTGGTGCCGAAGAAAATCGCCATGCAGAAGTCTGAGCAGGTGTCCTTCAAGGTGGTTTCCACCCTGCTGGTGGTGCATACGGTGGCCCGGCCCTTTGTGCGGATTCTCTCCCTGTCCACCAACGCAGTGGTGCGGCTTCTGGGGATGGACCCCAACGCCGATGAGGAGACGGTCACAGAGGAAGAAATTCGCATGATGGTGGATGTGGGCCAGGAAAAGGGTGTCATTGAGCATTCCCAAAAGGAAATGATCAACAACATATTTGAGTTTGACGACATTGATGTGTCCGATGTGATGACCCACCGGACGGATATGGCCTGCGTGGCCTCGGACGGACACATTGGCGATGTGATTCAGGTGGCCATTGACGAGGGCTATTCCCGGATTCCCGTCTACGGGGACGACCTGGACAACATTATTGGGATCGTCTACATTAAGGATCTGCTGAAATATATCGGTACCGATCTGCCGGACACCGAGCAGCTTACCGACCATATGCGCAAGGCCTATTATGTGCCGGAGAGCAAGCGCTGCGGCGACCTGTTTTCCGAAATGACGGAGAAGCACGTCCAGATGGCCATTGTGGTGGATGAATACGGCGGCACCGCCGGACTTGTGACCCTGGAGGATCTGCTGGAGGCCATTGTGGGCAACATTCAGGACGAATACGACAATGAGGAGGAGGAAATCTCCAAAATCAACGAGACTACCTTCACCATCGAAGGTACCACCGACCTGGAGGAGGTGGAGGCCCTGATTCCCCTTCGGTTCCCGGAGGGTGATTACGACACGCTGGCCGGGTTCCTGATTAGTCAGCTGGGCTTTCTCCCGGAGGATGGCCAGGAAAATGTTGTGGTCTATAAAAACGTGCGCTTTACCATCCTTTCGGTGGAGGAGCACCGGATTGAAAAGGTGCAGGTGGAGCTGCTGCCCAAGGAGTCCGCCGCCCAAAAGGAAGAAGCAAAATAACGAATGCGCCCCCGACATGGCTGTGTCAGGGGCGCATATATTATCCCATCCAAAGCTCCCTTACGATGCGGCTCATCAGCTCGCCCCAGGTAAGGCGTGCCACTCCGGCCTCCGCCACCAGGGGAATCTCCGCCAAAACCCCGTCGCTCCCCTTCAGGGTGAGGGTTCCCAGGGTCTGGCCCTGGGCCACCGGGGCGGAGACTCCCTCCGCCAGCTGTACCTCCCGGGTCAAGGCTCCCGCCGCCGCCTTTTCCAGAAGCAGAGGCTCGGTGCTTTGCGGTACCGGCTGAACCCCCTCCTTGGCCCCCAGCTCCACCGGCACCGGCGGGAGCGTCTCCTGGCCCACCGGGTCTACCAGGGTATAATTGGAAAAGCCGTATTCCAGCAGGCCCTTGGCGGATTCAAACCGGTCTGTGCTGCTGTCGCAGTGCATTACCACGGCAATCAGCTCCATGCCCTCCCGCTCCGCCGAGGCGGACATACAGTAGCCCGCCCCCTGGGTGAAGCCGGTTTTCAGCCCGGTGGTGCCGGGGTAAAACCGCACCAGCTTGTTGGTGTTGCTCAGGCCAAAGCTGCCGTCCCGGATGGTGTCCATCCAGATGGTGGTAAACGCCCGGATGCCCTCGTGCTTCAGCAGCTCCCGGGACATAATCCCAATATCCCGGGCCGAGGTATAGTGGACATCTGCCCCGGCCTCATCGTCCAGACCGGTACAGTTGGCAAAGTGGGTGTGGGTCATGCCCAGCTCCACCGCCCGCCGGTTCATCTGCTCCACAAAGCCGGCCTCGCTGCCTGCCACAGCCTCCGCCAGTGCGGCGGCACAGTCGTTGGCGGAGGAGACGACTACGCATTTTACCAGGTCGTGGACGCTCATCTGCTCGTTTTCCTCCAGATAGACCTGACTGCCGCCCTTGGCTGCCGCCGCCGCAGATGCCGTCACCATTTGCTCCCAGGTGAGCTGTCCCCGGTCTATGGCCTCCATCACCAGCAGCAGGGTCATCACCTTGGTGACGCTGGCCGGGGCCAGCTCCTGGTCGGCCTCCTTTTCGTAGAGAATCCTCCCGGTGGCTCCCTCCAGGAGAATACAGGAGGGTGCCGCCACCTCCGGGGCCGCCAGACAGCGGCCCGTTAGCAGCAGCACCAAACATCCCATAATCAACGCCCTTTTGCCCATAGTCTGTCCCTCCGTTTCCTTGGTAGAGACTATGCCCCGGGGCGGGGGTTTATGCGCCAGGAATCAGCCCAGAAGGGCCATGCCCAAAGCCACCAGGGGCAGGGTCACAAGACAGGCCAGAGTGGTGAGCATTACGGCGCACACCGCATAATCCCCCTCGGAGCCGTTGGTTTTTGCCAGCATGGCCACCATATTGATGGCAGGCAGCCCCGCCAGGAAGGTGACGGTTCCGGCCATGTCCCCGGGCACATGGAACAGGCCCATCACCAGGAAATACACCAGGGGCAGCAAAATCATTTTCAGGCCGATCTCCGCATATAGCTCCCGGCATTTCAGCACCCGCCGAATATCCGTCAGGGACAGCATACCGCCGATATAGAGAAGGGACAAGGGCATACTGGCCGCCCCCAGCTTACTCAGGGCAGTGGTCAGCACCTGGGGCAGGTGGAGATTCAAAAGCACCAAAGCCGTTGCGGCCACAATGGCCACCAGGGCCGGAGACAGAAGGTTTTTCAGGCCTTTCAGGGACAGGGGCTGCTTTTCCTTCGCCACCGGCTGGGTCAGGGACACCCCGTAGGTCCAGAACAGGCCCTGGTCCAGAATGGTGAACAGGGAGATGTACAACAGGGCCGTATCCGGGTACAGCTCCACCACCAGGGGGATGCCCATAAAGCCCACGTTTCCGAACATGACAATGGCCCGGAACACCTTGGCCCGATTCCCACGGAGGTGAAAGGCCGTTTCCAGCACCTTGGACAAAAGGCCCAGCAGCAGATACAGCACCGCCGCCAGGGGAATCACCAGCAGGCTCTCCGCCAGGCCCTGGCGGGTGGCCCCTTCTGCGGTGTTGATAAAGATATAGGCCGGCAGGGCCATGCGCATGACCAGCTTGGACACGTTCCCCAGGGAACGCTCATCCAATATCCCAAACTTCACCGCCAGAATCCCCATAAGGATCAAAATAAGAAAAATTCCAATCTGGTTGAGTACAATAAAAAACTGTTCCATATTCGCCTTGCATTCTCCGTTTCTTCGTATTCTACATTACATGATACCCTGACATTTCCCCGGTGTCAACCAAAAGCCGGCCTTTCTCGTAGAAAAGCCCTGTGGCGCAATTGTACGGTATTGCTTTTGCTTTTTGCCCCGGCAAGCCCCTTGCAATCCCCAAGGACGTGTGGTATACTAATATTCGCAAGGCTAAGTATCCGAAGGGACGAATGATATGGAAAACAACAAAACCATGGCCCGGGATCTGACCCAGGGCAGCGTGACAAAATTGCTTTTGACCTTTGCCTTCCCCCTGCTGTGCTCCAACCTGCTCCAGACCGTATATAACATGGTGGACATGGTGGTGGTCGGCCACTTTGTGGGAAAAACGGGACTGTCGGCGGTGTCCATCGGCGGCGATGTGCTGGGACTGCTCACCTTTCTGGTGATGGGCTTTTCCAACGCAGGACAGGTTATTTTAAGCCAGTATATCGGCGCAGGCCGACATGACCGGGTCAAGGGTACCATCGGCACCATGTTTACCCTGACCTTTGGTATGGCTCTAGTGCTGAGTGTGGCGTGCGGGCTGTTTTTAGACCGATTTTTGATTCTGATGAACACCCCGGAGGAATGTCTCCAATATGCCTGGGACTATAGCTTTATCTGTATTCTGGGCCTGGTGTTTATCTACGGGTATAACCTGGTGTCTGCCATCCTCCGGGGCATGGGGGACAGCAAGCATCCTCTGATGTTTATTGCGGTGGCCACGGTGGTGAACCTGGTGCTGGATCTGGCCTTTGTGGCGGGACTGGGCATGGGCCCCGGCGGGGCGGCCCTGGCCACGGTGATCGCCAGGGGGTCAGCTTTATCTGGGCCATCATCTACCTGTACCGGCGGAAGGAGGCCTTCGGCTTTGACTTTAAGCTCTCCAGCTTTCGGCCTGACCGGGCGGTGCTGCCCCAGCTTGTGAAGCTGGGCCTGCCCATGTGTCTCCAGTCTACGGCCATTCACCTGTCCATGCTGTTTGTAAATTCCTACATCAACTCCTATGGGGTGGTGGCCTCGGCGGTGACGGGGGTGGGCAACAAGCTGGGCTCCATTACGGCGGTAGTGACCAATGCCCTGTCCACTGCGGGCAGCTCCATGGTGGGCCAGAACCTGGGGGCGGAGAAATATCACCGGGTGCCCAAGATTATCGGGGTGTCTGCGGTGCTGGATATGGCCTTTGCTCTGGTGCTGACGGCCCTGACGGTGTTCTTC
>CAVJIP010000049.1:0-6893 GCA_963649625.1 Bacteroidaceae bacterium
TTTTATTGCAAAGTCCGCTTCTGTTCGGGCTCCCTTTGGTCGCCCTCCCTGCGCTCCCTTGCTCCTCCTCTCCCCATTGCACCCGCTGCGCTGGGCTTCGCCGGGGGCCCCGAATTGGGGAAGGTTACGAGAACGCCGAATCAAGACCTTCCCCCTGGGGGAAGGTGCCGCCAGGGGCGGCGGATGAGGGAGATCGTGCGGATGAGGAAAGCGGGGGAAGGTTATAAAAATGCTGCGCCCCCGCCGCCTGGGCGGAGACGCAGAAAAAAGGGAGTATGAAAATTAGCTGGCTAAATGCTCCGTCAGGGCCTGCTGGAGGGCAGAGGCACTGCTGGAGTGGATGCGCACCACCGGCACATTGTTCTTCTTGGCCTCCTGGACGGCACAAATGACCATCTTGTGAGACACGGTATTGGTAAACAGAATCATCAGATCGGGGGAGCCGATCTTCTTTTTCATGGGCCCGTTTTCCTTGGCAAAGACCTTGGCCTGATAGCCGTGGCTTTTGCAAATTTGCTGATAGCGGCAAACCATACATTCGTTTCCGCCGATGATGACAACACTCATGGGATTCACCTTTCTTTCAGTTAGAAGTGACTAACTATTGCCTTTTCAGAATCCGCCTTGCGGCGGTTATTTCTAACTAACTTACCAATATTCTAGCAGACTTTTCCCCGTCTGTCAATAGAAACCCGAAGAATTATCCAGCTTCTTGGTAGGTGAATCTAAACGTATCAGGGGCCGCGCAAAAGCACGGCCCCCGATGGGCTTGTATTCCCTATCCCTTCCGGGCCATCAGCTGTTTTCTCCCAAATAGGTGGTCACACGGTTCTGAATCAGGTCTGCCACCTGGTCTGCGGTTTTGTCTCCGGCGAAGAAGGCCCCCGCCTCCTCTGTGACAATGTCCATAATATCCGTGTCATAGTCGCCGCAGAGGCTGGCATTGTTCACCAGATCCTTGAAGGCATCCGCCTGCTCCTGGGTGAGCTGGCCGATCTGATACTCGGTTTCCCCGATGTACGTGGTATAGGTGCTCTCCACCTTATTTCCCTCCGCATCGGTGTAATAGCTGGGCTCCATGGCCTCCTGGAGCACCTTGTCAAAGGCGGAAACTGTCACCGGCAGGGCCCACAAGCTCTCCTGGATGTCGTCCGCCAGGGTGCTTTTCAGGAACTCCCAGGCCCCCTCCTGGTTCTTGCACCGGGAGGAGATGGCCAGGCCGTTTTGAATGTTCAGCAGGGCCCCATTGCTCCCCCCATCGGTGGGGAAGCCGATCTGGACAAAGCCGTTGTCCTGGTTGTAGAGCTGATAGAGGGTTTTGACCGAATTGCTGTCGTAGACATACGCCGTCGTCAGCAGGGTGTCGCCCCGCTGGAGCTGGGTGTTTTCATCATCCCCATAAATCACGGTGGCCTCGTCCGAATCGTCCCCGGAGGAGCACTTGGAGGCAACCTGCAGAAGCTGCTTAAAGGTGTCGCTGTTAAAGCTGCAGGTGGCCGTTCCGTAGTCCACAAACTGGCCGATATTCTGATAGACCATCACGCTCAGGAAGTCCGCCTGGGTATAGTAGGGCGCAACCTCCGTGCCCTCAGGCAGACTCTCCACGGTCTGGGCCAGCTCCGCCATGGTCCAGCTGGTCTTGTCCCCCACCAGCTTGGCACTGGCCAGCAGAGTCAGCAGATTAAAGCTGGTGGGCAGGCCATAGAGCTTCTCCCCGTCCTGGAAGAACTGCAGGGGGCCGCTGAGTAGGCTGTCCCTGCTGAAGCTCTCGTCCTTCTCCATCAGGGCGGACATATCCGCCAGGGCGCCCTTGGCAATGTATTTGTTGAGCTTGCTGGAGGACACGGCCAGAATGTCCGGGCAGCTGCCGGAGATAATGTCCCGGTCCAGCTGATCCGCCCCGGCGGTATAGTCCTCCTCGGTGTTATAGACGCTGTAGTCCACCACGTTCACCCGGTAGGTGTCGCTGCTCCGGTTAAACTTAATCACCGCTCTCTGGAAATTCATGTCGATATACTCCATGCCCAAGGTCAAAACCGTCCGCTTGGGCATCTGATCCAGGGGGGTTTTGGTAAGGGTTCCCAGTTCATAGGACATGGTTTGAGAGAAATAGTCCGAGGTCAGCACCAGGATCTTGTCCGTGCCCTCTGCCGCTATCCCGGAAATATAGCCGCCATTGATGTCGCATTCCGTCCAGGACAGAAGGGTGGTGATTTGGCCGCTGGCGGCATCCATGGAGTAGAGCTTGCCGCTGTCGCTGAGAAGCACGCTGCTGCCGCTGCCTCCGTAAAGGTTCAGACTTCCGCTGGTGCCAACACTGGAGGTGTCCAGCTTGGTGATTCCCCCGTTTTCCAGCCGGCCAACGATCATGCCGCCTGCATCGGTGCTCCACCCGCTGACCAACACAAGCCCTGTCTCCGTGCTCACCATAGACTGCACATACATCTCGCTGAGGGCAATGCTCTCCTGCCGGGCCCCGCTGGCATCATAGCAGAGAATTGTCTGATCGGAGGCCAGATAGATATTGCCCTGGGCATCCTGGGCCATGGCCTGGGGATAGAAATATTCCAGGTCCTTGGTGTCCTCCGTCAAATCCACCTCCAGGAGCACGTTGCCGGACATATCGCACTTCCGCAGGATGGTCTTGTCACCGCTGCCGGTGTCGGACTCCACCTCCTCCGCCGGGGCAATCAAATCGGTGTCCGCCGGCACCTCCGTGTCCTCCTGGGCGGCCTCCGCAGTCTCCTCAATGGGCACCGCATCCGCCAGAAGCACCGCCTGATACCCTCCGGCCATGCCGGCATTGTCCGTTTCCTCAGCAGGAGCGGCCTCCTCAGCGGGAGCGGCCTCCTCTGCGGGAGCGGCCTCCTCTGCGGGAACCTCCTCCCCGGCAGCAGGCTCCGCTGTGGGAACGGCGGTATCCTCCACGCTGCCGTAGTTATACTGATTGCTCACCATCCAGTAGCCGCTGCTGTCCGCATTCACGGTGATCTGCATCACATACTCTCCGCTGTTTTCGGTGTTCTCCTGGAGCTGGGGCAGGGGAACCTCGGAAATGCTGTCGTCCGACAGGCTTCTGGCCAGGAGCTTGGGAGAGCTGCCGTACTCCTCATCATACCGTTCGCCGAAAAAGTAGAGCTTTCCCTGGGCGGTGGATGTGCGGTTGATATAGTCCAGATCCAGATCCTTCAGCTCACTATAGGTGCCGGTGAAGCCATAGCCCACCTCCTGGGCCACGGTCTTAAACTGGGACTCCTCGGCCTGGGAGCTTTCCTTGTCTCCGCAGCCGCCCAGCAGTCCCAGGCACATGGCCCCGGACAGAGCCACTGCCGTGATTCGTTTCCAATAACGCTTCATAACATACCTCTTTTCTCAGTTGTGTGGATTTATCTTCTCCGCCCCCGGCGGTGCTTGGTATATTCCAGGGCCTGCTCCCTCTGGCGGCGGGCCTTCCGCCGGGAAGGTGGCGCGGCTCCCGCCTGACGAGCCGCATAGTCTCTCTGGTGCTTTCGGTCTATGGCGTGCTCCACTGCCTCCCGAATGCTGCCCAGGCCCCAGGTGCGCCGGTGGTTCAGCCACAGCAGCAGCACCACCAGGCTGACGGCGGGAATCGCTCCCAGCAGCACCTCCGGCACCAGCCGCAGGGCCAGGTGGTTTTCCGTAAGCCGGGCAGCGTTTTCCCAGCAGGGATAGGCTATGGCCTCCCGGGAGATGCCCCGGGTGGTGAGCTGCTTCAAAATGCTCCAGCGGCTTTCCAGGGAGAACCGGCCGGAGTTGTCGGTGAGGGTGGTGTCCTCCGGGATGATATTCTTCAGGGTGTTTTTCAGGGTGGTAAGGGCAAAGCCCTTCACCGGCTGGGGCAACACCACCTCCAGACAGGTATATCCCGGCTGGCCGGTTGTCACCGCTCCGGCCTCCCCTTCGGTCTGGGCGGCAGTCTGGGTATCGGTCAGGGCCGGAGAATCGGAAAACACCCAGGCCCGACAGGTTCCCTTGGCGGCCAGCTCGTTATATTCCCCCGGCTCATAGTCCACCACCGCCGCCACCTGATGCTGCACCCCATTTACCATGAGGTACTGTCCCGCCACGTTTGTGGAATAGAACAGATTCCAGGCGGTCTGCCGATCCAAAACAATGCGGTCATGCATCAGATCCTCCTGGGCCATGTACCAGCCGTTCAGCAGGGTCATGGGATGGATGCGGAAGAAGTCTCCGGCCACGGCGGTCAGCTCCACCGCACAGGAGGCGGTGCCGTTTTTCAGCGTGGCCGCCTGGGCATAGGAGGCGGCGTAAAACCAGGGATGGCTCTCCGAGCCCACGCCCCCGGCGGTCAGGGCGTTTTCCACGGACAGATAGATCTCGCCCATCCGCTCCTGGGGGATGGCCTGCTCCTCCGTGAGAAACACCGAGGCCATGGCGTAGGGCTTTTCCTCTGTCTCCCACCGCTCCGCCGCCTCTTGGGGGGTCAGATACCCGATGGTTTTTTCGTCTCCCCGCCACATAAGAAAGAGGGCCAGCAGGCAGCCGAAGCAGATTATCGTCCAAAGCACCGCCCTCCAGTGCCTGATTTTCCCCCTCATTCCGCAATCCGAACCTGGTCCCCTGCCTGGAGGGGCACTGTGGCGGTGGTGATCACAAAGTCCGCCGTGGACAGCTCTCCGGACACTGCCGAGTTGGTGTCGTCCGAGGCCAGAACCTCCACCTTGGTCTTTTTCACCGTGTAGCGGTTGCCCAGAGGGCTGGACTTGACCACCACGGTATATACAAAGCTGCCGTCTGCGTCTGCATGAACCGCCGAAGAGGGAATCACCACATCATAGCTGGCGTTCTTGTCCCCGATGGAAAAGCTCAGCTGCTGGCCCACGGCCACGCTGTCTCCCTGGACGGAGAAGGTCAGGGTTCGGTTGGCCGCCGGATTTTGCTTGTCGGCGGTGATGGAGGTCAGGGTCATGGTGATGCCGCTGTTCCACAGGTTGGTGATCTCTGCACTCAGACCCTGACGCAGCATCCGGGCCTGCTCCTTGGTGACGGAGGCGGTGAGGGTATAGCCCTTTTCCGTCAGCTCCACCACCATCAGGGGCGTTTCTGCGGAGGTGGTATCTCCTGCCGCCACGTTGATGGACTGGATTACACCGGCATAGCGGCTGACGATTTTGGCCGCCGCCGTCTTTTCCTCCAGAGCCTTGACCTTTTCCTCTGCGTCCTTGACCTCCTGGGCCTTGGCCTCCATGTCCTTCTGGGCAATGGTGTCCTCATAGGTCTGCTGGGCCGCATTATCCGCCGCCGCCGCCTCCGCTGCCGCCAAGGCATCCTGGGCGGATTGCAGGGCCGATTCCGCTGCGGACACCGAGGTGGCCCCATCACTGCCGCTTTGGAACTGCTGGAGGGCGGTATTGGCCGAATCCAAATCCGCCTGGGCAGCGGCCACCGCCGAAGCCGCCTCCGCCGCCGTCTGCTGGGCAGAGGTAAGCTGTTGGGTCAGCTCCGCAATCTTCGGGGCAATCTGGGTATTGTAGATGTTGGTGGCCTCCTCCTGGGCCCCCTCCTCTCCCGCCTCCGCTCTGCGCTTGGCGCTGAGATAGTCCGCATTGCTGTTTTCCACATTATTCAGCTGATTTTGAATGGACTCCACTGCATTGTCCGCATTGGTCTTGTCCTGGTTTCGGCTGTTCAGGGTGCTTTGGGTGGAGTTTACCTGATTCTGATACCAGGTTAGGCTCCCCTCATAGCTTTGGGCATTGGCCAGGTCGGTCTTGGCGTTGGCCACCGCATCCCGGGCCTGCTGAATCTGCTGCTGGGCCCCGTGGGTCTGGTCCCCCTTGTCCACCTGCATTTTCTCGTATTCCAGCTTTAGGCTGGCAAGACTGGTTCGGGCCTCCTGGAGCTCCTGGCTCTCGGAGGCATCCAGGGTCAGCAGCGTGTCCCCGGCCTTTACCGTGTCTCCCACCTTGACGTTTACCGCCGACACCGTTCTTGTCTCCTGGACGGTGACGTTATAGGTCTGGGCCGCCTCCACGGTGCCGCTGCCCCGAATCTTGGTGGTGATGCTGGTGGACTGGGGATACTGGGCCGCCACCTCCGGCAGAGAGTAGTTCATAATGGTGTTGGAAAAGAAGGTCAGAACCAGCAGCACGGAAAGGAAAATAATCAGGGCGTTTTTCACCCAGTCCCGCTTTCCCTTGACCTTTTGAATGACCGATGTCCGGCCGGTTTTTTCTTTCATATTGTCCACCTCTCGTTACCCCTTGATTCCTCCGGAGTAGGTAATGCCCTCCTCCAGATATTCCTCGCCCCACAGGAACATCAGCAGGGTGGGCACCATGTAGATCACGGCCACCGCAAAGGCCACGCCCACCTCGCCGCTGTTGATTTCGCTTAAAAACACGCTCAGAGGATACTTCTCCTGATCCGAGAACATAATCAGGGGCTGCTCCACCATGTTCCAGTAGTCAATAAACACCAGCATACTCACGCTGACCAGCGCCCCCCGGCACATGGGCAGACAGACCCGGGAGAAAATCTGCCATTCTCCCGCCCCGTCCAGCTCCGCCGCCTCAATATAGCTTTTGGGAATCCGGCGCATATTCTTGGTCAGCAGGAATACGCTAAAGGGAGCGAAAATCCCCGGCAGGATAATGGCCCATCGAGTGTCCAAAAGCCCCAGCCACCGGGCCACCAGATAGTTGGGCACCAGCGTCACCTGATAGGGCATGAGCATCAAAATAATGTATCCGAAGAAAATCATCTCCCGCACCCTTCCCCGGTATCGGGAAAAGCCGTAGGCCGCCAGGGAGGCCAGGGCCACCTGAAACACCACAATGGGCACCGTGAGAAATACCGAGTTCCAGAATTTCAGCAGGTACTCCGGGGAGTTAAACAGCACCGTCCAATAC
>CAVJIP010000050.1:0-3177 GCA_963649625.1 Bacteroidaceae bacterium
GAGGCTGACTTCTCATCTTTTATTTGGTTCACATCATTTTAGCACATACAAAATTTCAAAAATACAGAAACTGCAGCCTTTATGCCAGCAGGGACGGCTCCCAGCATTCCGGCACCGGCAGCCCCAACAGCTCCGCCACCGTAGGGGCCACGCTGGACAGTCCCAGCTTCTCCTGTTTCAGTTCCCCGGGGCCACCCACCATAATAAAGGGCACCGGGGACAGAGAGTGGGCCGTGCGCACCTGATATTCTCCCTTTTTGTTCTTCTCCAGCATCACATCGGCGTTGCCGTGATCGGCGGTAATGAGCAGCACATAGCCCCCCTGTTTGGCCGCCGCCTCGATCCGCCCCAGCTGCACATCCAGGGCCTCCATGGACTGCACCACCGCATCAAAGTTCCCCGTATGGCCCACCATGTCCCCGTTGGGGAAGTTGCATCGGAGGAAGCCGTATTTCCCGGATTCCATGGCGGCAAGGAGATGGTCGGTGATTTCCCGGCACTTCATCTCCGGCCTTTGATCAAAGGGGCAGTGATCCGACGGAATCTCCTCATAGGTCTCCAACTCCTGGGAAATCTTTCCACTGCGGTTGCCGTTCCAGAAGTAGGTGACATGGCCGTACTTCTGGGTCTCCGACAGGGCATATTCATTGACGCCATGGGCCACCAACAGCTCCGTCAGGGTATGGGCAATACAGGGCGGTTCCACCAAAAAACGGGAGGGAATATGCCCATCGCCGTCATACTCCAGCATACCGGCAAACTTTACGTCATGGAAGTCCCCCCGGTCAAACTTATCAAAGCTCTCCTCATCAAAGGCACGGCTGATTTCCAAGGCCCGGTCGCCCCGGAAGTTAAAGAGAATCACGCTGTCTCCGGGCCGGATGGGCCCAACGGGCCTTCCCTCCCGGGCAATCACAAATTCATGGAGATCCTGGTCAATGCAGCCGGTTTCCGCCCGCTGGGTCTCAATGGCGGTTTTTGCGTCCGAGAACTGTCGGCCCACCCCGTGAACGTGGCAGTCAAAGCCCCGCTTTACCATGTCCCAATCCGCCTCATAGCGGTCCATGGTCAGGTACATCCGTCCGCCGCCGGAGGCGATAACCCCGGTGAAGTGCTCATCGTTCAATGCCGCCAGCACCTGTTCCAGCCGGTCAACATATAAAAGGGCCGAGGTGGCGGGCACGTCCCGGCCATCTAAGAGAATGTGGCAGCAGGCCCGGCGGATACCATCGGCCTTGGCCCGGTGAAGAAGGGCAATCAGGTGATCGATATGGGAGTGGACGTTTCCGTCCGACAAAAGCCCCAGGAAATGAAGTGTCCCCCTTTCCCGGCAAAACTCCGTCAGTTCCCTCCAGGCGGCGGAGCGGAAAATCACGCCGCTTGCAATGCTCTGCCCCACCAGCTTCGCCCCCTGGGCATAGATTTGGCCGCAGCCGAGGGTATTGTGCCCCACCTCCGAGTTTCCCATATCCTCATCGGTGGGCAGGCCCACTGCCGTGCCGTGGGCCTTGAGCTGGGTCATAGGGTTTTCCTCCATGAGCCGGCACAGATTGGGGGTGTTTGCCTTGGCCACCGCATCGCCGGGGCCGCCATCTCCCAGGCCGACACCGTCCATAATCACCAGTACAACAGGCTTATTCATTCCGCAAACTCCTTTTCCAGGTACTCGGCGCAGAATCGAATGAGCACCGGGCATAGCTCCTTTTTCTTTTTTCCGTCCTCCCCCAGCAGCTCCTTACAGAGAATACTGCCGTGGGCCTCCCGGAATTGCTTCATCAGGGCCAGGGAGCGCATATCCTTTCCGTTCTCGCCGTACTGGAGGCCCAGGGCCATCACCGCTCCCACAATGGCCCCGCAGACCTGTCCCTGGCGCATTCCGCCTGCAAAGAAGGCCCCCAGCCGCCGGACGGTATCCTCGTCCAGACTCCAATTTTCCCGGCAGCAGCCCAGCACCGACTGGCAGCAGTTCCACCCCTGTTCCCGAAGCTCCATGGCCTTTTTCGGATAGCTCATACGTCCTCACCTGATTTCATGGATTTCTTGGGTTTATTGTACACGAATTTCTGGAAATTTACAAGGGAAAACTCCGACAAAGCAGCCTCTGCCGCCTCATCGGAGCCTACCCTCTACAGAATAATGCAGATCAGTCCCCCGCTGCCCTCGTTGATAATCCGCTGAATGGTCTCCCGAAGCTTCATACGGGCATCCTCCGGCATTTTGGAAAGCTTGGTATTCAGACCCTCGCTGACCAGTTCAAAAAGGGATTTCCCGAAAATATTGCTCTCCCAGAGCTTTTCCGTATTGCCCTCGTATTCTCCCAGCAGATAATTCACCAGATCTTCGGACTGTTTCTCGTCTCCCACCATGGGACTGAGCACCGTGGTAATGTCCGCCCGAAGCATATGGATGGACGGTGCGCTGGCCTTGAGCTTGACCCCGTAGCTGCCGTTTTTCCGAATAATCTCCGGCACCTCCAGGGTCATTTCCTCGGTGGTGGGCATGACGATCCCATAGCCTGTGGCCTTGACCTGCTCCAGGGCCCCGGCCACCCGGTCATATTCCGCCTTGGCCTGGGTCAGCTCCTCCAGCAGGGCCATCAGTGCCCCGTCCCCGGTAATCTCCGTTCCGGTCTGCTGGGAAAGTACCTGATAAAACAGCTTTTCCGGAAACATCAGAGTCACGGCCACCACGCCGCTGCCCGGGTCAATGCTCCTTACCCCAATGCTCTTTGCCTGGGTGCCCGGCGGCAAACGGGAAAACACCTCTCGGGTCTTTCGGAGCTTCTCCGCCTCCCCTGCCATGTCCCGCAGGGCATCATAGAGCCCGTGCTTAATGGGATGCTCCTCCGGCAGAGCCGTGACCCAGCCGGGCAGGAAAAAGTCCAGCTCCTGCACCGGGAACTCATAGAGCAGCCGCCGGAGTATCTCCAATATCTCCTCCTGGCCCATGGTCAGGCAGCTTACCGGGTAGACCGTGACTCCGTAGGCCTCCCCCATCTCCTCCGCCATCCGCTTTGTCTCTCCGTCCTCCGGGTGGACGGAGTTTAGAAGCACCAGGAAGGGCTTTCCTGTTTTCTGCATATCCTCAATGGAACGGGCCTCCGCCGCCAGATAATCCTCCCGGGGGATGTCGGTGATGCTGCCATCGGTGGTGACAATGAGCCCCACCGTGCAGTGA
>CAVJIP010000051.1:0-16383 GCA_963649625.1 Bacteroidaceae bacterium
CACCGCTTGACGGCTGCGGGCTGCTTGTGCTATCTTGTTCATGAGAAGTCTCCTCCTTGTGTTTGGTGTTTTGTTGTGCATCTACTATATCACATCGAGGCTGACTTCTCGTCTTTGATTTGGTTCACATCATTTTAGCACATACAGAGATGCAAAAAACAGGGGGAATCCTTTTCACCTATCGGCAATCAACCGGGAAACGCCCGGCACAGGGCCTTGCCAAGGGCGGCGCAGCATGGTATAATAAGCCGTCGATTCTGTAAAGCTGTCAGGAGGCTGCTGCATGGGTTGTTTTGATTTTGAAGAGCTTTGGGGCGTACATGAGGAATGCGGAGTATTTGGCATTTACAATCCGGCGGGAGACTGCGCCCGGGATACCTACTATGGGCTGTATGCCCTCCAGCACCGGGGACAGGAGTCCTGCGGTATTGCCGCCAACAACAACCGGGACATTACCTGCTATAAGGACATGGGCATGGTGGGCGATGTGTTTTCGGAGGAAAAGCTGGATGAGCTGGGAGGCACTATGGCGGTGGGCCATGTGCGCTATTCTACGGCAGGGGGCTCTAAGCGGGAAAACGCCCAGCCCCTGACGCTGAATTATATTAAGAATAATTTGGCCCTGGTTCACAACGGCAACCTGGTGAATGCGCCCCAACTGAAGCGGGAGTTTGAGCTAAAGGGCTCCATTTTCCAAACCACTGCGGACACGGAGGTGATCGCCTACGCCATCGCCCGTCAGCGGCTGGAGTGCGGATCCATTGAGGAGGCCGTGGTGGGAACCATGAAGCGGTTGGTGGGTGCCTTTAGTCTAATCGTCATGAGCGGCAGAAAGCTCATTGCCGCCCGGGATCCCTGGGGGTTCCGGCCTCTGTGTATTGGCAGGCGAGGGGAGGCCTGGGTGCTGGCCTCGGAGACCTGTGCTCTGGACGGGGCGGGAGCCCATTTTGTCCGGGAAGTGGAGCCTGGGGAGGTTGTAGTTGTGGAGGATGGGGCGTTGCGCTCCATCCGGGAGAACTGCTCCGGGAAAAGCCATATCTGCATTTTTGAATACATCTATTTTGCCCGGCCCGACAGCGTGATCGGCGGCCAGGGGGTTCATGAGGCCCGGCTGGAGGCAGGCAGACTGCTGGCACGGCAGAACCCTGTGGAGGCGGATGTGGTCATCGGTGTGCCGGATTCTGGGCTGGATGCGGCACTGGGCTATGCCCAGGAGTCGGGAATCCCTGTGGCTGAGGGCTTCCTCAAGAACCGATATATCGGGCGGACGTTCATTAAGCCCTCCCAGTCCTCCCGGGAGACGGCAGTAAAGCTGAAGCTCAGCCCTATGCGCAGCCAAATCGAGGGCAAGCGGGTGATTATGATTGACGACTCCATCGTGCGGGGAACTACCTCTAACCTGATTACCAATCTGCTGCGGGAGGCCGGGGCCAAGGAGGTTCATGTGAAGATTTCTTCCCCGCCCTTTGTTTCTCCCTGCTATTTCGGCACGGATGTGCCGGATAAGGAACACCTGATCGCCTGCCAGATGGATATGGAGCAGATTCGGAGGCATATCGGTGCGGACTCCCTGGATTACCTCCGGGTGGAGAGCCTGGGACAGCTGGTACCCCGGCTCCAGGGGGGCTTCTGTGAGGGCTGCTTTACCGGGAAATACCCGGTGGAGGTGCCGGAGGAAATGTGATGGTTTTGCATTTGAAATCATTCAGAATGCAGAAATTATGCAAAACCGGCGAATAAGGGCTGGCAATATCAAAAAATTGCAAGACCTCCGTCCAAAGCGTCAAAAAATATTGACAATAAATTCACAGCTGGCTATAATAGACCTAGCTGCAAGAGCGGCTCGCAGTCTCTGCGGGCCGCCATCTTATTTTTAGGAGGAAATACTATGTCCAAGTATTCAAAGGCCGACATTATCCGCATGGTGGAGGAAGAAAATGTAAAGTTCATTCGTCTGCAATTTTCCGACATCTTCGGAATGCTGAAAAATGTTGCGGTGACTGCCTCCCAGATTGAAAAGGTTCTGAACAACCAAATCATGATTGACGGCAGCTCCATTGAAGGCTTTGCCCGCATCAATGAGTCGGATCAGTATCTCCGGCCGGATTTGGATACCTTCTGCATTATGCCCTGGCGGCCTATGAACGGCAAGGTGGCCAGGATGATTTGCTCCGTTTATAATCCCGATGGTACGCCCTTTGTGGGGGATCCCCGGAACGTGCTACAAAGAGCGGTGGAGAATGCCGCCGCCCTGGGCTATACCTTTAATGTGGGGCCTGAGTGCGAGTTCTTCCTGTTTGAGACGGATGATAAGGGGCAGGCCACGGTGCAGCCCCACGATGCCGCCGGCTACTTTGATATGAGCCCTCTGGATCATGGGGAGACGGTTCGCCGGGACGTGTGCCTGGCCCTGGAGACCATGGGATTTGAGATCGAGGCCAGCCATCATGAGGTGGCGGTGGGCCAGCATGAGATCGACTTCAAGTATGCCGATGCCCTTACGGCGGCGGATCGCATTGAGACGCTGAAGCTCACCGTCAAGACCTATGCCTCCAAAAATGGCCTTCACGCCACCTTTATGCCAAAGCCCGTCCATGGAATCAACGGCTCAGGAATGCACATTAACATGAGCCTGTTCAAGGATGGGAAAAACGCCTTCTATGATGAGAAGGATTCTCTGGGCCTTAGTGCCACCGCCTACAGCTTTATCGGGGGACTGATGGAGCACATGCCCGGTATGGCTGCGGTGCTGAATCCTCTGGTAAACAGCTATAAGCGGCTGGTGCCCGGCTATGAGGCCCCCTGCTATGTGGCCTGGTCTGCCAGCAACCGCTCCGCCCTGATTCGCATTCCCTCGGCCAGAGGCAACTCCACCCGGGTGGAGCTTCGGTGCCCGGATCCGGCCTGCAATCCCTATTTGGCTCTGGCAGTGTGCCTGGCCGCAGGACTGGATGGGGTCAGGCGGGGCCTAAAGCCTGCGGAACAAATCAAGGACAATATCTTTGCCATGAGCCAGCGGGAGCGGGAGGAGGCCGGTATTGTAAGCCTTCCGGCAGATCTCAGTCAGGCCATCACCGCCATGGAAAAGGATCAGCTAGTACTGGACACGCTGGGAGCTCACGCCTCCAAGGCCTATCTGATGGGCAAAAAGCAGGAGTGGGACGAGTACCGCACCAGCATCAGCCAGTGGGAGTTGGAACGGTATCTGGTTCGGTATTGAGAGGAAGGGAAGTCACGTTAAGGAGAGGAGCTGGCCTGTATGAGTCAGATGCTGATTGCATTTGAAGGGGAAAAGACCCGGCAGCGCATGACAGAGATTTTTGAATCCGCCGGAATCCAGGTGGCTGGCAGCTGTGGCAGCGGCGCAGAGATTCTCCGCCGGTGCGGGCACATGGGCAGTATTGTTGTCCTGTGCGGCTATAAGCTCTTTGATATGACGGCGGAGGAGCTCTATGAAAATCTCCCCCAGGGGATTCCCATGGTGCTTCTGGCCACCCCGTTCCAGCTGGAAAACTGCGGCTGTGAGGAGATATGCCGGGTGGCGGCACCGGCCCATAAAGGGGAGCTGATTGACTCGGTGCGTATGCTGCTGGATCGACAGGAGGTGCCCGCCCCGGCTCCTCAGAGGTCGGCGGAGGATAAGCTGCTGATTACCAAGGCCAAGGAACTGCTGATGGAGCGCAACCAGATGACAGAGGCCCAGGCCCACCGCTTTATCCAGAAGCTCAGCATGGACACCGGCGCAAAAATGATTCAAACGGCCATGCGAATCCTGGACGGACAGATGGTGGTATAAGCAATTCTATACATTCCGCTCTGGAGCCAATCCGGGGCGGAAATTTTTTATAGGAAGGGCTTGCGCTTTTTTGAGGGGTATGGTATACTGAGGCTGTCAATAAGTTGTACCTGCAACTATATAGTTGTACCTACATCTATACAGAAAGGATTGACGGAAGGAAATGGAGCATCCCGCAAGAAAAATCACAAAAATCGCCCGGGAGGCAGAGCATTTGGTGCTTTTGGCCATGCGCCGGGAGAAGATCGGCACGGCAGAAATTGACTGCATCCATGCCATTCGGCACCGTCCGGGCATCACCCAGGCGGAGCTGGCCGCCGCCCTGAACTCCGATAAGGCGGCCATTGCCCGGAGAACGGCCAGCTTGGAGCGGAAGGGGTATCTGCGCCGGGAGCCGAACCCGGAGGATGGCCGCAGTCAGCTGCTATTCGCCACGGAAAAGGCCGATGGGCTGCGGAACGCCAAGGCGGAGGCGGAAACGGCCTTCTATGAGTATCTGATGGAGGGACTGGAGCCGGAAGCTCAGGCGGCATTCCTTACGGCTTTGGATGTGGTCTATCGCCGCTCCAAGGCGGAGAGCCGTGCCGGATTCCCTCATATCAAGGAAGTACTGGAGGGAACGGAGGATGAGTAGGGGCAACAACCGGGATTTTCGGCCAGATCGTATCACCGGGTATTTCCGCCTGGAATGGCTGCCGCTGACCTTTGTCACCCTGTTTGGGCTGATATATAATGTGGGACTTCTGGCAGGGCCATGGTTTGAGGGAAGACTGGCCCAGTGTCTGGCGGATATTCTCGGCGGCAGGGAAACCGCCAGAGCTATGGGTGTGTTGGTGCTGGGGTATATGGTGGTGACGGTGCTGGTGCAGGGGGCCCGGTTTCTAAAGCGGTTTTATGTTCGACGGTTTGCCAACAATATCAACCGGCGCATGAAGGGGGTACTGTATGCCAATCTGCTTCGGCAAAGCCGCAGCGCCCTGGAGCATCAGGGGGCAGGAGAGCTGATGACCAAGGCCATTTCCGATGTGGACGACTGTGCGGAGGGAATGCGAAAATTTACCACGGAGATTTTTGACACCGGCGTAGCCCTGGTAGGCTATGTGGTCATGCTGTTTGTCTACGATTGGCATTTGGCACTGCTCTGTTTGATCTTCCCGCCGGTGTCCTATGTCTGTGCGGAGCTGATGAAAAAGCCGGTGCAGCGGGAGGGCGCAGCCTACAAAAAGGCGGCCTCCACCCTCAGTGCCGCCTCCCTGGATCGGGCAAAAAATGCCCTTACCTATCGGATATATGGCTGCGAGGCCGTCCGGGAGAAATGCTATGAGCAGGCTTTGGGGGACTATGAGTGCAGTGCCGTCCGGGCCAATATTTGGCAGTCGGCACTGCCGTCGCTATATCTGGCGGTGTCTAATCTTAGTGTACTGTTTATCCTCTGGTTCGGCGGGAGAAATGTACTGGGGACAGGCTGGCGGGCCTGGGACATTGGAGCCTTTACCACGTTTCTGTCCTGCTTTGCCAAGCTGTCCAGCAAATCCTCTAAGGCGGCAAAGCTGTTTAACTCGGTGCATAAGGCAGAGGTTTCCTGGAGGCGGATCAAGCCCCTGATGCGTACCCCGGAGAAGCTGGTCCCCTTAGAGATTCCAACGGCGGAGGAAATGACGGTGGAGGGGCTGTCCTTTTCCTACCAAGAGGGGGCACCGGTGTTTCAGGGGCTGAGCCTGCGGGCCCGGCCTGGAGATATGATCGGCGTAACCGGGCCGGTGGCCTGTGGGAAATCCACCCTGGGGCGGGTGTTTCTTTGTGAGAATCCCTATGGCGGCTCTATTTGCCTGAATGGCCGGGAGCTGTCCGGCCTGACGCCCCGGGAAATCGCCGCCGCCGTTGGGTATCTGGGCCACGATTCCGAGCTTTGGAACGATACGGTCACAGCCAATGTTCTGTGCGGAAATCAGGGAGATGCCATGGAATACCTTTCTATGACGGCCCTGGACGGGGAGGTACGGGCTATGGAGCGGGGAATGCAAACCGTAGTGGGCAGCAGCGGCGTGCGGCTTTCCGGGGGACAGGCCCAGCGGCTGGCCTTGGCCCGAACTCTGGCCCACCCCAGGCCACTTCTGATTTTGGACGATCCCTTTTCGGCCCTGGATCGGGCCACGGAGGACGCCATATTCGCAAGGCTCCGGGAATATGGACGGGACAAGATGATTATTTTGATTTCCCACCGGCTGTATCATTTTCCGGAGCTGTCCCAGGTGGTGTACATGGAAAAGGGCGGGGTGCAGGTTGGAACCCATAAACAGCTGAGGGAAAGGGTTCCTGCCTATCGTGCTCTCTATGAGGACCAGACAGGAGGCACTGTACATGAAGGATAAACAAAATGTGCTGATGGCGATTCGTGGGGCTGCGGCCTCCCACAAGCTCCTGAGCGGGGGAACGCTGCTGTGCGTGGCGGCCTCTGTGCTGGCCTCTCTGCTGCCGCCGCTTATTTTGGGCCGTATCATGGATGGGCTTACCGATAAAATCCCTCTGGCTTTGGGACTGCTTTTGATGTATTTCGGCAGCCTGGCTCTGGAGGGAGTGCTGTCCTCGGCCCAGGAGGTGCTGCTGGAAATGTTGGGCCAGAAAATGACTCACGCCCTTCGGTCAGAAATGTCCCAAAAGCTCAGCCGGTTGCCGGCCTCGATATTGGCGGCCCAGGATCCGGGAGAGGTGGCGGCCCGGTTCTTCGGGGATGTGGATACGGTGGAGGTGCTGTTTACCTCCGGCGTAATCTCTATGGCGGCGGATGCCTGCCGAATCCTCTCTATTTTTGCGGTGATTTGGGTGAAAAATCCTGGTCTTGGGATTCTGCTGGTTCTGGTGCTGCCGCTTTTGACGGTGTTTACCCGGTATGTTCAGAAGCGGATGCTACAGGCACAGCTGGACAATCGCCGTGCCGTGGCCGCCATTTCCGGCCAGGTGCCGGAGGCCCTGCACAATATCCGTACCATCCACGCCCTGGGCCTGGAGGAATATATGGAGCGACGGTATGACCGGTGTATCGGCGACAGCTATGCCGCAGTGGAAAAGACAAATTTCTATGATGCGGTATATTCGCCAGTGGTGCTGGTGCTGGATGCGGCGGTGGTGGGACTGGTTATGCTGCTTTCCGCCTCGGGCAATGGCCGTATTCTCAGGCTGTTCGGGATGTCTGTGGGAACGTCGGTTACGGTCATCAGCTACATATCCCGGATATTTACGCCCATCGAGAGCCTTGGTATGGAGATACAGACCATCCAGTCCGCCATGGCCGGGGTGAAGCGAATCGACACATTTCTTGCCCAGCCGGAGCGGAGAACACCCATGGAACGGGAGGATAATGCCGTACCCCGAGGAGAGGTGGTGCTGTCCCATGTGACCTTCGGGTATGATAATCGCCCGGTGCTCTCCGACCTTTCCTTTACCGTGAGGGAAGGGGAGCAGGTGACATTGGTGGGAAGAACGGGAACGGGAAAGAGCACCGTGTTCCGACTGCTGCTGGGTCTGTATCAACCGGAAAGGGGGACAATTACCATTGGAGGCGTGCCGGTGTCTCAAATTACCAATGGGGAGCGCAGAGGCTGTGTCGGCTGTGTGGAGCAGCATTTCTCCCGGGTTCCCGGAACGGTGATGGATCAGATCACCCTGGGCGACCCGAGAATCACCCCGGCCATGGCGGAGGAGGCGGCCCGGCTGGCGGGGCTGGACAGGGTAATCCTCTCCCTCCCGTTGGGCTATCACACGCCCTGTACGGAGGGAATGTTCTCTCAGGGGGAGTGGCAGCTGTTGTCCATTGCCCGAGCCGCTGCGGCAAATCCTGGGGTGCTGCTGCTGGATGAGATCACGGCAAATCTGGATGCGGAGACGGAGGCCCGAGTGATGGAGGCCCTTCGCCGGGCGTCTCAGGGGCGGACGGTGCTGTCTATTTCCCACCGGGTCTACGAAAGCCTGGGCGGACGAAGGATTGAGCTTAGGCCCATCCGGGAGACGGAAGGCAGTGCCCTCTAACCGACCAGCGGCAGGGGAGGGCATACAAATAACATAGTATGGTAAAATCACCGGGAAGGGCGGCTGCCTCCCGGTGATTTTACTGCCCTCATCACCCAGATGGGGGAGGGCATACTTTGCCGCTGCGGCGGGAGAATATACGGTTACAAGACTGTAACACTTTGCGGAAATGACGGTCTTTATGTAAACTTGCGTAAACCGTCGAAAAGTGCGCATAAAAGTACAATATAACAATGTTACGATGCGCAAAAATATGTCGAAATTGCAACCATTATGCAACGATTTCCAAAAAAGCAACAGGGCGGTAGCACTAAATTACACAAAAATAGTGTGAAAAAGCTGTGCAGTATTGCTATAATCTCGACTAGATATGGTAAAAACCTGCGGGAACGGCACAATTTCTAGGTTTTTGCGCAAAAAACAGTTACAAATTTGTAATTGACATTCACGCAAAGAACGTGTATGATTTCAGCAGACGCAAAGATTTGCGTGAGCTTTTTTCGAAAATAACGAGCGAGGTTTCTAGTATGATCCACAAACTAAGAATTATATGTCCTGCTTTTGTGGTGTGCCTTGCCGTGATGGTGTTCTGTGTGTTTGGGATGGATTCCAAGGCTGCGTCAGATTCCTCCGGCGGCGAAGAGGCCACGGCGGTGACCTATACCACGGGCCCCTGGTCTGACAGCGGCATGGCGGAGCCAACGGCGGCAAAGCCGGAGAGCCTGGAGACAACGGACAGCATTTCTGATACGGACACCGTCCCGGCCCAGGAGCATCGGGACAGCGGCTATAAGTTACAGGATGACGAGCGGGCCATGATCGAGCGGATTGTTATGTGCGAGGCAGGCGGTGAAGGGGAGAAGGGCCAGATGATGGTGGCCCAGTGCATTCTGGAGGGAATGCTCCGCTACCAATACACCATTGACGAGTACATAGAAAACTACAAGGTCATGATTACCAGCTATGACAACGTCACCGACCAGGTGCGAAGCTCCGTTTCCCGGGTCTTTGACAATGGGGAACGTGTCACTCAGGAGAAGGTTGACCTTTGGTACAATCCGGCCATCACCCCCTCCGACTGGCACGAGGAGCAACAGTACGTCATTACCATAGGGAGCCATCGGTTCTTCTGGATGATCGACCACAACACCTAAGCGCAATTTGAAAAGCGGCTGAGTATGTCTCGGCCGCTCTTTTTGCGAGAAAAAAACATTGCACAAACTTTACATTTTCCCTTCCGATTTTCGAGGTTTTCTGCTATGATATAAAGGAGGGGATATACATGAAAATATTCATTGTGGAAGATGACCCGGAGATTCAGGAGCTGGAGAGCTATGCACTCCAGGCCAGCGGCTTTGAAACCCAGTGCTTTTCCGAAGGGGAGAGCTTTTTTCGGGCACTCCAGCGGGAGAAGCCGGCACTGGTGCTGCTGGACGTAATGCTGCCGGGGGCCAGTGGGCTGGAGCTGCTGAGAAGGCTTCGAGGCCAGGCGGATACGGCGTCCCTGCCGGTGGTTTTGGTGACGGCCAAGTCCACGGAGCTGGATACGGTTCGGGGCCTGGACATGGGGGCGGACGACTATATCGCCAAGCCCTTCGGGGTGATGGAGCTGGTGAGCCGGGTTCGGGCGCGCACCCGGAATCTGGAGCCTGCGGACAAGGTGCTTCGCTATGGGGCCTTGACCCTCAACGAAACCGGGCGCAGCGTTCTGGCGGATGGGAAGCCCTGTGAGCTGACCTATAAGGAGTTTGAACTGTTGGATCTGCTGATGGTCAATGCCGGGCGGGTTCTCAGCCGGGAGATCATCATGGAGCGGATCTGGGGCTATGATTACGGCGGCTCCAGCCGAACTCTGGATATGCACATCAAGACCCTGCGGCAAAAGCTGGGGCCCTGGGGTGCCATGATCCATACGGTGCGCAATGTGGGCTACCGTTTGGAGGAGCTTTCCTGAGGAAAAACCTGGGACAACGCCGCACCGTTGGGGATTTGCCCTGGATGTGTGATTTTGGATGAGAACTGAGGAAGTGGAAGCATAATGACGATGTATGAGGTGTTCATTCTGTTTGGAGGCGTGGGTCTGTTCCTGTACGGCATGACCATGATGTCTGCGGGCTTGAAGAATGCCTGTGGTGAAAATCTCCGAATCATTCTGGAATATGCCACGAAAAATAAGATGGTCAGCGTTGTGGTGGGCGTTGCCATCACCATGCTGATTCAAAGCTCCTCCGCCACAGACGTAATGGTAATCGGCTTTGTCAACTCCGGCCTAATGTCCCTGAGTCAAGCCGTGGGCGTGATTATGGGGGCCAACATTGGCACCACCATTACCGCCCAGATCACCGCCTTTAACCTGAGCAGCTATGCGCCGCTGATCCTGTTTGTGGGGGCGGTGATGTACCTGTTTATGAAGAAAAACCTGATAAAGCATATTGGGGCCGTTATTATGGGCTTCGGAATGCTGTTTTTGGGGATTTCCCTGATGAAGTCGGCCATTGCTCCTTTGGCGGAGACGGAGGAGTTTGTGGCCTTTGTGTCTGGAATGTCCAATCCGGCTGTGATGGTGGTGTTCGGCGTGCTGTTTACCGCACTGCTGCAAAGCTCCTCCTCCTCCACGGTCATTTTCCAGGCCTTTGCCGCCCAGGGAATCATCACCTACCAAACCACAGTGTATCTGGTAATCGGCGCAGCTATCGGCTCTGTAACGCCGAATCTTTTGGCGTCCCTGACGGCAAACCGAAACGGCAAACGCTGTGCCCTGCTGAATCTGCTGTTTAACCTGTTCCGGGCCGCTCTGCTGCTGGTGCTCATTACCCTGTTCCCACAGATTCTGACTGCCATCCAGAGCCTGTCTCCCGGAAATATCAGCCGGCAGATCGCCAATACCCACACCATCTTCGCCATTACCGCAGTGATTTTTATGCTCCCCTTTACCAAGCAGATCGTTCGGCTTTCCGAGCTGGTGCTGCCCCTTCGGGCCGACGAGTCCCGGCAGTTTGAGGAGCGGAAACTCATTTACATGACCCAGACCGGAGCCATCCCCCCAGCCGTGGCGGTGAGCCAGGCCCGGCGGGAAATCAGTCGAATGGGCCAGATTGCCCTGGATAACCTGCGGCTGGCGGTGTCCTGCTTCTTTGAGCTGGATGATGAAAAGGCCGCTGCCGTGGAGGAAAACGAGGACACGGTAAATCATCTGGATCGGGCCATTATCTCCAAGCTGGTGGAGCTTCGCACTCTGGATATGTCTCCCAAGGATTTAGACCGGGTCTATCACATGACCTTAGTGGTGGCGGACATTGAGCGGCTCAGCGACCATGCGGAGAACATTGTGGAATATGAGGCCCAGCTCCGAAGCCAGAAGGTGGAGATGTCCCAGGCGGCCTTGGATGAGCTGCGGCAGCTTGCGGATTTGTCCCTGGAGTCTGTACAGCTATGCCTGGAAATCTTCTCCCAGGAGGATTTCTCACGGCTTCAGCAGGCGGAGGATCTGGAGGAGTTGGTGGATGACACCCAGGAGACGATTATTCAAAACCATGTGGAGCGGCTGATGACGGCAGCCTGCAACCCCATGGCCGGGGTGATTTTTACGGATATGGCCACGGATTTGGAGCGCTGCTCCGACCACGCCATCAATATCGCCACGGCCCTTAGCGACCATCCCTCCTAAAGAAAAAACAGATTGCCCCCGGTACGGACAAGGCTCCATACCGGGGGTGATTTCTATAAAAATCTGGAAAACGCACTATCAGGGCGTAGGTGCCGTCCTGCCGGACTTTTTCTCCGGGGATAAGGGAAAAATACTTTCGCAGCGCAACGGCTTCCAGGCGCATCAGAGGGCTACTGACGGAAGGGAAAGACCGACATTCTCCATAGCATGGCGAAGCAGGCCTTCCTGCTCCGGTTCCATCTCGCACAGGGGCATCCGCAGCGGCCCGACCTCCAGCCCCATAAGGCTTAGTGCTGTCTTGACCGGGATGGGATTTATCTCACGGAACAGGGCAGCGATCAGGCCCTCATAGTATACCTGCATTTTGGCCGCCTGGGCAAAGTCTCCTGCCAGACAGAACTGTGCCATCTGCGCCGTCTGGGCCGGGAGAAGATTTGCCAGCACGGAGATTACGCCCTTGGCCCCCAGGGCCATCAGCGGCACGATCTGGCTGTCGTTTCCGCTCCAAATGTTCAGATCCCCGCCGCAGGCGGCCAGGGTTCGGATTACCAGCTCGGTGCTGCCGGAGGCCTCCTTGACCCCGTTGATGCGGGGGTGGCGGCTCAGCTCCCGGTATATGGGTACAGTCAGGGAAACCCCGGTTCGGGAGGGTACGTTATAGAGAATACAGGGGATATTTACCCCATCGGCCACGGTGGTGTAGTGCCGCATCAGCCCCTTGGGGCTGGCCTTGTTGTAGTAAGGTGTCACCAGCAGCAGGCCATCGGCACCCTGGGCCTGGGCTTCCCGGCTCAGTTCCAGAGCGTGGGAGGTGTCGTTGCTGCCGGTGCCTGCAATGACGGGAACCCGTCCGGCGACATGGTCTACGGCAAAACGGATGATTTCCAGCTTTTCCAGGTCTGTCAGGGCGGCAGATTCGCCGGTGGTGCCGCAGACGGTGATAGCGGCGGTTCCGGCGGCTAGCTGCAGGTCAATCAGCTCACCCAGCTTTTCCAGGTGAATGCTTTTGTCGGGATACATAGGCGTGACAATGGCCACGCTGGAGCCGGTAAACAGGGGTATTTTCATGGGATGCACCTCTCACTCTCCGGGCAATTCCGCAGAATCCGAAAAGCCTATTCACCAATGCGCAGGATTGCCCCAAATTACTTGACTTCAATATACCCCTCCGCACACAGCAGCTCCGCCAGCAGCACTGCACCGCCGGCAGCACCCCGCAGGGTGTTGTGGGACAGGCATACGAATTTCAGGTCGTATTGGGTGTCGGGACGAAGCCGCCCCACGGAGATGGCCATGCCCCCCTCCAAATCCCGATGGAGCCGGGTCTGGGGCATATCGTTCTCCTCAAAGTAGTGGATAAACTGCCGGGGAGCGTGAGGAAGCTCCAGCTCCTGGGGACGGCCCTTGAAGCCCCACCACATGGCCTTGATTTCGTCCAGATCCACCGACCGGTCAAAGGATGCGAACACTGCGGCCATGTGGCCGTTGGACACGGGAACCCGGAGGCACTGGGCCGTTACGGAGGGAGCGACAGCGTTGACGATCACGCCATTTTCCACATGGCCCCAAATCTTCATGGGCTCCTGCTCGGACTTTTCCTCCTCGCCGCCGATGTAGGGAATCACGTTATCCACCATTTCCGGCCAGGTTTTGAAGGTCTTTCCGGCGCCGGAAATGGCCTGATAGGTACACACCAGCACTCGGCTGAGGGAAAACCGCTCCTTTAGAATGGAAAGAGCAGGGACGTAGCTTTGAAGGCTGCAGTTGGACTTGACGGCGATAAAGCCCCGCCGGGTGCCCAGGCGCTTTTTCTGATGGGCAATCACGGCCAGGTGCTGCGGGTTGATCTCCGGGATAACCATGGGAACGTCCGGCGTGCCCCGGTGGGCACTGTTGTTGGAGACAACCGGGCATTCCAGCTGAGCGTAGCGGTACTCCAAAGCCTGAATTTCGTCCTTTTTCATGTCTACCGCACAGAACACAAAATCCACCAGATCGGCGATTTTCGCTGCGTCCCCATCTGCGTCCATCACCACCAAGTCCTTTGCCCAGCCGGGAATCTCCTGCTCCATGCACCATTTTTCCCCTACGGCCTGGGCGTAGGGCTTCCCGGCGGAACGGGCCGAGGCTGCCAGTACCACAGGCTCAAACCAGGGGTGGCCGTCCATCAGGGTGATAAACCGCTGTCCCACCATGCCGGTGGCCCCTACAATTCCTACTTTGAATTTTTTCATTGCAAATCGCTCCTTTTTCAGTATAGCCGAATGGTCAAGAAAGGTTACAGCCTGCCGCCGTTGCGTTCAGGTCGGATGCGGCACGTTTTGCTGCCTGGAATTTTTTATATACTAGCACAAAAAAGTTAGGAGTGTCAAGGAAAAATGCAGTGCCACCACAGGGCGGGGGAGAGGGTCAGAACAGGTCAAAAAACTCCCTGGAATTGTCCTTTTCCGCCGATAGATCCCGCTTGACCGCCTCGAGTACCACCCGGCACACATAGCGGTTTACGGATTCCCCCTGGGCCTGGGCACAGTAGGCGATCAGCCGGCGGCTGCCTTTGGGCAGAGCCATGTTGATGCGGTCATAGTGGGCGGCGGTATATTTATTGTTGGCACGAATTTTTGCGTCGCTGTTTTTCTTTGCCATGAAGCTCACCTCTTTCTAAGGATACCACAAAGGTATGTCTCTTGCAAGCTACAATGAAACATTGTGGGAAATAAAATGGATCATTGTATGTTTTCGGAGCTTTCGGAGGATTTTCAGAAAACAGTTGCGTTCCAGGGCGGATTGTACTATGATAATGGTGTCCGGCCCTGTGACCGGATATTTCGGTGATCTAAAGAGGAGCATTCTGTGAAAACACATGACTTTTACTATGAGCTTCCCCAGGAGCTGATTGCCCAGACCCCCTTGGAGCGTCGGGACGGTTCCAGGCTTTTGGTACTGGACAGGGCCACCGGGGAGATGTCCCATGAGCATTTTTACGATATTACCAAGCATTTGAATCCCGGCGACACTCTGGTGCTTAACGACAGCCGGGTACTTCCCGCCAGACTGATCGGCCACAGGGTGCCCACTGGCGGTGCGGTGGAGCTACTGCTCCTAAAGGATCTGGGCGGTGGCCAGTGGGAATGCCTGGCTCGTCCCGGGCGGAAGCTAAAGCCCGGGGGAGAGGTCTCCTTTGGAGAGGGCGAGCTTACCGCTACCATTCTGGAGGATCTTCAGGAGGGGAAAAAGCGGGTGGAGTTCCACTACGAGGGGATTTTCCTGGAGCTGTTGGAGCACCTGGGCAAAATGCCCCTGCCCCCCTATATTAAGGAGGAGTTGGTGGACGGAGAGCGGTATCAAACCGTGTATTCCCGAAGCCTTGGCTCTGCGGCGGCTCCCACGGCGGGGCTTCATTTCACCAAGGAGCTGCTGGGAAAAATTCAGGCCATGGGTGTCAATCTGGCCTATGTGACCCTGCACGTTGGACTGGGAACCTTCCGTCCAGTGTCCGCCGAGGAGGTCACGGAGCACCATATGCACAGTGAACTGTGCATGATGTCCCAGGAGACAGCCGATCTGCTCAATCGCACTCACGAGGCGGGTAAGCGCATTATCTGCGTGGGAACTACCTCCTGCCGAACGCTGGAGTCCCTGGCGGATGAAAACGGGCAGTTTCAGGAGGCCAGCCGCTGGACGGACATCTTTATCTATCCCGGCTATCGGTTCAAGGCTATGGACGGCCTGGTGACGAATTTCCACCTGCCGGAGAGCACCCTGGTGATGCTGGTGTCCGCCTTTGCGGGCCGGGAGCACATTCTCAATGCCTACCGCAGGGCGGTTTCCATGAAATATCGCTTTTTCAGCTTTGGCGATGCCATGATGATTCTTTAAGACAGGAGCGTGCTATGTTTCGAGTATTAAAGACCCAGGGCCTGGCACGGAGAGGGGAGTTTACCTGCCCTCACGGCACGGTACAGACCCCTGTATTTATGAACGTGGGCACCCAGGGGGCCATTAAAGGGGCCCTTAGTGCGGCAGATCTGGAGCAAATCGGCACACAGGTGGAGCTGAGCAACACCTATCATCTCCATTTGCGCCCCGGGGACACGGTGGTAAAGGCCATGGGCGGCCTCCATAAATTCATGACCTGGAATGGCCCGATTCTCACGGACTCCGGGGGGTTTCAGGTGTTTTCTCTGGCGGGGCTCCGAAAAATCAAGGAGGAGGGCGTGACCTTTGCCTCCCACCTGGATGGTCATAAAATCTTTATGGGGCCGGAGGAGAGTATGCAGATTCAGTCCAACCTGGGCTCGGATATTGCCATGGCCTTTGACGAGTGCGTGGAAAACCCTGCGCCCCGGCCCTATGTGCAGCAGTCGGTGGAGCGGACCCAGCGGTGGCTTCTTCGATGCATCCGGGAGCTGGAACGGCTCAATCAGCTGCCGGATACGGTAAATCCCGGTCAGGTGCTCTTTGGCATCAACCAAGGGGGGACCTATGACGACCTGCGTATCTGGCACATGGAGCAGATGAAGGATTTACCCTTGGGGGGCATTGCCATCGGCGGTCTGGCGGTGGGGGAGCCCACCGAAACCATGTATCATATTCTGGACACCCTGGCCCCTCATACGCCGGCGGACAAGCCCAGGTATCTTATGGGGGTCGGAACTCCCAGCAATATTATTGAAGGCGTGGCCCGGGGTATCGACTTTTTTGACTGTGTGATGCCCGCCCGAAACGCCCGGCATGGTCGGCTGTTTACCTGGCAGGGGGCCATCAACATGAAAAACGCCAAGTACATCTATGACGGAGGGCCAATCGACCCGGAGTGCCATTGCCCGGTTTGCCGCCGGTATACCCGCAGCTATCTTCTCCACCTGTTTAAGGCGGAGGAGATGCTGGCCATGCG
>CAVJIP010000052.1:0-32041 GCA_963649625.1 Bacteroidaceae bacterium
CCCCAAACCTGCCCCTTTGGGGAAGGTGGCACGGCGTTAGCCGTGCCGAAAGAGGAAAAAACAAAAAAAGGAGTTGATTTCCTTGGATGGCTCCATTGTCATCTCCCTTGACCTGGAGGACGCCCCCTTCCAGGCCAAGCTGGCCGCCCTGCGGCAAACCGCCGCCCAAACCGCCGCCCAGGCCCTGACCCCCCTGACCGCCGCCCTGGAGAAAACCGCCCTGGCCTTTCATGGCGCTCTGGCCTCCGCCCAGAGCTGGAGCAGCCAGCTTCTGACCCTGTTTCAGGGAACCGGGGCCGCCGCCCAGGCCCTTTTGCCCCGGCTCACCGCCGCCGGGGCCTCCGCCGGGGCCGGATTTCTCTCGGGCCTCCGCACCGCCGACGCCTACGCCGCCGGACGCAGGCTGTCCGCCTCCCTGCTCTCCGGCCTGTCCGCCGGGGACTATTCCGGGGCGGGACAGTCCGCCGCCGCCCGGATGGCCCAGGGCCTTTTGTCCGGTGCCGGAGGGGTGCAATCCGCCGCCGCCGCCCTTTCCGCCTATGTCCGGTCTGCCTTTACCGGGGGCTGGTATTCCCTGGGCTATCAGATTTCCTCGGGCATTGCCGCCGGGGTACAGGGAGGCAGCGGCCTTATCACCTCCGCCGCCCTGTCTGCCGCCCAAACCGCCCTGTCCGCCGCCAAGCGGGCCCTGGGGGTACGCTCTCCCTCCCGGGTGTTCCGGGATCAGGTGGGCTATCAAATCTCCGCAGGCATCGCCCAGGGGGTGGAGGCAGGCACACCCACCGTCCAGGGGGCCATTCGCCGCCAGTCCATGACCCTGCTCACCACCGCCCGCCGGGACATCCGTCCCAGCCTGCCCGCCCTTTCCTCCCCGGTGTCCGGGGGAACTCCTTCCGCCCCGGCCTTTTCCTCTGCCGCCCCGGTGGAGCTTCGGGTGGAAACCCCCCTGTACTTAGACGGACGGGAGCTGGCCCGGGCCACCGCCAAATATACCGGAGCACAGCTCCGCTGGGAGGGCAGTCTATGAGTTTTTTGTATCCCAATGGAACCTCCGGCGTCACCATTGCCGGTCACGACCTGTCCGAGTTCTCCGCCAAGCTCCAGACCGCCTACACCATGGGCACCCCGGAGCTAAGCACCTCCACCTTCCAGGGCAGATCCCGAAGCACCCTCCTGCTGCTGGACCAGACCTTCGGCCCCCTGGAGATCACCCTGCCTCTGGAGTTCTGGGGCAGCAGCCGGGGGGACACGGTCGGCAAATGGACCCGGTTTGTACAGGCCGCCTCCGGCAAGGTGATTCTGGACTTGGCTGACGGCTACGAGTATGCGGTCTGCGCCACGGATTTTGGCAAGCCGGTCTTTCTCTCCGACGGCTATTTCACCGTGGACGTGACCTTCCGGGGCTTTCGCCAGCGGCCCGAAATCGTGATTTCCGCCCAAACGGACCTGGGCTCCGCCATTACCTGCCCCAGCACCTTCCCCCGGACGGACTGTAAAATCACCTTTCCCAAGGCCCTTCTGGGCGGTGCCAAACAGGTGTCCGTGACCCTGGGGGACAACAGCTGGTATCTGAACACCACCTTCACCGGCTCCCAGGATTTGGTTCTGGACGGGGTCAACAAGATTTTCCTTCTGGGAGGCCAAAATGTCACCGCCCAGATGACCTGGGAGGATTTTCCTTACCTCACCCCCGGCCAGAATCCCATTTCCATCTATATCAATACCGTGGGCGTCACCCGAGGGGTGGAGATTTCCTTTCGCCCGACCTATCTGTAATCCTCTGACCTCTTGCCCTTTTCCTCTTCCGTCACGGCCTTTTCCTCTGACCTCTTGCCCTCCGGGCAATCCACCTTCCCCTTTGGGGAAGGTGGCACGGCTTTAGCCGTGACGGAAGAGGGAGATAGGGCGAAAGAGGGCGCAAAAAAATAAAAAAAGGAGGCCCCTATGCTTGAACTGATTTTAGAAAACGCCCACCAGCCCATCTCCCAGGACGACTACGTCCTGACCCGGGCCTACGATGGCCGGGACACCGTCACCTTCTCCCTGTCCCGCCGGGACCCGGCGGTGCCCCTTCTCCGGGAGCGCACCCGGGTCTTGGAGACCACCACCGGCCAAATGTTTCTGGTGTCCGGGGTGGACGGAGGCCAGACCCAGGCGGACTTTGTTTTGAAAAAGGACCTGACCGACTGGACGGCCCTGGTCTACCCGGGCTACACCAACGGCAGCAAAACCGCCACCGCCGCCCAGACCATCGCCCAGGTGCTCCCCTCCGGCTGGAGCCTGACCCTAGAGGAGGAAAACCACCTGCAGGCCTACCTGACCCTGGAGGGCCCCACCCCTTTGGACGTGGCCCTCCACTGTATGGAGGTCTACGGCTGCGCCCTGGAGTTTGACAACAAAAGGAAAATCGCCCACCTCCACTTTCCCGGCCAAAAGACCCCGGGCACCGCCTTTCTGGCAGAAGCCGCCAACCTCCGGGCGGCCCCGGAGTACAAAAGTGCCGCCGGGGACATGGTCACTCGGCTCTACGCCCAGGGGGCCGGCGGGGTGGACTTTGCGGACATTAACGACGGAAAGCCCTATGTAGACTGCTTTGACAGCTGTGGGGAGGTGCTGGCGGGCTTTTGGCGGGATGACCGCTACAGGGTGCCGGAGCATCTTCTGGCCGCCGCCCGGGAGAAGGTCAAGTCCCTGTCCCAGCCGGAGCGGAGCTGGAGCCTGTGGGTCTGCGACCTGAAGCGGGTGGACGGGGCCGCCTGGCCGGGGCTGGAGCTGGGGCTGTATGATGTGATTCGCCTGGTAGACCCCAGCCTGGGCCAGACCATGGAGGCCCAAATCACCCAGCTGCGCCTCAGCCCCCACCACCCGGAGAAAAACGAGATTTCCATTACCAACGTCACCGGCACCCTTCGGCCCACCCTGTCCGCCTCCCTGGTGGAGCGGAGCCGGGGCAGCCTCTACGGGGACTTGGTGGTGACGGTAGACCAGGTGAAAAAACGCCTCCAGGACACGGACGACCTGGCCGCCGGTGCCAAAGCTGCCGCAGCTTCCGCCCAATCTGCCGCCGATTCCGCCCAGAACACCGCCAATACCGCCCAATCTGCCGCCGATTCCGCCCAGAACACCGCCCTGGCCATTGCCGGCGGAACCTACACCGGAGGCACCTTTTTAGACGGCAAGCGGCTCTACTCCCCGGAAATCTATGGAAAAACCCTCACCCTTCGCAGTACCGACACGGATTCCGGGGCCTGTCCCACCCTTTCCCTCTACCCGGCGGAGGGGGCGGCCATGCTGGAGCTTCTGGCCTACGGCAGCTCCCACCAGGGCTACAGTGCCGCCCTGACCTCTCCCCAGGACTTGGTGCTCGCCTCGGGCTGCGCCATTTTGCTCTGTCCCGGCTCCGGCACAGGAGCCAGCGGAGAAAAAGGCGTCTCCGTTTCCGGCCCCCTTACCGCCACCGGCCTGAACATCGGCAGTCAGTCCATGGGAGATTTTGTCACCGACCAGGGCACCAGCGGCATCTGGCGGTATCGAAAATGGGCCAGCGGCATTAAGGAATGCTGGGGCCAGTCCAGTGCCCAGCGGGACATCACCCAAAGCTGGCAGGACAGGGGCTATATTTCCTCTTACATTGTGGAGAGCTTTCCCTTTTCCTTCTCCGCCCGGCCCACCGTCACCGTCTCCTGCTGTAACGATTCTATTGTCACCCCCGCCCTCAGCGGCAACACCGGCCCCGCCAGGGTGTATTTTTACCTCCAAAGCGCCGCCTCCACCAGCGGCACCTGGAGTTATTCCATTTACGCCATCGGGGAGTGATTTGTTCTCCCTCATCCGCCGCACCCAAAACCTTCCCCTTTGGGGAAGGTGGCGCGGCTTTAGCCGTGACGGAAGAGGAAGAACGCCGCAAGCGTACAAAAAAAAGAAAGGAGGATCCCCCATGAAACACCCCCTCTGCGCCGCCTTCGGCGCCCTCACCGCCCTGATTACCACCGCCTTCGGCGGCTGGGACGGGGCCATAACCACCCTGTTTCTCTTTATGACCATCGACTATCTCTCGGGCCTTGTCCTGGCGGGCATTTTCCACCGCTCCGACAAAACCAAAACCGGCACCCTCAGCTCCGCCGTAGGCTTTCGGGGCCTGTGCAAAAAGGGCATGGAGCTGCTGGTGGTGCTGATTGCCGCCCGGCTGGATCTGCTTCTGGGCTCGGACTTTCTCCGGGATGCGGCGTGCGTTGGCTTTTTGGTCAACGAGCTTTTGTCCATTGTGGAGAATGCAGGAGCCATGGGCGTGCCCATCCCGGCGGCCCTCCGCCGAGCCATTGCGCTTTTGGAACAGCAGCAGGAATAATTTCTTTTCCCCTCCGGAGGCCCTATTTCTGTGGGAACAGAAATAGGGGAAAGAATCACCAAAGGGGCGTTCCCCTTTGGGAACCCCCGCCGGACTTGATTCTGCCTACTTCTATTTCTTGGGCAAAAGCAGTCCCTGCCCCTGGCCGACTGGGTCGCGCCCCGACCCATCGTCCTCGCCAGACTTCTCCGCAGCCATGGTTCCCCAGCTGGAGGGCTTGGCTTCGCCAGCTGGGAAAAACTGCAAGATATGGACATGAAAGACCGGCGCAGGACAGCGAGGCTGATAAAAACCTGGAGGGTTTTTATCAGCCACGGGTAGGGGCTTCTTGGCGTGAAAGCCATAGGAGTAAGGGGAATCAAATTTAGGGAGGGATTCCAAAGGCCCCCCAAAGGGGGGCGAAAGAGGGAGAAATCAGTGGAAAAACTTATCGTGTATCACCGCCACCGCCCGGTCTGCGTCGTCCTTGCTGATGAGCACCGACAGCTTGATCTCACTGGTGGAAATCATCCGAATATTGATATGCTCCTCATACAGGGCCTCAAACATGGTGGCCGCCACGCCGGGATTGTCCACCATGCCGCCCCCCACCACGGACACCTTGGCCACGTCCTGGTTGATGTCCACATGGTCATAGCCCAGCTCCTCCTTGTGGTCGGCGAGGATGCGATAGGCCCGGTCTGCCGCCTGCTTGTGGACGGTAAAGGTGATGTCCTTGGAATCGCTGCGGCCAATGGACTGGATGATAATGTCCACGTTGATTTTCTCCTTGGCCAGCAGGTTAAAGACCTTGTAGGCGGTGCCGGGGGTGTCGCTCAGGCCCACCATGGCGATTCTGGCGATGTCCTTGTCCGAGGCCACGCCGCTGATGTAGGTTTTTTCCACTTTTTTCACTGCCTCCTTGACAATGGTTCCCGGCGCTCCCGTAAAGCTGGAGAGCACCTCCAGATTCATGTTGTACCGCTTTGCCATTTCCACAGACCGGTTGTGAAGCACCTGGGCCCCCAGCGAGGCCAGCTCCAGCATTTCGTTAAAGGTGATCTCCTCCAGCTTTCGGGCGGTTTTCACTTTTCTGGGGTCGGCGGTGTACACCCCGTCCACGTCCGTGTAGATCTGGCACAGGCTGGCCTTCAGGGCCACCGCCAGGGCCACCGCCGTGGTGTCCGAGCCGCCCCGGCCCAGGGTGGTCTGGTCGCCGAATTTGTTCACCCCCTGAAAGCCCGCCACCAGGACGATTCGCTTCCGGTCCAGCTCCTCCCGGATCCTGGCGCCCATCACCCGCTTGATGCGGGCGGCCCCGTAGGAGGAGGAGGTCTCCAGCCCCACCTGCCAGCCGGTGAGAGACACCACCGGGAAATCCAGCCGTTCAATGGCCATGGCCATCAGGGCGATGGACTGCTGCTCTCCCGTGGTCAGCAGCACGTCCATTTCCCGGGCCGAGGCGTAGGGATTGATGGCGTAGGCCTTGGCCAGCAGATCGTCGGTGGTGTCTCCCTGGGCCGACAGCACCACCACCACATCGTTTCCCTTTTTGTAGGTGTTGGTAATAATTTCCGCAACGTGCAGGATTCGCTCGGCGTTGGCCACGGAGCTGCCGCCGAACTTCTGTACGATCAATGCCATGGGTTTTCCTCCTTTTTATGCCAGAACCGGCAGGCACAGGAAAACATCCAGGCCCTGGGTCTTGGCCTTGAGGGTTTTCTTGGACATGGGGGCGGTGATGACCCCAAACTCGTTGGGGGCGTTGGGGCTGGCCAAAAAGGCGCAGTCTCCCAGGGCGTGGGTGATCCGGTGTACCGGCTCCTCGGTGCGCAGATACCAGGCCATCACCAGCTCCTCCGGGTCGGCCCTCTGCTCCGGGTCGGCCTCCTCCCAGGTCATCTGGGATGCGCCCCGGATACAGTCGATCACGTCCGCCGCCACCGCCGAGGCCGTGGGCAGCTTTCCCGCCCCCTGGCCGTAGAACATGACCTCTCCCACCTGGTCGCCGCAGACCACAATGCCGTTAAACACGTCCTCCACATTGGCCAGGGGCAGCTCCCGGGCCACCAGATGGGGGGCCACATAGGCCGCCACCCGTCCGTCCTCCAGGCGAAGGGCCCGGCCTAAGAGCTTGATTTTCCGGCCTCCCGCCTGGGCCAGGGCCACGTCCTTGCCGGTGATGGCGGTGATGCCCTGGGTGGGCACCTGCCGGGGGTCGATCTGCCGGCCAAAGGCCAGGGCCGAGAGGATGCACAGCTTTCTGCAGGCGTCCTGGCCCTCCACATCGGCGGTGGGGTCGGCCTCGGCATAGCCCTTCTCCTGGGCCTGCTCCAGGGCCTTTTGGAAGGACAGTCCCTCCCTTATCATTTTAGACAAAATGTAGTTGGTGGTGCCATTGAGAATGCCGTAGAGCTGGGTAATCTCATTGGCGGTCATACAGGAGGCCATAGGCCGCAGCACCGGAATGCCGCCCCCCACCGAGGCCTCGAAGAAGTAGCGTACCCCCTTCTCCTGGGCCAGCTTTAAGAGCCTTGGCCCCTGCTCCGCCACCAGCTCCTTGTTGGATGTGACCACGCTTTTTCCCGCCGCCAGGGCCCGGAGGGTGTAGTCCAGGGCCGCCTGACAGCCCCCGATGCACTCGGCCACCACCGTCACCTCCGGGTCCTTTTCAATCAGGGAAAAGTCCTCCACCACCAGAGGTCCATAGGGGCTGTCCGGGTAGGGATGCCGCCCCAGAATGTATTTCACCTGCACCGGTTCCCCGGCCTTTTTGGCAATGGCGGCGGCGTTTTTGTCCAGCACCTCCGCCACCCCGGAGCCCACGGTGCCGAAGCCTAAAATTGCAATTTTTGCCATGAATATCCTCCTTATCCCGCCACGATCTCGGCCTTCCGCACCCCGTCCAGATTGCTCATCCGCTTGAGCAGGTCCTCCACGGAGCAGCGCAAATCGCTGGATTCCGCAGAAATGGTCACAATGGCGCAGCCGTTGGTGGGAATATTTTGGTTGATGGTCAGAATATTCGCCCCGTTATAGGCGAAAATGGAGAGGATCCCCGACAGCACGCCGGTGCGGTCCTTCAGGGTCAGCTGAAAGGTGATGATGCGCCCGGACATGAGATTTTGAAAAGGGGTCATCACGTCCCGGTATTTGTAAAAGGCGCTGCGGCTGATGCCGGTGATTTTGGTGGCCTCCCCCACGGTGCTCACCTCGCCGCTGTCCAGCAGCCGCTTGGCCTCCGCCACCTTGAGAAAGACCTCCGGCAGAGCCGAAGCCTCCACGATGTAATATTTAGGGGTATTTTCCATGGAATAACCTCCTGTTCTGTCCGCATGAGAAGTTCATTTGTTTTTGTCCTGCATATCTTACCACGCCTGCTGTCCTCTGGCAACGGACAGAATGGAAAATATCCGACACTTTTTTCCCCCGTTTTTGGGGAAATTGACATGGCCCATGGCCTTTTGTCCCGGACGGCCCTGGTTCTGGGTGGACGGAAATGGGGCCAAAAAAGGAAAGAAGGATTTTCCTCCTTGACAAACAGATAGTTCGGTATTAAAATAAAAAGGTAAAAAAAACGGCCATCGGCCAAGGAAAGGAGCACGGCCCTATGGGAAACACCTCTCCCCAAAACCCTGATGTGGGCTACATGATTACCAATATTTCCTACGGAATCCGGCAGTATTTCGACAGACTTTTCTCGGACTATGACGTGACCTACCCCCAGTCCCGGGTGCTCACCCGGCTGTTTGGTCAGCTGGGCAAGGAGGACGTGAACCAGCGGGATCTGGAATACACCCTGGGCATCAAGGCCTCCAGCGTGTCCTCCCTGGTGCGGAATCTGGAGTTGAAGGGGTTTATTACCAGCGAACGCCTCCCCCAGGACACCCGGAATAAGCGGATCCTCCTGACGGACAAGGGCCTCCAGCTTCGGGAGCTTCTCATGGGCGCGCGGGAGCAGGCCGAGGCCAATATGACCAAGGGGCTGACCCAGGCCCAAATCGCCACCCTCCGTACCTGCCTGAACCAGGTGATGAAAAACCTGGGGGTGGAGGTGCGCCCGGGCCCGAACCAGAAATAGAAATATACGCCCCCCGGCCCCGCCGGGGGGTTCCTTTTTTGTCTCTCCCTCTCCCGCCGCTGACTGGGGCACCCGGAGACAAATCCTCTTCCGTCACGGCAGAGCCGTGCCACCTTCCCCAAAGGGGAAGGTTTTGGAGAATTTACAAACACAGTCCGCACCAAGACCTTCCCCCTGGGGGGAAGGTGCCCCGAAGGGGCGGAAGAGGGAGAAAGAGCGGACTTTGCAGCAAAAACGGGATGACATTCTACTTTTCCTCTGGTATCATCCCCATAGAAAAAGCGGTGAAAATCCGTGCTTTTCCGGACTTTCACCACGTTCCTTTTACTCTCGTTATGCCGCTTTTAGCTGCTCCAGAATCTCCAGGGACAGCTCATACATCTCCTGGGAGGCGTTTTTTTGGATGCAGCCGTAGAAGGGCACCCGCTCCTTAAAAAGCCGCCAGTCGGATTCCTTAGGCTTAGATACACCGCTCATTGCAGCACCTTCCATCCCATTTCCTGTATGTCCTTCTCCAGCTCCGCCCGGTCGATATCTCCCTTGGCAAAGGACTTTTCCAGGCCGGGGGCGAAGGAGATGGAGGGGATGCCTCCGGGGAGGCGGGCGGCTGCCAGCTCCAGCGGCGTCCAGCCCCAGATGCACCACAGGCGGCTTTGATTGTGCCAGTCCGTGGTAAGGGTCAACAGCCGGTTGAGCTGACCCGTGGTCAGCCGGACACCGGCCTCAGAGAGGTACGAGGTCAGGTTTTGCAGGGTTTCCGTGGGGGACAGCATACCGATTTTCTCGTCGCGCTTGAATTGCCACAAGAGCCTTTCCACGGTTCCCTGGTGAGAGCGTTCCTCCAGGACAGTGTGAATGGAGGGCTTTGTATGGTACTCCAGCTGGAACTGTTCGCTCTGACTGAGGAAGGAAAACTCCCTTAATCGCTTTCCCCGGTTTTCGTTGGGATAGGCCTTGCCGTAGGCCGGGGTACACTCCTTGGCGGTGGATTTCAGATTGCCGAGAAAGTCCTCCAGGGCCTTGTCCTCCGCCGTCACAGTGGGGGTGGCATAGGAAAGAAAATCCTTGGGAACGCAGAGGGAGCAGTTGCTGCGGCCATTTACCAGACTGTAAAAGTCATAGAGCTTGCCGTAGCCGATATTCAGCAGCTCCCCGGAGACAATGTGGCGGTCCATATCCCCAGGCGGCTCCTCCCGGTACAGCTCCTGAACCTCATAGACCTGATAGGGCTGCACCTCCCGGCGGACAATGGCCGAAAAGGCGATCAGGTCGCTCCGATGGATTTTCGGTGCGTCGTTCCGCAGCTCCTGATAAATGGACCATACCCCCCGCAGGTCAATGGCGCCATATAGATTGGCGCAGGCGGCAAACAGATTGTGGAGAAACGCCCGGACCTGGGGAGACAGACCGGCTTGGGCGTAGCGCCGCTCCAGGGTTTTCTCCGAAAGAGGCTTGGGATAGGACATAATAGGCTCCTCCTTTGCTTTTCTTTGTTGTTGAGACTATTATCCCATGAATCCCCGAAAATTGCAAGGGAAAGAATTTCCCCCGGATCCGGGGAAACCCGAAATTTTTCGGGAAAGAATATATCATCCCCCGGGGGATTGTGATATAATACACCCACAGAACATCGGCAGGGAGGCAAGACCATGTATCAGCCGCTGGCAGACCAAATTCGGCCCAGGAGCCTGGAGGATGTGGTAGGGCAGGAGCATATTCTGGGAGAGGGAAAGCTGCTGCGCCGGGTGGTGGAGTCCGGGCGGATTCCCAATATGATCTTCTATGGGCCCTCCGGCACAGGGAAAACCACCGTGGCCAGTATTATCGCCGCAAAAACCAACCGTACCCTCTGTAGGCTCAACGCCACCACCGCCACCACCGCAGAGGTCAAGGAGATCCTGGCCCAGCCGGACACCCTTTTGGCCCCCAACGGGGTGCTGCTGTATCTGGACGAGATTCAGTATTTTACCAAAAAGCAGCAGCAGTCCCTGCTGGAGTCCATTGAGGACGGACGAGTGACCCTGATCGCCTCCACCACGGAAAATCCCTACTTCTATGTGTACAACGCCATCTTGTCCCGCTCCACGGTGTTTGAGTTTCGGCCCATCTCCCCGGAGGCGGCCCTGAAAGCGGTGCGCCGGGGGGTGCGCCTTATGGAGGAGCAGGAGGGGGTCAAGGCCCGGCCGGAGCCGGGGGCCCTAGAATATGTGGCCACCGCCTGCGGAGGAGACATCCGAAAGGCCATGAACGGGGTGGAGCTGCTGTTCTCGGCGGGCCGGGAGCGGGACGGGATTTTGCCCATCTCCCTGGAGGAGGCCCAGGCCGTGACCCAGAAGTCGGCGGTGCGCTTTGACCGGGACGGGGACAGCCACTACGATGTGCTCTCCGCCTTTCAAAAGTCGGTTCGGGGCTCTGACCCGGACGCAGGGATTCACTATCTGGCCCGGCTTCTGGAGGGGGGCGATCTGGCCTCGGCCTGCCGCCGGCTGCTGGTGATTGCGGCGGAGGACGTGGGTCTGGCCCATCCGGCGGCCATTTCCGTGGTAAAGTCCTGCGTGGATGCGGCACAGCAGCTGGGGCTGCCGGAGGCCCGGATTCCTCTGGCGGAGGCGGTGATTTTTCTTGCCGCCTGTCCCAAGTCCAACTCCGCCATCTGCGCCATAGACCAGGCCATAAAAGACCTGCGGCAGGGAAAGGGCGGAAACATTCCCGCCCATCTCCGGGACACCCACTACGGCGGGGCCAAGGCCCTGGGCCGGGGCCTGACCTATCAGTACCCCCACAGCTTTCCCCACCACTATGTGGCCCAGCAGTATCTTCCGGAGGAGCTGAAGGACAGGGTATATTACGAATACGGCCAGAACAAAATGGAGCAGGCGGCCAAAGCCTACTGGGAGGGTATTAAAACCCTTTAGCAGCAGGCCAGGGCCGGAGCGGTATAGCTCCAGCCGGTGACGGAGCCGTGCTCCTGATAGTAATGGATGGGAGGCGGAGACGGTGCCGGGGGAAGGGTGCGGATGACGATGAGCTTGACCTTCTGCCGCTCCGGCAAAATGGCCTTGATGTACACGCTGACCCGGTCTCCCGGGGCCAGGTCGCCCCGGTATTCCGCCAGGCCGGACAGGTTGGGGGACAGCTCAATAAACACCCCATAGTCCTTGACGCCCCGGACAATGCCCACCACCGTCTCTCCCACGGAGAAGCGGGCGGCGTTTTCCGCCCAGGTGCCCAGCAGCTCCCGATGGGTCAGGCTTAACCGGCCCAGGGACGGCTCCCGGGACAAAAGGGCCGCAAAGATATGCTGGCCCTCGGTGAACCGGTCCCGGCTGTGGTCGATGCGGGAGACGGAGATATGCTCAATGGACAGCAGGGACACATTCCCGCAGCCAATGTCGCAGAAGGCCCCAAACCGGTCTAAATGGGTCACAACGGCGGGCAGCACCGTGCCGTCGGGCACCTGATGGAGCAGATGCTCCAGGGCCTCCTGCTGGGCCCCTTTCCGGGAGAGCACCAGGGTGGGCCGCTGGCCGTAAAGGCCCTCGGCCGAGGTGATTTGAAAGCATACGGGCTTTCCCACCCGGCTCAGTATGGCAATGTCCCGGACGGTGCCCTGGGCAATGCCTATGGCGGTTTCCGCCCGGGGGATCAGACCCTGAATGCCGCCTATGTCCACCAAAAGGTCGTGGGACGGGGTGGCGGAGCGGGCGATGCCCTGGAGGATGGTGCCCTCCTGGCTGGCCTTTTTCAGCTGCTCCCGGGTCATGGCGGCGGCTTGCAGCTCCTGGGGGAACATTCCCTCAGGGTAGTAGGTACGGTTCATAATGATTCCTCCTTGATGAACTTTTCTTGTTTTTATGTAACAGGGGCGATTCCCCTGCGCCGGTCACGAAAGGATGTGCCCGCCCAGGGCCTCCAGCAGGCTTCGGGCGTGGGCGGTCTGGGTGTCGTCGGTGAGCACGGAAAGCAGAGGCCTTCCTTCGGGGGCCGGCACGCCGTTGCCGGCCAGCGGGGGAAGTCCCCCTAACAGGTTGTTTCCAAAGGTGTTTCCCCCCGGGGCCCCAAGGGGATGGGCCACCAAGAGATTTCGGCTCTGGGAGAAGCCCCCGGAAAGCCCGGAAACCGTATATCCCCGGCGGCGGAGCCGCTGGGCGGCCTGCTGGGCCTGATATGGATCGGGGAACTGGCAGGTGATGGTAATGGACATATTCGCTTCACTCCTTCGGGCCTATTGTTGCCGAAGAAGGGGAAACTTATGCGTAGAGGTGACAGAGAATGGATGTAAGACTGGGAGATATTCTTGTGATGAAGAAGCCCCATCCCTGCGGCTCCAGGGAGTGGCGGGTGCTGCGCACCGGGATGGATTTCCGGCTCAAGTGCCTGGGCTGCGGCCATGAGGTGCTGGGGGCCCGGGCCAAGCTGGAGAAAAATATCAGGGAAATCCGCCATGCCGAAGGCTGAGCTTCAGGAGGCGGGGCGGCTTCTCTACGAGCATTTTGGCTATTCCTCCTTTCGCCCGGCCCAGGAGGCCCTCATCGGGGCGCTGCTGGAGGGCCGGGACGTGCTGGGAATCATGCCCACCGGGGCAGGCAAGTCCATGTGCTATCAGATTCCGGCCCTGCTGCTGCCGGGCATTACCCTGGTGATTTCTCCTCTGATTTCTCTCATGCAGGACCAGGTGCGGGCCCTAAAGGCGGCGGGAATTGCCGGGGCCTATCTCAACAGCTCCCTGACCTACCGCCAGTATCTCAAGGCCCTGGACAACGCCAGAAGGGGAATGTATCAAATCATCTATGTGGCCCCGGAGCGGCTGGGCACGGAGGAGTTTCAGTCGTTTGTCCGCTCGGTGGACATCTCCCTGGTGGCGGTGGACGAGGCCCACTGCCTGTCCCAGTGGGGCCACGACTTTCGCCCCTCCTATCTGGACATCGCCCCCTTTGTGGCGGGGCTTTCCCACCGTCCCCCGGTGGCGGCCTTTACGGCCACCGCCACCCCGGCGGTTAAGGAGGACATTCTCCAAAAGCTCCGGCTTCGGAGCCCGGAGCTTCAGGTGACGGGCTTTGACCGGGAAAACCTTATGCTCCGGGTGCTGCGGCCCCAGGAGAAAATGGCGGCGCTTTTTGAGCTTCTCCGGCAGCACCGGGAGGAAAGCGGCATTGTCTACTGCTCCACCCGAAAGCAGGTGGAGCGGGTCACGGAGCAGCTTCTGGAGCGGGGGATTTCCGCAGCCGGGTATCACGGCGGCATGGAGGAGGGTCGGCGGCGGGAGAACCAAAATCAGTTCCTCTATGACCGGGTGCAGGTCATGGTGGCCACCAACGCCTTCGGCATGGGCATTGACAAGCAGAATGTAAGATTTGTGGTACACTATAATATGCCTAAGAATCTGGAGGCATACTACCAGGAGGCGGGCCGGGCGGGCCGGGACGGGGCGTCGGCGGAGTGCCTGCTCCTTTACGGCCCCGGGGACGTTCACACGGCGGAGTTTCTGATTCGCTCCTCCCTGGCAAGCCAGGAGGGAGAGGCGGCCCAACAGCGGCTCAATATGGAGCTGGACAAGCTGGAGCGGATGCGGGAATACTGCTTTACCTCCGGGTGCCTGCGGCACTACATTCTTTCCTATTTTGGCCAGGATTCCCCAAACCGGTGCGGCCACTGCGGAAACTGCATGGCCCGGGAGCGGATTCTCAAGGCCCTCCGGCCGGAGGCCAGGGAGGATCGAACCCTTTACGATATGCTCCGCAGCGTCCGAAAGGACTACGCAGACCGGGGCCAGCTGCCGCCGGAGCTGATTTTTTCAGACCGAACCCTCCAGGAGATGGCCGCCCAGCGTCCGGCCAACGAATACGACATGATGCAGATTCCCGGGGTCAGCCCCGCCAAATACCAGCTCTATGGAAAAACCTTTCTGCGGGTCATCCAGCGAAACGGCCACAGAAAAAGCGGCCTGTAGGGAAACCATGCCCCTATCATACCCACCGGCCCCGGGCGAATGCTAGGGAAACCGGGGAAATCAAAAAATGGAGCCTAAGTCGCTCCCGGAGATTGGAGGAATCAGAATGATCGAATATGAACCGCCGGTATACCGTCCGCCGGGCGAGTGGCGGAGCTTTCTGGTGCAGGCCACCATTGGATGTAGCCACAACGGCTGCACCTTCTGCGGAATGTACAAGGGAAAGCGGTTTCGGGTGCGGCCTCTGGAGGAAATTTTAGGGGACATCCGGGAGGCGGCCTGCTTCTATAATCAATACGAAAAGGTGTTTATCTGCGACGGAGATGCCATCGCCATGGACACCCGGGATTTGATTCGGATTTTAGAGGAGATTCAAAGGGACTTCCCCAAGTGCCGTCTGATCTCCACCTACGCCGGCCCCATCAGCACCCTGAAAAAGACCCCGGAGGAGCTGAAGACGCTTCGTGAGGCGGGCCTGGGCCGGGCCTATCTGGGCATTGAAACCGGGCTGGACACCCTGCTGAAATCCACCAACAAGGGGGTCGATCGGGCCCAGATGCTCCAGGCCGGAAGAAACCTTCGGGAGGCGGGAATTGACCTGTGGGGGATTATTCTCATTGGCCTGGGAGGAAGGGAGCTGTCCATGGACAACGCCCGGGCCACTGCGGCCCTGGTCAACGAAATGAAGCCCAATCATCTTTCCGCCATGAACTACACCCCGGTGGAGGGGACAAAGCTGGGAAACCAGGCCCTGCGAGGGGAGTTTCAGGTGCTGTCCCCCAGGGAGAGCCTGGAGGAGACGGCGGAGCTGATTGGGAATCTGGACGTGACCGGAATGCACTTTACCTCAGACCACGCCTCCAATTATCTGCCCCTCAAGGGCACCCTGTGTCAGGAGCGGGAAAAACTCCTGGGGCTCATTGACGGGGCCCTTCGGGGGCGCGTGGGCATCCGCAGCGAGGAAAGCCGGGGGCTGTAGCCCCGAAAGCAATCCATATGCCATAAGATCATCAGGGACATCCTGATGGTCTTATTTTGTTCCGGGAACCCCTTTCGAGCGGCTTTGCCGGGAGGACGTGCTATGATGGGCCGGGGGGATGGAAATGGTAATCTATCTGGATCAGGCCCTGGTGCTCAACAGCCTCCTGGACTATCTGCTGCTGGTGGCCTGCGGCCGGGTCACGGCCGCGCCCCTTCGCCGGAAAAGGCTCCTTCTGGGGGCCCTGCTGGGCGGCGGCTATGCCCTTTTGTGCCTGCGGCTGCCCTTTTTGGGGAGCCTGTGGGGGAGCCTGATGATGGCCGTGGGTATGTGTCTGGCGGCCTTTGGGCCGGGGAGGGGACTGGTGCGCCGGAGCGTGGTGCTGCTTCTGCTGGGGGCGGCCTTTTCCGGGGTGGTGCTGGTGCTGACGGAGCTTATGTCCGCTCCGGCGGCCCTGGTGGCCCGGCGGGTCTATTATCCCGTCAGCTTCGGGGTGCTGGTGCTGACGGCGGGAGGAGCCCTGGGGGTGATGAAATGGGGCCTGGACGGGCTGACCCACCGGGGTGGGGACATTGTGCCGGTGCGCATCACCCTCCGGGGACGGGCCGTGGAGCTCACGGCCCTGCGGGACACGGGAAACGGCCTGCGGGACCCGGTGTCCGGCTGCCCGGTGCTGGTGGCGGAGGGGGCGGTGCTTCGCAGGCTTCTGCCGGAGGCCCACATTACCCCGGAGGCCCTGGCCCGGCCCGGAGAGCTGCTGTGCCGGATTCCTGCGGCCCGTCCCCGGCTGATTCCCTATCGGACGGTGGGGACGGCCCGGGGGCTGCTGCTGGCCATTCGGCCGGAGAAGCTGGAGGTAAAGGGAAAAGAGGAGAAAATGCTGGTGGCCTTTTCGCCGGTTCCCCTGTCGGAGGGAGGAGGCTATCAGGCGCTGTTGGGAGGAAACTTATGATTGAAATATTGACCGGTTGGCTTCTGGGCAAAAATCTGCCCCTTATGTACATCGGAGGAAGCGACGTCCTGCCGCCCCCTCTGGAGCGGGCCCGGGAGCAGGAGGCCCTCAAGGCCCTGGCCCGGGGCGACCAGAAGGCCAAGCAGACCCTGATTGAGCACAATCTCCGGCTGGTGGTATACATTGCCCGCCGGTTTGAAAGCACGGGCATCAATTTGGAGGATCTAATTTCCATTGGAACCATCGGCCTCATCAAGGCCGTATCCACCTTCCGGCCGGAGAAAAACATCAAGCTGGCCACCTACGCCTCCCGGTGCATTGAAAACGAGATTCTCATGTACCTGCGGAAAATCGCCTCCCACAAGGGGGACGTGTCTCTGGACGAGCCCATCAACACCGACTGGGACGGCAACGAGCTGCTGCTGGGAGACGTGCTGGGCACGGACCCGGACGCAGTGTCCCGGCCCATGGAGGAGGATGTGGAGCTGGGGCTGCTTCGTCAGGCTCTGAGCCGTCTGCCGGAAAAGGAGCGAACCATTGTGACCCTGCGCTACGGCATCGGCGGCGGCGGGGAAAAGACCCAGAAGGAGGTGGCGGAGCTGCTGGGGATTTCCCAGTCCTATATCTCCCGGCTGGAAAAGCGGATCATTCTCCGGCTGCGGCGGGAGCTGCTGCGGCAGCTCTGCTGACTCTTGTACCCCGGGGCGTTTTGCGCTATAATGGGACAAAACAGGGGAAAACCCAGGAGGTGATGGCCCATGCGTGGGTATCGAATCGACAAGGACAAATGCCGAGGCTGTCTCAAATGCGTCCAGGCGTGTCCCGTAGGGGCGGTGGAGCTCCAGGAGGGACGGGCCGCCATCCGGGAGAGCCGGTGCGTGGACTGCGGCATCTGCTATGGCAGCTGTGGCCATGGGGCCATCTGCCTGGACGACCAGGTGGAGGCGGTCAAGGGGCTTTTGGCGGCCAAACGGAAGGTGATCCTTTCCATAGACCCGGCCTGCGGCCCAATGCTCCCGGAGGGGATTACCCTGGGCAAGCTGGCGGCGGCGGCCCAGGGGCTGGGCGTCTGGGACGTGGCGGATGCCTCCGAGGCGGTGGCGGCGGTCAGCGGGGAATATGCCCGGCTGCTTCGGGAAAAGCACATGGAGGTGATGATTCTCACCGGCTGCCCGGTGGTGCGGAATCTGGTGGAGAGCCGTTACCCGGAGCTGGTGGGCTTTCTGGCCCCGGTGGCCTCTCCCATGATTGCCCACGGCAGAATGCTCAAGCGGGACTTTACCAGTGCGGCGGTGGTGTATGTGGCCACCTGCGGGGCGAGAATCCAGGAGGCCCGGGACGTGCGCCACTCCACGGAAATCAACGGGGTGCTGACCCTGGGGGAGCTGCTCCAATGGCTGGAGCAGGCGGGCATTGACCCGAGAGCCTGCCGGGAGGAGCCTCTCCTTTCCGAGGAGGGGGGAGCCGGAAGGGCCGGAGCTGCCGCCGGAGGACTGCTTCGGTGTATGAAGTGCTTTTTGCCGGAATGGGACGACACCCCCCTCCAGGCGGACGGGATGGACCGGTGCCTTGCCCTGCTGGAGGGGATAAAGCAGGGATATTTTTCCCGCTGTGTGGCGGAGCTGATGGCCTGCCCCCGGGGCTGTGTCGGCGGCCCGGCAGGGGGCCTGTCCCCGGCGGAGCAAATTCAGGCCGCCCAGAGCCTTTTGGCCCAGGGCACCCAGGAATGTCCCCAGGTGGATCTTCGGGGCATTGCCATGGCAAACCCGGCCATTGCCCGGCCGATGGAGCCGGAGGAGCCGGAGGAGGAAGAAATCCTGGAAATCCTCTACCATACAGGCGTGGGCAATCCCCGGCAGCAGAAAAACTGCGGCAAATGCGGCTTTGCCACCTGCCGGGACAGGGCGGCGGCCATTGCCCGGCGGAGGGAGCCGGTGAGCCTGTGCCCCCTGGCCCTGGAGGAGCAGCGGCGGGACGTGTACGCCCGGCTCTATGAGGCCCTGCCCATGGCGGCGATTTTGGTGGACGACACCCAAAGGGTGGTGGGGCTGAACCGGGAGGCCCGCAGCCTGTTTTCCCTTCGGCCGGAGCAGGAGAAGTATATCTTTGAGCTGATGGATCCGGGAGACTTTCAATATGTGCTGGACACGGGCCTGTCCATTCAAAACCGGCCCATGGACATCCCGGAGATCTATATGCGGGTGGAGGCCAGTCTGGTGCCCCTCAAGGAGCTGAAAATGGTGTTGGGCCTGTTCCGGGACATTACCCAGGAGGAGGAGGACGAGGCCCAGCGGCAGCAGTCCCGGCTCCAAAGCGTGGAGATGGCCCAAAAGGTCATTGAAAAGCAAATGACCGTGGCCCAGCAGATTGCCTATCTGCTGGGAGAAACCACCGCCGAGACAAAGGTGACGCTGAACCGGCTCAAGGAGCGAATCCTGGGAGAGGAGGACAAGCCGTGAAGCTCTACATTGATTTTGGCTTCCGCAGCATCAACCACGCCGGGGAGGAGGTCTGCGGAGACCGGGTGGAGACAAAGCGGACGGAAAAGCGGTTTATCGGGGTTTTGGCCGACGGCATGGGCAGCGGGGTCAAGGCCAATATTCTCTCCACCATGGGCTCCGCCATTCTCTCCACCATGCTTCTGGGCGGGGAGAGCGTAGAGTCGGCGGTGGATGCGGTGATTCGCACCCTGCCGGTGTGCTCGGAGCGGGGGATGAACTACTGCACCTTCAGCGTCGTCACCATTGACGGCGAGGGGGTGGCCCGTCTGACGGAGTTTGACAACCCCCAGGCCTGGATCATCCGCAACCGGCAAATTGTTCTGCCGGAGCGGGAAAGCCGGATGGTGGAGGGAAAGAAAATCTGGGAGAGCAGCCTGCCCCTGATCGAGGGGGACGTGATTGTCATCACCTCGGACGGGGCGGTGAACGCAGGCCGGGACAATCAGTTTTCCTTCCAATGGACCTGGGACAGCGTGGCCAGGTGGCTGACGGAGCGGGCCCATCAGTTCCCCAGTGCGCTGCGGCTGGCGGTGGAGCTGGTGGGGGCGGTGGACAACCTCTACGGGGGAAGGCCCACCGATGACGTGACGGCCATGGTGATTCGGATCCCCTATACCCAGACGGTGAACCTGATGTATGGCCCGCCGGAATACCCGGAGGACGACCAGTTTATGGTGCATGAGTTTATGGACTCGGAGGGAATCAAAATCATCTGCGGGGGCACCACCTCCAATATTGTTTCCCGGGTCATGAACCTTCCCCTGGAGACCCTGCCGGACACGGCGGCGGACGGGGTGCCGCCCATCTCCTTTATGGGAGAGGTGGACTTGGTCACAGAGGGGGTGCTCACCATGACCCGGGCAGGAGACATTATGGAGCGGTACTTTCAGGCGGGCTACAGCGGGGCGGACTTTCAGGAGCTGGATGCCCAAAACGGGGCGGCCTTTCTGGCCAAACAGCTGGTGGAGGGCTGCACCACCCTGCGGGCGTTTATCGGACGGGCCAAGAATCCGGCCTATGAGGGAAAGGACGTGCCCCTGGATTTGGACATGAAGCTCAAGGCGGTGGAGCGCATCTGCCGGCTGCTGAAAACCCACGGAAGAACCGTGGAAGAATACTATTACTGAGGCAATCAAATTTGTGACGCAAAATTCCACGCCAAAGCTCCTTGCCGAATTATGCGGTATTGCCCTAGCCCAGGGCCAAAGCATGGCTCTGGGCTTTGCGGCGGGCGGAACAGATAGGAAATGCAGAGAAAAATGCATAACAGCGGATATTATGCACAAAACCCCGGAGAAAAGTGGGTAATTTCGTATATTACTGCGTTAAATTGAAATTTTTCTGTCACAAAATGGCTTCACTCCCTTGCAGAATGGAGCGGGATATACTATAATAAGAGGCACACTATTTTCAGATATACGGAGGATGGAGCATGAAATTCTCTCAAATGCCCTATTGCCGCCCCGACCTGGAGGAGCTGAAGGGTCAGCTCTCCGCCTTGACGGAGCGGCTGACGGGGGCCGGGGCCTATCAGCAGGCCAGGGGGGCTTTTTTGGAAAAGGAGGAGCTGGAGAAGCATATCTCCACCCAGGCCACCCTGGCGGAGATTCGCCACAGCATTGACACCCGGGACACCTTCTACGACCAGGAGGTTAAATTCTGGAACGGAGCCAATCCTCAGCTGGAGGAGTATAGCCAAAAATGGATGCAGGCCATGCTGGCCTCTCCCTTCCGGGGGGACTTTGCGGCGGAATACGGGGATTTGATGTTTGTAAACGGAGAAATCCAGCTCAAAGCCTTTTCCCCGGAGATTATCCCGGAGATTCAGCAGGAAAACGACCTGACCCAGGAATATGAAAAGCTCCTGGCCTCGGCGCAGATTCCCTTTGAGGGCAAGACCTACACCATCTCTCAGCTCAGCCCCTTTCAAAACGACCCGGACGATGCCCGGCGGCTGGCGGCCTGGAAGGCAGAGGGCCGGTGGTACAAGGACAACCAGGCAGCCCTGGACGACATTTATGACCGGCTGGTTCACCTGCGGGATGCCATGGGGAAAAAGCTGGGCTATGAGGGCTATACCACCCTGGGCTACTGCCGCATGGGCCGGAACTGCTACACCAAGGAGGATGTGGAAAGGTTCCGGGAGGCGGTGCGCACCTATCTGGTGCCCCTGGCGGCGGAGATTTACCGGGAGCAGGCCAAGCGGCTGGGAAAGGAATATCCCATGAGCTTTGCGGACTGCGCCCTGAAATTCCGCTCCGGCAATCCTAAGCCTGTAGGTACCCCGGAGGAGATTTTGGCCCAGGGAAAGAAGTTTTATCAGGAGCTGTCCCCGGAGACGGGCAGGTTTTTTGAGACGATGCTGGAAGGAGAGCTGCTGGACGTGCGTTCCACCCCGGGCAAGGCCGGAGGCGGCTACTGCACCAGCATTGCCGATTATGACGTGCCCTTTATCTTCGCCAACTTTAACGGCACCCAGCACGTTGTGGAGGTAGTGACCCATGAGGCGGGACACGCCTTTGCCGCCTACGAAAACCGCCGCCGCATCCCCATGTCCACCATCTGGCCCAGCATGGAGGCCTGCGAGGTACACTCCATGTCCATGGAGTTTTTCGCCTGGCCCTGGGCCCAGGGCTTCTTTGGAGAGGACACCCGGAAGTTTTATTACAGCCACCTGTCCGGGGCACTGACCTTTATTCCCTACGGAACCATGGTGGATCATTTCCAGCATATTGTCTACGAAAAGCCGGACATGACCCCCAGGCAGCGGCATGAAACCTGGAAGGAACTGCTGGGAATCTATATGCCCTGGCTGCGGCTGGACGGGGACATTCCCTTCTACGGAGAGGGGGAGGGCTGGCAGCGGCAGCACCATATCTATTCCAGTCCCTTCTATTATATTGACTACTGCCTGGCCCAGACGGTGGCCCTCCAATTCTGGGCCATGATACAGAAGGATCTTCCCAGGGCCTGGAGCCACTATATGGCCTACACCCGCCAGGGGGGAAGCCGGGTGTTTACGGAGCTGCTCCAAAAGGCAGGGCTGGAAAGCCCCTTTGAGGAGAAGTGCCTCCGGGAGGTTTGCCAGGCCGCCAAGGAATATCTGGAGCGGTTTGACCTCCAGGGCATCCGGTAGCCTATGGGGCGGAAAAAGAGAAGCTCCTATTTGGAGCATTTTCACCGAAACGCCGCCGGGGAATATATCTATTCCGGGGCCCATTACGTTTACGCCACCCAGGAAATCCCCCGCCGGAGGGCCTTGGGGGAGCTGTGGGTTTACACCGGCCTGGCCCTGGGGGCCTTCCTGGCAGGGGGATGCATTCGGGTGCCGGGGCTTGGGGGCTGCGCCTATGTGCTCCTTCCCTATGTGGCGGGCGTTATCGCCTCCGGCAGCCTGATTTGGACCATGGGACAGCTTTCGGCGGGAGGCGACCCTCTGCGGGAATATGTCTATCAGGTCACGGTGAAGCGGCTGCCCCGGCGGATGCTGATGATGGGAGCGGCGGCCTGCCTGAGCCTGGTGGGAGAAGGGGTCTATCTTCTGTCCCAGGGCGGAGCGGGCAGGACGGGCCTGGGGGTAGTGTTTATGCTTTCGGAGGCCCTGGCCGCAGTCTGCGGGGCTCTGGGCTGGCGCAGAGGCCGGGGGCTGTCTTGGACAAAAACCGAAAAGTAAGGATTGACAGGGCTGCGCCCAACCCCTATAATGATACGGCTTGTGTCAGTCGTCTGAAGATGACCGAGACAACTTTTGCCGGGAGCGCTCCCGGCTCATGCTTATTCTAAGCATGAGGGATACTGTGAACCGGCGGGAACACCGCTTTTGTTCAAACAAAATAAAGGAGGATTTTTGAAACATGAAAAAAGCAACCAAGCTCCTTGCGCTTGCCCTTGCTGTGTGTATGTGCTTCGGAATGCTGGCAGGCTGCGGCGACAAGACCGCATCCGGCACGGAAAGCACCGCCACAGAGGCCCAGGGCAGCGGGGAAACCGCAGCAGCGGAGGGAGGCACCCTGGTGGCTACCGCCACCGGCTTTGAGAACAAGTTCTCTCCCTTCTTTGCCGCAAACGTGGACGACCTGAACGTGGCGACCCTGACCCAGATCAACCTGATGGACGTGGACCGGGTGGGCAACCCGGTGCTGCTGGGCATCCGGGGGGAGATGCGCACCTATAACGGCACGGACTACACCTACACCGGCGCATCCGACATTACCGTCACCGAGAATGACGACGGCACGGTGTACTACGACGTGACCCTGCGGGAGGATCTGGTGTTCTCCGACGGCACCCCCATTGACATTGACGACGTGATTTTCTCCATGTATGTGTACATGGACCCCACCTATGACGGCTCCGCCACCATGTACTCCCTGCCCATTGAGGGCCTGGAGGACTACCGGGAGGGCATGAGCACCCTGTCCGCCCTGCTGGCTGAGGCCGGTGAGGACAACACGGACTTTACCAACTGGACCGAGGAGCAGCAGAAGGCCTTCTGGGACGCAGTCAATGACGGAGGCGTAAAGTTTGCCCAGGCGATTGTGGACTATGTGACCGGGGCTGTCGGCATCGGCAGCACCGATGAAGGGATGAACGCGGCGGATGCCGCCGCCCAGTGGGGCTTTACCCTGGAGCCGGATGCCACCGCCAAGGACTTCTTCCTGGCCATTGGCGACCAGTACGGCTGGAGCTTCTCCCAGATGGAGGTGGAGGCCGCCGGGGATCCTCTGTCCACCCTGATTCCCGAGGAGGTCTACAACTACTCCACCGTGGGTGTGTCCACCGGCAAGTCCGCCGACCACATTTCCGGCATCCAGAGAACCGGCGACTACAGCCTGCGGCTTGTGACCACCGAGCTGGACGCCACCGCCATCTATCAGCTGAGTATGCCCATTGCGCCTCTGAGCTACTACGGGGACGAGAGCAAGTACGACTACGACAACAACAAGTTTGGCTTTGACAAGGGCGACCTGTCCACTGTCCGGGCCAAGACCACCCAGCCCATGGGCGCAGGCCCCTATATCTACAAGAGCTTCTCCAACGGCACCGTGTATATGGAGGCCAACCCCAAGTATTACAAGGGCGAGCCCAAAACCAAGAACCTGAACCTGCTGGAGACCCAGGAGGCCGATAAGGTCACTGGCGTTACTGCGGGAACCATTGACATTGCCGACCCCAGCTACTCCACCGAGGTGGCCGGTCAGATTGCCGAGTACAACGGCGGGGACGACACCATGGACGGCTCCGTGATCACCACCCGGCTCATTGACTATCGGGGCTATGGCTATATCGGCATTTCCGCCGACAACGTCAAGGTAGGGGACGACCCCTCCTCCCAGGAGTCTAAGGATCTCCGCAAGGCTCTGGCCACGGTGCTGGCGGCCTACCGGGACGAGGCCATCAGCTCCTACTACGGCAGCACGGCCTCCGTTATCAACTATCCCATTTCCAACACCTCCTGGGCCGCTCCCCAGGTCACGGACGACGGCTATACCGTGGCCTACTCTGTGGACGTGGACGGCAAGGCCATCTACACCGACGGCATGAGCCAGGAGGAGAAGTATGATGCTGCCCTCCAGGCCGCTCTGGGTTACTTTGAGAAGGCCGGCTACACCGTAAAGGACGGCAAGCTCACCGCCGCACCCGATGGGGCAAAGCTGGAGTACCAGGTGAACATCGGCGCAGGCGGCGCAGGAGATCACCCCTCCTTCCTGCTGCTGAAGAACGCCTCCGATGCCTTCGCCAAGATCGGCCTGACCCTGACCGTCAACGACCTGGCCAACGCCTCTGACCTGTACGCCTCCTATCAGACCGGCGTGGCGGAGCTGTGGTGTGCCGCATGGCAGGCCAGCGCCGACCCGGATATGTATCAGCTCTATCACTCCAGCGGCTCTACCAACTACTACAGAATCAACGATTCTGAGCTGGACGGACTGATTGAGGACGCTCGTATGTCCACCGACCAGACCTTCCGGAAGGGCCTTTATAAGGCCGCCATGGAGATCATCATGGATTGGGGCGTGGAGGTGCCCGTGTACCAGCGCTCTGAGTGCTATATCTTTGCCACCGAGCGTGTGGATGTTTCCACCCTGCCTCAGGATATGACCCCCTATTGGGGCTGGATCGCTGAGGTGGAGAATATCGCCGTGAAGTAAGGCTGCCGGTTCTGTCCCCCGACAAGGGGGACAGAACAGTGCTGCACATGAGGGGGCCGCTTCGGAGGCCCGGAGCGGCCCCTTGATATGCGGATCTGGCATATTGGATATTCAGGCGGGAATCCTGGCTTCCCGCGAAAAATGGAGGGAGATCCTTGCGGAAATATATCGTAAAACGAATCCTGCTTTCCATTCTGATCCTGTTTTGTGTGACCTTTATTATCTATGGGCTAATGCGGTCACTGCCGGGGTCCTATGTGGAAAACATGGCCATGCAGCTTTCCACGGCACCGGGTGCCAAAAGCTATGACGAGTGGATGGAGCAGCTGAACGCCTCCTACGGTCTGGACAAGGGAATTATCCCGGGCTACCTGACCTGGCTCGGTGACGCAGTGCGGGGCAACTTCGGGGACAGCTGGAAGTACACGGTTCCCGTGGTGGAGAAGTTTCAGGACGTGATTTGGCTGTCCTTTTTGATGGGGGCCATTGCCTTTGTGCTGGAGCTGATTATCGCCATTCCCCTGGGGATTCTGGCGGCCACCAAGCAGTATTCCCGGACGGATTATGCCGTCACCGCAGGGGCCCTGGTGGGAATCTCTCTGCCCACCTTCTTCTTCGCCACCCTGCTCAAGCTGCTGTTTTCCGTAAAGCTGGGCTGGTTTGACCTGTACGGCCTGGTGGGCCGGGACTATAATCAGCTCACCGCCTGGGGCCAGTTCTGGGACAAGGCCAATCATCTGGTGCTGCCCATTGTGACCCTGGTGATTGTGTCTGTGGGCTCTCTTATGCGGTATACCCGCACCAATATGCTGGAGGTGCTGAACTCGGACTACATCCGCACCGCCCGGGCCAAGGGCCTGTCGGAGCATAGGGTGATTTATAAGCACGCCTTCCGGAACACCCTGATTCCCCTGGTGACGATTGTCGGCGGCAGCCTGCCGGGGCTGTTTTCCGGGGCGCTGATTACGGAGACTCTGTTTTCCATTCCCGGCATCGGCTACACCTCCTATCAGGCCATGATTTCCGGGGACATCCCCTTTGCCATGTTCTATCTGACCTTTTTGGCCATTTTGACCCTGGCGGGAAATCTGATTTCCGATGTACTGTACGCCGTGGTGGATCCCCGGGTGCGGATTGCTTGAGAAGGGAGGGTGACAACACATGGATAAGAAAAACACAGTCTCCCCGGAGGAGGAGCAGCTTTCCCTCAATGACGACCGCCGGGTAAAAACCCTGTCTCCCGGGGCTTTGGTCGCCAAGCGGTTCTTCCGGAACCGGCTGGCGGTGGTGGGACTGACCATGCTGGTGGCCATGTTCCTGTTCTCCTTTGTGGGGGGAATTATCAGCCCCTACGGCCAGGACCAGCAGTTTTATACCTATACCTACCTGGATCAGGAATATGTGGGCGTGGTGCGCAACGACGACTTCCGCTACGCCGCAGCGGAAGGGCAGGAGTTCGGCTCGGTGCTCCAGGCCCAATTCCTGCTGGCGGAGACAAAGAAATTGGATTCCTTTTCCTATAAGGACGTGACCTACACCTTGGAGTGTCAGGGAGACGACCTGTATACCGTCTCCACCGGGGGCCAGGTGATTGCCTGCGCCTATAAGGACATTGTAAACCCCATGGAGGAGGATACCCAGCTGTCCTTTGCCCTAAAGCTGGAGGCCCTAAAGGCCTATGTGACCAAGGCCGGGACCTTTACCGCAGACGGGGTGGCGTACACCCTGGACGGAGAAGGCAATGTGCTGGAAAACGGAACCGTGGTCGCCTACATCAGCCGGTTTGTGGTCCAGTCCAAAAACAACGGCGTGGTGATCTCCCGGGACTTTAAGGAGCAGCTGGAGACGGCCATTGACCAGGACGTGACGGAGTTCCGATACACCGACCCGGAGGGCCAGGAGGCCACCTATACCATCACTTATCAGGCGGACACCGACAGCTGGTCGGTGCTCCAAAGCACGGAAACCTATGTCTATGACCGATACGCCGCACCCTCCAGGGCCCACTGGCTGGGCACCGATACCTCCGGCATGGATATGCTGACCCGACTGATGTACGGCGGCAGAATCTCTCTGGTGATCGGCTTTATCGTGGTGTTTATCGAGGCGTTCTTGGGGGTAATTCTGGGGGGCATCTCCGGCTACTTCGGAGGCTGGGTGGACAACCTGATTATGCGGATTGTGGACGTGTTCTACTGTATCCCCACCATGCCCCTTATCATTATTCTGGGAGCGGCCATGGATGCCCTGCGGATCGACCCGATGATTCGGATGCTGTATCTGATGCTGATTCTGGGCTTTTTGGGCTGGCCCTCTATTGCCAGACTGGTGCGGGGTCAGATTCTGTCCCTGCGGGAGCAAGAGTTTATGACCGCCACCGAGGCCTGCGGCATCAGCATTCCCCGGCGTATCTTCCGGCATTTGATTCCCAATGTGATTCCCCAGCTGATTGTCACCTGCACCATGAGCCTGGGCTCCACCATTATTATGGAGGCCACCCTGTCCTTCCTGGGGCTGGGGGTCAAGTTCCCCTTCGCCTCCTGGGGCAATATTATCAGCGATGTAAACAATGCCTTTGTGATGACAAACTACTGGTATATCTGGATTCCGGCAGGTATCTGTCTGCTGATTACCGTTCTGGGCTTTAACTTTGTGGGAGACGGTCTGCGGGATGCCTTTGATCCTAAGATGAAGCGGTAAGAAGGAGGAATGGACTGTGGCGAAAAAACACCCGGAGGGCTATCTGTCCCCCAAGGAATCCCGCCGAATCTCCAAGGAGAATCGCCGGATCACCGACCAATATGAAAAGCAGAGAAAGCGGAAAAACGTGCCGGAAAGGGAATATCTCACCCAGATGCATGACCCCAACAACGCCGTGGAGTTTGACAATCTGCACACCTATTTCTTCACGGATTCCGGCGTGGTGAAAAGCGTGGACGGCGTCACCTTTCAGGTGCCCATTGGGAAAACCGTGGGCGTGGTGGGGGAGTCCGGCTGCGGAAAGTCCGTCACCAGCCTGAGCCTGATGCAGCTGATTCAGCGGCCCCAGGGCCAAATTGTAGAGGGGGAGCTGCGGCTGAATCTGGGGGAGGGCAAGGCCTATGACATTGTAAAAACCCCGCAGCAGCAGATGCAGCGGCTTCGGGGCAACTATATGTCCATGATTTTTCAGGAGCCCATGACCTCCCTGAACCCGGTGTTCCGCATTGGCGACCAGGTGGACGAGGTGATTGCCCTTCACGATGGGGAGGGGAAAAGCAAGGCAGAGGTCAAGGCCCGCACCATTGAGCTGTTGGAGCTGGTGGGCATTGCCAACTCGGAGGGGGTCTATCGGATGTTCCCCCATGAGCTGTCCGGCGGAATGCGCCAGCGGGTGATGATCGCCATGGCCCTGGCCTGCAACCCGAAAATCATCATTGCCGATGAGCCTACCACGGCCCTGGACGTGACCATTCAGGCCCAGATTCTGGATCTTCTGCGGAGCCTGAAGGACAAAATCAACTCCTCCATTATGCTGATTACCCACGACCTGGGGGTGATTGCCGAGATGGCGGACTATGTGGTGGTGATGTACGCAGGGCGCGTGGTGGAAAAGGGGACGGTTCAGGAGATTTTTGCCAATCCCTCCCATCCCTATACCATTGGACTGATGGCCTCCAAGCCGGTAGTGGGGCGGCAGGTGGACAAGCTCTACTCCATCCCCGGCAAGGTGCCAAACCCGGTAAATATGCCCAACTACTGCTATTTTAAGGACCGCTGCGAAATGTGCGTGGAGCAATGCGCCGGGGCCTACCCGAAGGAAATCAGTCTGTCGGAAACCCACAAGGTCAGCTGCTATCGCTACTACGAAAAGGGGGAGAGGTAAATGGCAAACAACAGGCTGCCGGAACATCAGGATTTTGCCCCTGTGACCTATGACCCCCAGTACATCCTGATGGTAAACCACCTGAAAAAGTATTTCCCCATTAAGGGGGGCATGGTGTCCAAAACCGTGGGCTATGTCAAGGCGGTGGACGGTGTTACCTTTAACTTGAAGCGGGGCACCACCATGGGCCTGGTGGGGGAGTCCGGCTGCGGAAAGTCCACCACAGGGCGGACGATTCTCCGGCTCTATGAGGACAAAACCGCCGGTCAGGTGCTGTTTAACGGCCAGGAGGTCTACGACCTGAGCCCCAAGGAGCTTCGGGCCATGCGCACCAAAATGCAAATTATTTTCCAGGATCCCTTCTCCAGTCTGTCTCCCCGGCTGCCGGTGGGGGAGATCATCGGTGAGGCGGTGCGGGAGCATAAGCTGGTGCCGAAAAATCAGCTGGACGAATATATTGATCGGGTCATGGACAACTGCGGCCTCCAGCCCTTCCACAAGTCCCGCTATCCCCATGAGTTTTCCGGGGGCCAGCGGCAGAGAATCTGCATTGCCCGGGCCCTGGCCCTGAACCCGGAGTTTGTGGTCTGTGACGAGCCGGTTTCAGCCCTGGACGTGTCCATTCAGGCCCAGATCATCAATCTGCTCAAGGAGCTTCAGGAGAAATACAGCCTGACCTATCTGTTTATCTCCCATGACCTTTCTGTGGTGGAGCATATCTCCGACACGGTGGGGGTGATGTATCTGGGGAACCTGGTGGAGTACGGAGAGACAAGGGACATTTTCCAAAATCCCCTGCATCCCTACACCAAGGCCCTGTTCTCCGCCATTCCGGTGCCTGACCCTAACGCCAGAAGGAATCGCATTGTGCTGGAGGGAACCATTCCCTCCCCGGCCAATCCCCCGGAGGGTTGTAAGTTCCACACCCGGTGCGCCCAATGTATGGAAAAATGCAAGCATCAGGCACCGGTGCAGAAAGAGGTGGAGCCGGGACACTATGTGGTCTGCCATCTCTATGACGATGGGAAGGATTCGGGCAATGGCTAAGGATTTTCAGGACGATGGTCACACCGTGGCGGATATGCGCGGGGTGTCCTCGCCTCTTGGCCATCCCGCCGGAGGGCAGGAGGATTCCCCGACCCGACTGCCCCCTCTGGAGGGGAAGGAGCGGGGGATGTTTATCCTGGGGGCCCTCAAGGCGGCCCTGCTGATTGCTCTGGCCTTTCTGGGCGGGCTGGCACTGGTGACTTTCCTACTGTTGGAAATTTGGACGTAACAGGCCAGAGGCCGGAAACGCCGTGAAGCCGGAAAAGAGCTTCACGGCGTTTTGCACCCTGCCGGGGGCCGCTTTCTCTGCCTCTGATGCTACCAGTGTAGCACAGGGAGAGGTAGATAGAACTGCCGTTTTTTCCTCATCCGTCACGGCTATGCCGTGCCACCTTCCCCAAAGGGGAAGGTTATGGGGCGTACTTTCTACTTTTCCCTGCACCAAGACCTTCCCCCAATTTGGGGCCCCGGCAGAGCCCAGCGAAGCGGGTCTGCTGGGGAAAGGAGTGGCAAGAGAGCGGAGGGAGGGCGACCAGGGGGAGCCCGAACCAAAGCGGACTTTGCGTGGAAATGGGGGCCCCGGAGGGGCGGAAGAGGGAGAACGTGTCTCATCCGTTACGGCTTCGCCGGGGGCCCGGGGTGCGGAAGGTTTTGGGCTTCTGCCCTGATGCTACCAGTGTAGCACAGAAAGCGGTAGAGTTCATCCCACTTTTGTCCCGGATTTGTCCCGGATTTGTCCCACTTTTTTCTCACCCCTATCCCTAGGCCAGATTCAGCCGCTTTTTCAGGTTGACCACCGTAATCAGGTAGAACACCACGCACAGTGCCAGCTCCATGGCCAGGGTGGAAAGCAGGAACAGGTGGACGATCTGGGTGGAGGCCAGGGCCGGGTTGAGAAGGCTGTTTTCCAGAGGCGGGCTCATCAGCACCAGGGAAAGAAGCTGAATCGCAAAGGCCTCTGCAAAGTACATCATCACAGACCACAGGGCCTTGTGATTGGTAAACCCGTAGCCCAGGCTCATGGCACTGTAGAACTGGAGCATGGAGGCGGCGGCCCCCACATAGGTCAGCAGCAGCAGCTCCAGAACCAGCACCGCCCCGTTTAGGGCGTAGGTCTTGGTGACGCACAGGAAGGAGACTTGCAGCATCTCCCCCAGCTCATGAATCAGGCCCCCGGAGAGGAAGGCAATCAGCAGGCACAGCCCCACCATAAGAAGGCTCAAAAGCATCCAGACGGCGGACACGATCAGCTTGGAGAGCACCAGGGCGTGGGTGCTGACCGGCAGAGTGAACATCAAATACCCCTGGTCGGTGAGCAGGTTGTTGTGGAACCGGCGAACCATCAGCACCAGAGTTCCCACCACCCCCAGCACTAGGGAAAGCACCCAGGACACCATAATCGAAATCAGCAGCAGGCGCACCAGCAGCAGCTGGGAGACACTGTGCAGGGTCATGACCCGGATGGCCACATTGGCGGCCACGCTGAGCAGGGCCATGGCGGCGTAAACCACCCACATCAGTCGGCCCGTGGCGATAAACTCATGCTTTAACAGCTTTTTCAGCATTTGAACACCTCCCGGAACAGCTGGTCTACAGACCGGCCCTGCTCCTGACGAATTTCATCTACGGTTTTGTGCAGGACGATTTGGCCCTGACTGAGAAAGACCGCCTCGTCCAGCACCTGCTCCACATCGGAAATCAGGTGGGTGGAAAGGACCACCGTGGCCTGGGGGTTATAGCTGCCGATGATGGTGGAGAGAATGTAGTCCCGGGTGGCCGGGTCTACCCCGCCGATGGGCTCATCCAGCAGATAGAGCCTGGCCGCCCGGCTCATCACCAAAATCAGCTGCACCTTCTCCCGGGTGCCCTTGGACATGGAGCGGATTTTCTGATTTTGCCGGATGTTCAGCCGGCCCAGCATCTCCTGGGCGGTGCTCCGCCGGAAGTCCGGGTAAAAGTCCTGGAAAAAGTCCAGGGTCTGCTTGACGGTCATCCAGTCGGAGAGATAGGTGCGCTCCGGCAGATAGGACACCAGGGTTTTTGTCTCCGGGCCGGGGGCCTTGCCGTCAATCAGCAGCTCCCCGCTGTCCCAGGGCAGCAGGCCGTTGGCCAGCTTCATGAGGGTGGTTTTGCCGCTGCCGTTGGGGCCCAGCAGACCTACGATTTTCCCCGGCTCCAGGGTCAGAT
>CAVJIP010000053.1:0-1173 GCA_963649625.1 Bacteroidaceae bacterium
ATATCCCTGTTATGCTGTGGGTTAGAGGTTTACACAAAATTTGGGGGAGACCCCCTTAAATGATTTGCGCCCGTATCAACGTTTACGTTGATACGGGCGTTTCTCCGTTTTATATATCTCTTGACAAAGCTGAATACCTCCAGTCCGGCAATGCTTCAGCACACCTGAATTCATCGGCTAACAGTAATAAGTTTGAATTAGTTCCTTATCACTGTGAAACCAAGGTTTTCCGGGGCTTTTGAAGTAATTTGATTGAAAATCGTGCCTGATTAACGCTTCGAGAACTGAGGCGCACGTCTCGCTGCTTTGAGACCGTACTTCTTCCGTTCCTTCATTCTGGGGTCACGAGTCAGGAAGCCGGCGGCCTTCAGGGCTGCACGGTACTCGGGATTCACCTGGAGCAGAGCCCGGGCGATACCGTGACGGATAGCACCGGCCTGACCGGAAACGCCGCCGCCGGTGACGGTGCAAACAATGTCCACGGTGCCCAAGGTCTGGGTGGTGACCAGGGGCTGGCGAACCACCAGCTTCAGGGTGTCCAGGCCAAAATAATCGTCGATGTCACGGCCGTTGATGGTGATGGAACCGGTACCGCCCTGGTACAGGCGCACACGGGCAATGGAGGACTTCCGTCTGCCAGTGCCATACTGATACTGTTTTTTGCTCTCGTACATTACTCGTTACCTCCCGTTAAATGGCGGTCCAGGGCTCAGGCTTCTGAGCCTGGTTTTTGTGCTCAGATCCGGCATAGATCTTCAGGCGGGTCATGGCGGCCCGGCCAATGGTGTTCTTGGGAAGCATCCCCTTTACGGCCAGCTCCACAGCGAACTGGGGCTTCTCACTCATAAGGGTGGAATACTTGACCTCCTTGAGGTTGCCGATCCAGCCGGTGTGATGCTGATACTTCTTCTGTTCCAGTTTCTTGCCGGTGAGCTCCGCCTTGGCGGCATTGACGATAACGACATAGTCGCCGCAGTCAACATTGGGGGTGAAGGTGGGCTTGTGCTTGCCCCGCAACAGGGTAGCAGCCTGAACAGCCACCCGGCCCAGAGGCTTTCCGGCGGCGTCGATCACATACCACTTGCGCTCGACGGTCTCCTTTTTTGCCAAAGTAGTGGACATATCTGTCTCCTCCAGTATTCAAAATAAAACATTTGACAATGATTGCGGTCG
>CAVJIP010000053.1:1183-12594 GCA_963649625.1 Bacteroidaceae bacterium
TGCTACAATAGGGTCATCCTGAGCACGCTCCGCTATTCTAGCACTCTGAAGGCGGGATGTCAAGGAAAAATACGATATTTTTTCATGGAACGCCAGGTAATCTCGCAGATTCTCATGAATACGCCTGTATTCTCCTGGATGCTCCTGTGCAATTTATAGTTTGGAGGCGGTTTGATGCAGAAGCTGGTCGGAATGATTCGGCGGTGCGTGGAGGACTACAATATGATCGAAGCCGGGGACAGGGTGGCCGTGGGCCTCTCCGGAGGGAAGGACTCCATGACCCTGCTGCGGCTTCTGGCCTCCCTCCGGGAATATTATCCAAAGTCCTTCCATTTGGAGGGCATCACCATCGACCTGGGGTTCCCAGGCATGGACTTTAGCCCAGTGGCGGAGTTCTGCAAAAGGCTGGATGTACCCTACACCATTGTCCCTACCCAAATCAAGACAGTGGTCTTTGACATTCGTAAGGAGAAAAACCCCTGCTCCATGTGCGCCAAAATGCGCCGGGGCTCCTTGAATCAGGCCATCCAGGAGCGGGGCATCGCCAAGCTGGCCCTGGGGCACCACCATGACGACGCAGTGGAGACCTTTCTAATGAGCCTGATCTACGAGGGGCGCATCAACTGCTTTCAGCCTGTGACCTATCTTGACCGCACCGGCGTTACCCAGATTCGTCCCATGCTCTATCTTTCCGAGGAAAGCATTATCCGCTTTGCCCAGCGGGAAAACATCCCGGTAGTGGAAAATGAGTGTCCCGCAGACAAAACCTCCAAGCGCCATGAGATCAAGGAGCTGATCGCCCGGATGATGGAGCAGTACCCGGAGCTGAAAACCAATGTGTTCGGTGCCATGCAGCGGTATCCTCTGACCGGGTGGGGGCCTTCTGCCTAGGGGATGATACCAGTGTAGCACAGGAAACGGCAGAGTTCATCCCGTTTTGTCGCAAATTTGTTGCAGATTTGTCCCACTTTTATCTCACCCCTGTCCTCATCCGTCTTGCCCCTCGGGCAATCCACCTTCCCCAAAGGGGAAGGTTATGGGTGCAACCAATTTAAGACCTTCCCCCTGGGGGGAAGGTGCCCTCGGAGAGGGCGGAAGCGGGAGAAAGGGCGGACTTTGCGACAAAATGGGGCCCCGGCAAAGCCCGGCGAAGCGGGTTTGCTGGGAAAAGGAGGAGCAAGGGAGCGGAGGGAGGGCGACCAGAGGGAGCCCGAACCAAGGTGAACTTTGCTCCGACGTGGGACAAAAGTGGGACAAATCTGGGACAAAAACGGGATGAACTCTACCGTTTCCTGTGCTACACTGGTAGTATCAACCCCGGGGGAAATCCGCAGACCCTATTTCTGTGCGAACAGAAATAGGGCCTGCGGAGCGGTAGAGGGAGAAAAGCGGGGATCTCTTTTACTCCCGGGCCAAGGCCTCCATCCAGGCGGCCATGCCCGCAGGGTCATCGTCCTCACAGTGGCCGCCGTCCCAGACCAGGCGGGCATTCACCTCCCGGGCCAGGGGCCGCAGGGCATCGGCAAAGTCCGTGACCACAGGCAAAGAGGTATGATTGTCGCAGCTGCCGTGGCGAATCCACCAGTGCTGGGCCAGTCCGGGATTCTTCGTCTCCACGAAATACATCGGGTTCATCAGGTTCCGCAGCTCCAGCACCTCCGGGTCAACCTGGGCCGCCGGATCACCGGCGGCATGGCGCAGGGAAAAGGTGGTGAAGTGCCGGGCGTTGATGGTCTCACTGCCAAACTCGATAGGCTCCGCCATGGTCATGTCAAAGTCGTCAAAGGCAGGCAGTCCCTTCATGCGGCCACAATGGGCGGCAAAATCCCGGAAGGTAAAGGCTGCGGTTTTGCCGTCCCAGGTGAGCCAGGGATTTTTCCTGACGTACTCCCCAGCGTCCTCCGGGCTCAGGCCGGAAAGATAGCGGTTGGCAGAGGGCACGAGATAATATTCCACTAGGTATGCCTCCAGGTTCTCCGCCGTGATGGGGCCGAAGCCTTCCCGGCTCAGGCCCAGACTCTGCTGATAGGCCCGGAACTCCTCCACGAGCTGGGCGGAAAGGGCCTGATCCACCGGGTCGCCGGGGCCGGTGAAGGGATTGGACTGGGGCAGCGGGCCGTATTCCCACTCATAGCACATATCTGCGTGCTCCAGGTTGATGATGGGGGAAAAGGCGCAGGCGCCGAACACATCATCCCGCTCCTCCGCAGCGCCGATGGCCTGGAGATAGGGAGAAAACAAGGGACTGTTGCCGGAGGCTCCCATCAGGGAGCTGAGCGCACCGCCTGCGCTGCCTCCGGTGGTGAAAATTCGCTCGGTGTTGCCAGGAAGGACGTCCCGGTTGTGGCGCAGATACCGCACAGCGGCCTTCAAATCCACCAGGGCGGCGGGTGCCTTGCCGTAGTAGCGGCCATCGGGGAACTGATTGTCCCGGCCCCGGCAGCCTGGCTCTACGATGACGAAGCCACGAATCAAGCACAGCTCCTTGCTCTCTGCGCCGGGCATCCCGGGCATGGCAATGGGGCCAGGGCCACCGGGGCCACCAGGCCCGCCAGGCCCACCGGGACCACCAGGCCCGCCGGGGCCGCCCATACCGCCGGAGGTGTCCTCCCCCTTGTTCCGGCAGGACATATAGCCGCCCACCCCGATGATAAACAGAATGGGGGACTTGGCATGGTCTACAGGCTTTCCGTCCACGGTCACAGGCACGGTAATGTTCAGGCTCTGAAAATCATCGTCCACCGGGTTTGCCACATAGCAAAGGTGCCGATACTGGTGGAGCACCACAGTTTTGCCCAGAAGCTCCTTGGTCTCTACTTCAAAGGCCTCCACAGGGAAGCGCAGGGGATCGGACATGGATATTCCTCCTCATATATAATGTCCTTTTTATTTTAGCAGTCAGCCTAAAAGGGGTCAATTCTATTTGGGGAAGGTTCTATGACCGAAGGGAATAGAAGGGCTGCGGCCCCGAAGAAAGCCTTCGGGGCCGCTTGGGAGCGGGGGTCAATCTCCGCCGTTGGCGGTGAGATACAGCGCTACACCGGTGCCGTTAAAGACGAAGCCCCGGGCGGCATCGTAGAAGCAGCCGGAGAACTTCCACTGCTCCAGATAAGTCTCCGCCTCCTCCAGGGTGGAGACCGCCGGATTGTTGCCCAGAAGCCTCTGGGTAATGGTCTGCCGCTGCTCCTCCGTCAGCAGTGGGCCCAGGGAAAAGGGCGCAGACCAGCTGTTTTGTCCCAGGAGCATCCGGTCTACATAGGGCCCGGAGAATTGGGCCAGCCACTGGCTCAGGGGCGCCCCCTCCGGCGGGGTCACATTGATCTCCGTCAGCACCTCCAGGCCACTGTCCAGGGAGGCCAGCGTGGGAGTAAAGCAGTAGGTGGCGGAAACCTGATGGCCGCCCAGAGAAACGGTGGTGGTAAAGGTGTGGAAGGTCACGTCCTGCTCCCCCTGGGTCTCCAAAGTGCCCTGGCCTGGATCCAGCAGCCCTGCGGCAACGTGCTCCTCATAGGTACAGCCGTAGAGCCCAATGGGTGGCTGAATGGCCTGGATGTAGGAAAGAATGTCCGCATCGGCAAGCTGTGAATCCTCATAGGTTTTTACATAGTGGCACAGCCACTCCTGAATGTGCCCGTCCCGATCAGGATAGAGCTCCAGCTGCACCTCTCCAAAGTTCCAATAGGCCCTGTTGGTTTGGTCGGTGGGCGGCCCCAGCTCCTGGGTTCGTTGGGCCAGCAGGGCTTCGTAGCTGATTTGAGCCGGGTCATAGTAGGTTTCCACCCGGCGTAGCTCCATGGTCAGCTCCGGGGCAGTAAAGCCGAAGTGATAGTAGACGTCTGTAACCTCCGGGTGCTCCGCCAGAGGAGACGAGCCGTGAAGGACAGGCTGGCCCTGGGTGAGAAGGGCCCAGTCCTCTGGGGTGGAAAGGTCGGCGCTGACCTCCGATGGAGTCACGTTCCAGGCCAGGCCCTCATAGGAGAGAAGGCCCGCCTCCTGGGTGTAGGGGGAAATCGTCTCGGTCAGAGTGGGCACCTGGGCAGAGGCCGTAGACTCCACCCCCTCCGTTGCCGGAGCCTGGTCGGTCTGGGTGCTCTCTCCACGCTGCAAGGCGGCAATCAGGGCGGCTCCCGTGCCGTTAAACTGCCATAGCTCCGCAGTCTCGGTGTAGAAAGCGGAAACAACACGCCAGCGGGAGGACAGGGCAAAGGCGGCGCTGTCCACGTCTGCGGCGGCATCGGCGGCAGGATGGGCCTGGCCCCAATCCACCAGGGCCTCCGCCGTGGCGGAAAGCTGCTCCGCCGTCATAAAGTCCCCCACATATTCCTGGGTGTTCCAGCAAAAGCCGTTGTAATCCGTATCCCGGGTCAGCTGCTCCAGCCAGGGCTCCTCCAGGGCATCCAGCCAGTCCTCCAAATCCAAATCCGAGGGCGGCACTACAAATACCTGGGTCAATATTTGTTCCTGAGACAGGGCGGTTTGGCTGAACAGATAGGTGATTTCCACGGTCTGTCCGCCCAGCTCCGCCTTGGTAATAAACTGGGTGCGTTCAATGCCGTTATTGTCGGCATCCGCCACCTCTCCGTCCTCCAGACGCAGCAGGCCCTGGTCTATATGCTCCTGGAGGGTAAGGCCAAAGCTGCCGTTGGGAGGCTCCACATCGGCCATATAGCTTTGAACGTCCTCCGGGCTTGGGACATGAGAGGTATCGGCATCGGAGGTTGTGGAGCTTGCGCCGGTCATGGTGCAGGCGGTGATTCCCAGGGCCAAAAGGACAGTCAGTACCGTGACCCCCAGCTTAGGGCCACGAAACCGGGCAATGCCCCGAATCCGCCGCTTTAGGCTGTGCCGGCGGCCACCAAAGGTGGTGAGAATGCCCCTCCGCATGGTCCCCCCCCTCCTCGTAGAGGGCTCCTGCATAATCCTCGGGGGCCACCAGGCCGGTTTCCAACACCCGCTGGTCACAGGCGGCCTCGCAGTCCAGTCCGGCCCAGCGGAAGCACAGCCAGACAACCGGGTTAAACCAATATACGGCGGTAAGCAGCCGGAACAGCAGGCCCAGCCAGAGATCCCCCGCCTGATAGTGCATCAGCTCGTGGAGGAGAATGGGCGCCGTGTCCTGGCCGTGCCGCTCCACCGGCAGGACAATGGCAGGCCGCAGCAGGCCGCCCAGCATCCCGGCCCCGCCGCCTAGCAGCAGCACATCCCCACGAATCCCGCAGGCCCGTTTCAGCCGGAGGAACACCCGAAGGGTGTCGCTGTCACTGCACACCGGCAAACGGCGAAGCCGTACCGCCGTGACCAGGTAGAGTATCCCGTAGACGGTCAGGGTAAGGGCCATGCCGCCGATCCAAAGCCAAAACAGCACCCGGGACAGAGGCTTCTCCGAGGCGGAGACAGAAGTCCCGGTGGCCGGGGCCTGGGAAACAGCGGGAAGTGCCTCCTTCTGGGATGCCGCCGGAAGGGCCATTTCCCCTGCCTCCTGGGGAGCGGCGGACACCTCCTGGACAGTCTCCACCCTTGTGGACTTGGGGGTCAGTAGGTTCATCAGGCTCATCGGGCTTTCCGGCACCACCGGCAGCATCAGCCGCAGGGCCAAAAGCAACCAGAGGTAATATTTTGCCTTGGGGGTCAGCACCTGCCGGAACAGCAGCCGAACCAGACAAATGGCAGCCGCCGTCAGCCACGCCCCCTGGGTGATGCTCCAAAGGCTCCTAAGCAGGGTGTCCATATCACTTGCCCCCCCTCATGTTCCGGAGGATGGCCTCGATCTCCTGACAATCCCGCTCCGTCAGGCTGCCGCTGCCGGTGAGGGCGGCGACCATCCGAGTTGGTGAGCCGTCAAAAACCCGCTCCAGAAAGGACACGGTTTCCGCCTGAATGCAGGCCTCCTGGTCGGCAATGGGGTAATAGCGGTAAAAACGGCCTCCCTTTTCCGCACCCACGGCCCCCTTCTCCTGGAGGCGAACCACCAGGGTGCGCACCATATTGGCGTTCCAGCCGGTTTTCTCCTGGAGCATGGCCAGAATCTCCTTGATCTCCAGGGGAGATTTTTTCCAAAGACACTGGAGCACCAGCCATTCGGACTGGGAAATCTGATAGGACTTTTTCATTCCGATTCTCCCTTCTTCTTGCTGCTCGGTTGACTGTTTACCACAGACCCAGAGGTTGGGGCGCCGTCCCGGCTCACATTGCGCCGGAGCCAATCCCGCCGCTCCAGATAGGCCTCCAGGCCCCGCATACCCCCATACAGGGGAATCCCCAGGCCCAGGCCCCAGCCGGCGGCGGGCAGTCCCACGCCATGGTGGCCGCTTAGGAGAAAGGTCAAAAAGTACAGGATCAGCCCCAGACAGCCTACGGCCAAAAGCACACCGCCCAGAGTGCTGACAAAGCGAAGGGGCTTTGGAAGATATTCCCGCTTGCTTTGTACCTGGCCTCCCTGACCGCTAAACTCTCTTTGGGTTTGGTCAAACTGATTGAGCATTCCCATGCCCAGCATGACATTTAGGGTCTTACGGTCCGTGGGGCCGCCGGTGCCGGAAGGGGTTTCGTCCTTTTTCTTTGCCATGGTTCACTCCTCCTTACAGGCCGGGGACTTTTGCTCCCCTGCCTCTCTTTTGAATAACAAATGTTATCCATAGATACATCATAACATTTGTTACTGCCCTTGTCAACCCCTTTTCTATAGAAGCCCACATAAACTTTTCCTTGCATCCGGGGACGGGAGGGGCTATACTTACTCCTGCAAGGAGGATCATCGCAATGAACATTACCAAACGGGACGTGCTGGAGCTGCGGCGGCGGATGACCAAAAAGGGATGCACCTTTACCCGCCTGTGCGGCTGCTATGTGGACGGCAACAAAAACGTCGTGCTGAGGTTTTCTCAGCCCTTCTCCGATTTGCCGGAGGAGGAATTTTATAAATACCTGGAGATCGCCAAAAAGACCCTGTCCGGGTCCTTGGGCAACAACCTGCTGGAGCTGAAATTCCAGCGCAATGAAACGGCCAACGAGCGGCAGCGGTATCTCTACGCCCTAAAGGCCAGCAAAATGACAAACCCTGATCTGCTGGAACGGCTGTATGAACAGATCATCGAGCATTATTCCTGGGGAGGAAACTATTTGATTCTGGTATTCCACGATGTGTATGATGTGGTGACCCGGGCCAGTGACCGGAAAAAGCTGGACGAATCCAGCGAAACCTACGAGTACATGATTGTATCCATCTGCCCGGTGGACTTCTCCAAGCCCGGCCTTAGCTACCGGGAGGAGGAAAACCGAATCGGGGTCAGTGACCGAAGCTGGGTGGTGGGTATGCCGGAGATTGGCTTTACCTATCCCGCCTTTTCCGGCCACGGGGCGGATTCCAGCGCAGTGATGTACTATGTGAAAACCGGGAAGGACTCCCACCGGGAGGTCATTGAGGACGTGCTGCTGTGTGATGCCCAGCGGACGGCCAACGAGGAAAAGGCGGCCTTTCAGGAGGTCATTCAGGATGCCTTTGAGGATCCCCAGCAGGGGCAGAGCGTATTTTTGAAGGTACAGCAGCACCTGAGCGAATTGACCGCCCCGGAGCCGGGAGAGGAGGAGGCTCAGCAGCTGGCCCTGACCAACGCCCTGATGGCGGATGTGGTGGCCCAGGTGGATATGCCGGAGGAGGCCCGGGAGATCATTCAGGAGAGCTTTGCGGAGCGATTCGGGGCCGTTCCGCCCCAGGCAGGGAATGTGGTAGACCAAAAGCTGGTGGAGGAAAGCACCCAGCGTCTGCGCACCCTGGAGCTGGAGGAACAGGTCACGGATTTGAAGGAGCAGCTTGTCACCCAGGGCCAGGAGCTGACGGAGACAAAAACCGCCATGCAGGCGGCACTGGCGGCCAATCCCTCCGTGGAGGGAGCCGAGGATGTGGCCATCTCCCTGCGGGTGACGCCCCAAAAGGCAGGGAAAATCCACGCCCAGATGATCAGCGGGGTAAAATACCTGGTGGTGCCCCTGGAGCGTGGGGAATCCACCCAGATCAATGGGGTGGAAATGGATTTCTAATAGGGCCTGGACAGCCCCGGCGTTTTCCGAGAAAACGCCGGGGCTGTGATGTATCAAATATGGCTGTCGCACCAGGCGATCAGGTCACGGAACACCTCGTCCTTGTTGGTTTCGTTGTGCATCTCGTGCCGCCCGCCGGGATAGAGCCGGAGGGTCACGTCCTGCTGCCCCGCATTCATCAGCATCTGATACACCGCCTTTACCCCCTTGCCGTAGTCCCCCACCGGGTCCATGTCCCCGGAGTAGAGATACACCGGCAGATCCTTCCGGAGCCGCCGGGCCCACTGGCTGGTGTTCACATGGGTGTGGGCAGTAAGCATATCCCGGTAGGCCGAGACGGTAAAGGGGAAGGTACATTTTTCGTCCCGGTCATAGGCCTGCCAGACGGCGGCATCCCGGCTGAGCCAGGCACTGGAGGAGGCGGCATGGTCGATTCCCTTGCTATAGGAACCGGTGCTGGCCTTTACCATAAAATTCGACACATACCTGGGGCCGTGGACAGCCGACAGAAAGCGTGCCATTTCCCTGCCGAATTTCATTAAAAAGCCGGGGCCGCCGGTTCCGCTGATGACCAGGGCCTCCTGGGCCTGGGGATTCTTCTCCGCAAACCAACGAGCCAAAAAGCTGCCCATGCTGTGGCCCAGCAAAACCAGCGGAATGCCGGGATATTTTTCATGGGCCAGGGTATTCATTGTCAGCAGATCCCGCAGCAGCAACTGATAGCCCTCCCGCTCTGCGAAAAAGCCGTAATGCTCCGGGGTGCCGGTGCTGCCGTGGCCCAGATGGTCATTGCCACAGACCGCATATCCGGCGGCGCAAAGCACCTGAATCATGGGCTCATACCGGCCAATATACTCGCACATTCCGTGGCTAAGCTGAATCACGGCCTTGGGTATGCCGCTTGAGGGGGTATAAAAATAACAGGCCACCTGAGTGCTGCCATCGGCGGAGAGAAAACAGGCGGATTCCTTACAAAAAGCGGACATCGTTGATTCCTCCTTCGCATCATTGGCTATAGTATACGACAATTTGCGGTGTATCGCAAGAGCTTCGGCAGCGGGTTTTCATACGATTGCTCCGGCAGTGCAGGCAAACGTTTTTTTCTCATGGATTCATGAGCTGGACCATACAGTCACAGAACAGCCGAATGAGCGGGTTTGTGTTCCCGGTACGCCACACAAGACAAATCGGAATGTCGTCCTCCAGATTGAACCAATCCAGCCTGGGATCCGTTGCAAACCACATATACTGGTCAAATACCGCCACACCCTTTCCCATCAGGAGGGATTGCAGAATACTGTCCCGGTTGGGGAGGTACGCCGGTGCCACGGTAATATGCCTTGCCTGAAACTGTAATAGAGACAGCTCCATGGCCATAGGAGATTCCTCCTCCGAGAGCACCAGCAACGTTTGGCCTGCGAAATCCGCCGCCTGCAGCCTTTCTCCGGCGGGGCGGAGTAAGCCCTTTCGCACATAGGCCCGGCTTTCCAGATTTGCAATCTGCTGAACCTCCAGGCCGCCAAAGTCCAGCAGGCTGGTCTTGGTAAATAACGCCACATCCAGAGCACCCTCTCGGACGAGATGTCGCAATTCCTGAAAATCATAGCACGCAAATACCAATTCCGAATGGGGATACCGCAGCAGGGTCTGGGCCTGGACCGGCTCCAGTTCCCTGCTTAAATCCCATCCGCTGCCGACACCCACCCGAAGTGTCAGCGATTCCGCATTTTTCAGCTCCCGTGCCCGGGTCTGGGCCAGATGATACTGCTCCTCCATTCCACGAAAGCTGTCCCGGAATACCATCCCGGCAGCGGTAAGACTTATGGCGTTGCGCTGGGTTCTGTCAAATAGCTGATAGCCCAGTTCCTGCTCCAGCTGCTTCATTTGATTGCTGACCGAGGGTTGGGATACAAACAGCTCCTGCGCAGCCTTGGAAAAGCTCATGCACTCTGCGGCCTTGAGAAAATATTTGATCTGTAGGGATGTCACGGTTCCCACCTCCAGCTTTCCTCCATTATAGGCTTTTTATTATAACATTGCAAGGATATTTGATATTTGTCCCAGTTCGGATTCCATGGTATGATTCATTCAGCACATTCCAAATGGCATTGTTTTTCTCCAAAATCACCATTTTGGAGGGGGAGAACAGCCAGCGCCCCATCAGGACACGTTATAGCCTGAAGGAAGCACAACGAATCAAGGAGGACAAGCAATGAACAGACCGTTAGCGGATTATGTAAAGCTGCCCGAGCTGGAGGAGTACGCAGAGTGGTTTCAGAACTTTGCGGATCTTTACCGGGAGGACGGTATTCTCCAGGTCACCTGGAAAACAAACGATGGGCCCATGAAGCATTCCGGTATGTCTCACCGGGCCATTTCCCAGCTGGTGCGGATTCTCTCCATGGACTGGAAAAATGAGATCATCATCTTTACCCACATCGGCGACACCTGGATGATCGAGTCCGATCCCAATGGCTGGGAAACCTACTCGGAGCTGCCCACCCAGCGTTTCCAGCACCAGTATTTTGACGACACCAATCTGATCAAAAATATGATTTTTGATTTGGATGTCCCCACCATCGGTGCCATTCCCGGCCCCGGCTTTCACTGGGATTCGGCCATGCTCTGTGATGTGACCATCGCCTCTGAGGACACCTGTATGGAGGTTCCCCACGCCCACGGCGGGCTTGTGCCGGGGGATGGCATGGGCCTGATGGCCCAGCACTTCTTCGGTACAAAGCGGGGCAACTACTACATGATGACCACCCGACAGTTTACCGCCCAGCAGATGCTGGACTGGGGCATGGTCTCCGAGGTGGTGCCCAAGGGTTTAGTCCTGGATCGTGCCTGGGAGATTGCCAGGATGTGGAAGCGGATGCCCTATGAGAATCGCACAATTATGGCAAACCTGGCCAAGCGGCCCATGAAAAAGCTGCTGGTGGAGGATTTGAAGCTCCATACGGTTTCCGAGCAGTACGGCTCTCTTCTTCGCATTGCCGCAAACGAGCTTGGTGACGTGAACTCCGGGCAGCAGGACGAGAAATACATTGCCAGAACCAACTACTGGCGCTACACCTTCCCGGCCATGCAGGGGCCCATGAATGAGAAGACCTGGGCGGCCTATCGTACCGAGCCCTTCACCTGGCTGGAGGAGGTAGACGCAGGCAAAGCCTCCAGTCCCCACTTCTACAAGGGACAAAAGCCCTATCGCCCGAAAGAGAGGTAATCCATGACAGCGCAGGAATACTATGATTCCAGGCTCATTCCCCTTCAGCAGGCACTGGAGCTGATTCATTCCGGCGACTGCATTGCCTCCGGCCACTATGGCAACGAGACGGCACCGATTTTTCGGAATCTGCACACCATCGCCAATC
>CAVJIP010000054.1:0-4205 GCA_963649625.1 Bacteroidaceae bacterium
GCCGTCCATGGTGCTGCTTTCGTAGCAAAGGGGGCCGTACCAGTATTCCGCCAGAATTTCCATGGTCTCAATATTGGGGGTCAGCTTAAAGCGAAGGCCCCGATAGGAGCCCAAAAAGGTGTTTTCATTGTGGAAGGTCATATAATTGGGGATGTAAATTTCTTCCATAAAACAATCCTCCTTAGGAAACAACGTTCACGCCCAGCAGCCGGGCCAGCTCCACCGCCTGCTGGAGGTTTACGGTCATGCCCTTGAGCTTGTCCAGGCTCCAGACCGCCCCCTCAATGGTGCAGCCGGAGAAGTCAAAGCCGGAGAGGGCAGTGCCGGAAAAGTCACAGCCGGTGAAATCACAGCGGGAGACGGTGGTTTTCTGACAGCTCAGCCGGGCGAAGGAGCCTCCGGCAAAGGAGCCCTCCCGAAGGGCGCAGCCCTTGAGCGTACAGCCGGAAAGGCGCAGATACCTGCCCTTACAGGCTTCAAATTCCACCTGCCGGAGGACGCAGCCGGAGAATACCGTGCCCATCATCCGGCAGTCCCGAAAACGAACCTGTTTTAGCCCGTCCTCCAGAAACACGCACCCGGACAGGTCACAGTGGTCAAAAACCACCCGGTCAAAACCGGTGCCCTCCAGGCGGCAGTCCGTCAGCCGGCAGCCGGTGAGGATGCTGTCCTTTAGCTCTATAGAGCCCAGGGCCAGCTCCCGGGCGGATTCCCCCTCCACAGTAAGCCCATGGACGTCCGCCCCGCTGTCATCTGCCAAAATCAGAATATCAGCAAGACTTGACATTTTCATAGGCCTCCTGGAGCATGGCGTGAAAGGCGGAGATAAAGGCTTCATTTTGGGCGGCGGTGCGCTTGGCGGGGCCCTTGAGCCGTCCCCCGGCCCGGCGAATGCGTCCGGCCTGGGCCCGCTGGGCCAGAAGCCCGTCAATATTCTCCGGGGTATAGCGCATACCGTTCTGGTCGATCACCAGTGCGCCCCGGGTCAGGCACATGGCGGCAAGGCCGTAGTCCTGGGTCACGACCAAATCACCGGCTTTGATTCGGGAGACAATGGCGAAATCCGCACTGTCTGCCCCCTTATCCACGGTGATAGTCTCCGCACCCCTGCGGGAAAACACATGGGCGGTGTCGCAGATCAAAAAGCTCTCCACATGGCGGCGGACGGCGGCGTTCAGGGCCTGGTTGATGACCGGGCAGCCGTCGGCGTCAATGTACAGCCGGAAGGGGGCGGTTTTCTGCTTTTTGGGCCGGTTGGCCTTTTCCACGGCCTTTTTGTACTGGGCCTGATGGGCCTCGTCCATGGGGAACACCGCCTTGTTGGCCCGCATACTGTCGTCCCGGTTGCGTTTAAAGCTGACCCGGAGAAAATACTCCCCGTGCCGGGGGCATTTGCAGATCCAAACCATACGGCCGGACTCCGGGTAAATCGGCTCCGTGGCCTCCAAAAGCCGGTCACAGACAGGGCACTTTGTGTCCTTGATTCTGGGGTCGGCAATCATTTCCTCAAAGGTTTCAAACCGATTGTAGTTGGCGTACCGCAGGCAGTCCAGAAAGGCCTGGTCGCCGTCCCCCTCAAAGTGAACCAGATAGTCCGGGTATTCGGAAATGCCCTTGGGAATGTCCAAATGCCTGGCCACGGCGGCGGTATATACGGCGTCGTTGAGGCCATCGTGATAGCTGTCCTCTACGGTCAGGTGAAAGAAGTCCACCGCATAGCTCAGCCCCCGCATCAGGCTGCCGGAATCATACTGCTGATGGAACATGATCTGCAAATTGTAATATCGGCTGGTGAAGCCGGTGTCCAGGCTGTAAAAGGCCAGGTTCTGCCGAAGGATGGGAATGTCGTTAAAGCCCCAGGTCAGAAGGATGGGCTCCTCCCCGCAGAAGGCCCGGAATCGGGCCATGGCATCCTGAAAGCTCTCGCCGTTTTTCACGTCCTGTCGGGTGATGCCGGTGAGCTTGGAGATTCGGGGGGAGAGAACCTTATACTGCTGGAGGCGGCAGGTGGCCTTAAACCGCTGGCCGGTTTCCAGGTTGATGGCCCCTAGCTGAATCACCTCAAAGGGCAGAGAGGTGCAGAGCTTCAGGGCCAGGGGAGAGTCGGGACTGAGGGGCTGATTCCACTCCATGTCCAAAACGATCATAGACAAATTGATTCACTCATTTCCTGTGGTTTTGCTTTTTGCTCCGGCTGGAGCCCGGGGACTTTTTGCCGCCGGAACGGGAGGAATGTCCGCCCTGGCCGGAGGGCCCGGAGCCTCGGGGCCGAATCAGGCAGGCTTTATCATAGCCGATTAGCTCTGTCCGTCCGGCACGGGTCAGGGCCTCGTGTACCAAATCGTAATTTTTGGGGTTGCGGTACTGGATCAAGGCCCGCTGCATGGCCTTTTCGTGGGGATTGGTGGCCACATAGACCGGCTCCATGGTGCGGGGATCCAGGCCGGTGTAATACATCACCGTGGAGATGGTGGAGGGGGTGGGGTAGAAATCCGACACCTGCTCCGGGTTCAAATGGTGGGCGTGAAGATACTCCGCCAGGGCGATGGCCTCCTTCAGGGTGGAGCCGGGATGGGAGGACATAAGATAGGGCACCACAAACTGGTTCATGCCCAGCTGACGGTTCAGGGACTGATATTTGGCCAGAAACCGCTCATATACGGCGTTTTTGGGCTTGCCCATCAGCTGCAGCACCTGGTCGCAGATATGCTCCGGGGCCACCTTTAGCTGTCCGGAAATATGATATTTTACCAGCTCCCGGAAAAAGCTGTCGTCCGAATCCGCCAGAAGATAGTCAAAGCGGATACCGCTGCGGATAAAGACCCGCTTGACCCCCGGCAGGGCCCGCAGCTCCCGCAGAAGGGAAAGATAATCACTGTGATCGGCCATGAGATTTTTGCAGGGGGTAGGAAACAGGCACTGCTTGGTGGGGCAGGCTCCCTTGGAAAGCTGCTTTGCGCAGGCGGGCTGTCGGAAGTTGGCGGTGGGGCCGCCCACATCGTGGATATAGCCCTTAAAATCCGGCTCCCGGGTCAGGAGCCTGGCCTCCCGAAGCAGGGATTCATGACTGCGGGACTGAACGATTCGCCCCTGATGGAAGGTCAGGGCGCAGAAGCTGCACCCGCCGAAGCAGCCCCGACAGCTTTGCAGACTGAACTTGACCTCCCGGATGGCATCAATGCCGCCGTATTTTTCATACATGGGATGATAGGTTCTGGCATAGTCCAGGTCGTAGGTGTCGTCCATCTCCTGCTGGGACAGAGGCTCCTGGGGCGGATTCTGCACCACATAGGTGCGGCTGTCATAGGGCTCCACCAGGGTTTTCCCGGAGAAGGGGTCGGTGTTGCAGTACTGGGTATAAAAGCTCTCGGCGTATTTCCGCCGGTCTGCGGTCAAATCAGGATAGGCGGGGAGGAGGGTGTAGTCGTAGACGCTCTCCAGACTTTCCGTCCGATAGACGGTGCCTCGGATAAAGGTGATGTCATGGATGTCCAGGCCGCTGTCCAGGGCATCGGCAATCTCCACAACGCTTCTTTCCCCCATGCCGTACATCAATAGGTCTGCTTGGGAATCCAGGAGAATGGAGCGCTTGAGCTTGTCCGACCAGTAGTCGTAATGGGCCAGCCGACGAAGGGAGGCCTCAATGCCGCCGATGAGAATGGGAATTTTGGGAAAGCTCCGCCGAATCAGGTTGCAGTACACCACCGTGGCGTAGTCCGGGCGCAGGCCCATTTTTCCGCCGGGAGAGAAGGCATCGTAGCTCCGGCGGCGCTTAGACACGGTGTAGTGGTTTACCATAGGATCCATATTCCCGCCCATCACCAGAAAGCCCAATCGGGGTGTGCCGAGGGCCTGGATGCTCTCCGGATTTTTCCAATCCGGCTGGGGAATGATGCCTACCTTATAGCCATGGGTCTCCAGAATCCGGCTGATAATGGCGTGGCCAAAGGTGGGGTGATCCACATAGGCATCACCGATAACATAAACAAAATCGCATTGCTCCCAGCCCCGGGACTTCATATCCTCCCGGGAAACCGGCAAAAACTCCCCCATGGTGTACCCCTCCCTTCCAGCATACGCCCCATAACTATACCAGATTTCCGAATAAAAGTCCAGAGCAACGAAAAAATGTCCCGGGAAAGTCTTGTATATGCTAAAATGATGTGAACCAAATAAAAGATGAGAAGTCAGCCTCGATGTGATAT
>CAVJIP010000055.1:0-5960 GCA_963649625.1 Bacteroidaceae bacterium
TTTTCCACAAAATTTCCCGCTTTTGCACAGGCTTTTCCACTTCCAATCCCTCCCTTTGGCTGATATAATGGACTTCAAGCTATCAGACAGGAGACACCCGCCATGAACCGACGTTTTACCGTGCCCTATTATCTTACCCTGGTGTTTGCCCTGGGGGCCGCCGGACTTCGCCTTTGGAATCTGACGTCCGCAGTAGATGATCGGGGCCTGCCGGTGATGCATCTGTCCCTGGTGCTTCTGCTGGCTCTGGGTGGGGTTTTTCTGCTCACCGCCCTGCTGTGCGCCCTGCGCTCTCCCGGCCGCAGCGGACAGTATTCGGCGCTCCGCTACGCCACCGGCGGCTATGCCACGGGCCTGGTGGCCTCTGGGCTGATTCTGGTGGGGGCCTGCATGGAGTTTGCCCAGGCCCTGATAGACGGCCCGGGAATCGCCGACCCGATCATGCTGCTTTTGGGCCTGCTGGGGGGGATATGCTGCCTGCTCACCGCCCGGCAGCGGCGGCAGGGTCGGCCCTGTCCCCCGGCGGAGCTGATGACCCTGGTATATCTGCTCATTAAGCTGATATTCAACTTTAAGGGCTGGAGCACCGACCCGATTATCCTGGACTACTGCTTCATCCTCTTTGCCCTGATTTTCTCCCTGCTGGCCTTTTACTACGGCACGGGCTTTGTCTTTGACCAGGGAAAGCCCCGGAGAACCCTGCTATGCGCCATGTGCGCCGTGTTCTTCTGTGCCGGAGCCATGACAGACGGCTTTGTGGATTTGAGCTTCTCCACGGTGATCACCTACGGTGGCTTTCTTCTCTGGCAGCTACCGGTGATTTGGAGCCTGCTCCTCCCTGCCGCCCCGGAGCCAAAAAGTACGAAGAATCCCAAGAAAACCTGACTTCTCCCCCTTCCCCGTCTGCGCCCTGTGGGTGCAGGCGGCTTTGTATTCGTAGAAATTGTTTTTAATTTGTTCACAATGTCCTATTGACAACCGGGGGAAGTAGTGGTACATTTAGTTTAGCACTCAGAGAGATAGAGTGCTAAGAGAGGTCAGCAGCATGGAATTGACAGATCGACAGAAGAAGATTCTTCGGGCCGTGGTGGACAACTATGTGGCCACTGCCGAGCCGGTGGGCTCCAAGGCCATTGCCGCCCAGCCGGATATGCGCTACTCCTCCGCTACCATCCGAAACGAGCTGGCGTATCTCACGGAGCAGGGCCTGCTGGAGCAGCCCCACACCTCCGCCGGGCGGATTCCCTCCCCCGCCGGTTATCGCCTGTATATTGACGAGCTGATGCAGGACTACCGGCTCAGCCGGGACGAGACCCAAAGCCTCAGCCGGGTCATGACCGACAAGCTCCAGGAGTTTGACACCGCCATTGCCCAGGTGGGTCAGCTGATTTCCAAGCTCACCAATCTTCCGGCCTACGCCGTGGCCACCAAAAGCCGCACCGTGACGGTACAGCGGTTTGAGCTGATTCAGACTGCCCCCCACAGCTTTATTCTGGTGCTGCTTATGAGCACGGACACCGTCCACAACAAGCTCATCAAGCTGCCGGTGGACACCGATCCCCAGGACGTAAAAAGTCTGGTGGCCATGCTCAATGCATCCCTCACCGACCTGTCCCCCCAGGAGGTCACCTCCCAGGTGCTGGGCAAGCTCCGACGGAATGCGGGGACCGCCTCCGATCTGGTGTCGGTGATTGTAGAGTTCACCCTGAAAACCCTGGAGGACGAGCAGAAAAACGAGGTGTTCGTCACCGGCCAGACCAAGCTCCTTGGTCAGCCGGAGTATCAGGACGTGGGCAAGGCCACGGAGCTGATTTCCCATCTGGACGAGGATGTGATCTCCACCCTGCCGGTTCCCGAGTCCAATGTGAAAATTCTGGTGGGCCCGGAAAACGTGTCCCAGGCCCTGAAGGATACCAGCGTGGTCATGGCCCGGTACGATTTGGGAGACGGTATGCAGGGTATGCTTGGGGTGGTGGGGCCCACCCGTATGGATTACGCCCAGGTGGCCGCAAGGCTCTCCTATTTTGCCGAGGGTCTGGGGAAGATGTTCTCCAAATCCCTTCCCCCGTCGGCACCCGGCCCCGAGAAAAAACAGGAGGAATGATTCCACATGGATGAAGATTTGAAAACCCCTCAGGATACGGCGCAGCCGGAGCAGACCGTCCCGGAGCAGACCGCCCCGGCGGAGGATGCCGAGACGGCTCAGGATGCCCAGCCGGCACCGGAAGCCCCGGATCCTTTGCAGGAGGCTCAGGCAAAGCTCCAGCAGGAGCACGATCAATATCTCCGCCTGGCCGCCGAATATGACAACTTCCGCAAGCGTTCTCAAAAGGAAAAGGACAACATCTATCGGGATGCCAAGGCCGCAACCGTGGAGCGGTTCCTGCCCGTGTTCGACAATCTCAGCCGGGCCATGGAGCAGGAAACCACCGACACCGCCTACAAAAAGGGCGTGGAAATGACCATGACCGGCCTGATGGAGATTCTGAAAAAGCTGGATGTCACCATCTATGGAGAGCCGGGAGACACCTTCTCCCCGGAGCTTCACAATGCGGTGATGCACCTTGAGGACGACAATTATAAAGAGGGACAAATCGTCCAGGTGTTCCAAAAGGGCTTTAAGCTGGGCGATAAGGTCATTCGGTTTGCCATGGTACAGACGGCAAACTGAGATTCTATAAACTTGTAAATACTGATTTCATATAGGAGGAACTTTATTATGTCTAAGATTATTGGTATTGATTTAGGTACTACAAACTCCTGCGTGGCCGTTATGGAAGGCGGCGAGCCGGTGGTCATTGCCAACGCCGAGGGCGGCAGAACCACCCCCTCTGTGGTGGCCTTCTCCAAAACCGGCGAGCGTATGGTAGGCCAGGTGGCAAAGCGTCAGGCCATCCAGAACCCGGAGCGCACCATTGCTTCCATTAAGCGTAAAATGGGCACGGATGCCAAGGTCACGGTAGACGGCAAGCACTACACCCCCCAGGAGATCTCCGCCATGATCCTGCAAAAGCTCAAGGCCGATGCGGAGGCTTATCTGGGCCAGACCGTCACCGAGGCGGTGATTACCGTCCCCGCCTACTTTAACGATGCCCAGCGTCAGGCCACCAAGGACGCAGGCCGCATTGCGGGCCTGGATGTAAAGCGTATCATCAACGAGCCCACCGCAGCGGCTCTGGCCTATGGAGTAGACAAGGAGGAGGACCAGAAGGTCATGGTCTACGACCTGGGCGGCGGCACCTTTGATGTGTCCATCCTGGAGATCGGCGACGGTGTCATTGAGGTCCTGGCCACTGCCGGCGACACTCACCTGGGCGGCGACGACTTTGACCAGCGGATTATGAACTACCTGGCCTCCGAGTTTAAGAAGGAAAACGGCATTGACCTGACCGCCGACAAGGTGGCCATGCAGCGGCTCAAGGAGGCCGCCGAGAAGTCCAAGATCGAGCTGTCCGGTGTCACCACCTCCAACATCAACCTGCCCTATATCACCGCCGACGCCACCGGCCCCAAGCACCTGGACGTGACCCTGACCCGGGCCAAGTTCAACGAGCTTACCGCCGATTTGGTGGAAAAGACCATGGTGCCCGTCCGTCAGGCCATGAAGGACGCAGGGCTCACCAACTCCGACCTTTCCAAGGTTCTGCTGGTGGGCGGCTCCAGCCGTATCCCCGCCGTTCAGGAGGCCGTGAAGAAGATCACCGGCCTGGAGGGCTTCAAGGGCATCAACCCGGACGAGTGCGTGGCCGTAGGCGCTGCCATTCAGGGCGGCGTACTGGGCGGCGATGTGAAGGGGCTGTTGCTGCTGGATGTCACACCTCTGAGCCTGGGCATTGAGACCATGGGCGGCGTGTTCACCAAGCTCATTGAGCGGAACACCACCATCCCCACCAAAAAGAGCCAGGTGTTCTCCACCGCCGCCGACAACCAGACCTCCGTTGAGGTTCATGTGCTCCAGGGCGAGCGGGAAATGGCAGCCTATAACAAGACCCTGGGTAAGTTCCATCTGGACGGGATTTCCCCCGCTCCCCGGGGCGTGCCCCAGATCGAAGTCACCTTTGACATTGATGCCAACGGCATTGTAAACGTCTCCGCCACCGACAAGGGCACCGGCAAGGAGCAGCACATTACCATCACCTCCTCCTCCAACCTGTCCAAGGAGGACATCGACAAGGCCGTGAAGGAGGCCGAGCAGTATGCCGCCGAGGACAAGGCCCGGAAGGACGAGGTGGATGCCCGCAACGCTGCCGACCAGGTGATTTATCAGTCAGAAAAGACCCTGGAGGAGCTGGGAGACAAGGTCACGGAGTCCGAGAAGGCCCCGGTGAAGGAGGCCATTGAAAAGCTCCGGGAGGAGCTCAAGGGCACCGACCTGGAGGCCATCAAGTCCGGCACCGAGGCGGTACAGAAGGCCTTCTACAGCATCTCCGAAAAGCTCTATCAGCAGCAGAGCACCCAGACCGAGACGGCAGAGCCCAAGGCCAATGACGACGGTGTTGTGGATGCCGACTACGAGGTCGTGGATGACGATCAGTAATTTGCGATAATCGGGTGGAGCGTGGAGCCTTTCCTTCGCGCTCCACCTTGTGCGCAAATTTATCCGACGAGGTGAGAAACAATGGCTGATAAACGAGATTATTATGAGGTTCTTGGGGTGGACAAATCCGCCTCCGAGGACGAGATCAAAAAAGCATACAGAAAGGCCGCCAAGGCCAACCACCCGGATCTTCACCCTGGCGACCAGGAGGCGGAGGCCCGGTTTAAGGAGATCGGCGAAGCCTATGAGGTGCTTTCCGACAAGGAAAAGCGCGCCCGGTATGACCAGTACGGCTTCGCCGGAGTAGACCCCAATTTCTCCCCCGGCGGCTTTGGGGGCGGCTTCGGGGGCTTTGGCGGCGGCGGCTTTGACGTGGATTTGGGCAGCATTTTCAGTGATTTCTTCGGCGGCGGCTCCTCCGGGAGCAGCACCCGGAGAAGCGGCCCCAGAAAAGGGGAAAATGTCCGGGCCAGCGTGACCCTGACCTTTGAGGAGGCGGCTTTCGGCTGTGAAAAACAGGTCACTGCCTCCCGGATCGAGGACTGCGCCAAGTGCTCCGGCACCGGCTCCGCCGACGGCAGTGAGCCGGAGACCTGCTCCACCTGCCACGGCACCGGCTATACCCGCACCGTCCGGCAGACCCCCTTCGGGGCCATGCAGCAGCAGTCCACCTGTCCCAAGTGCGGCGGCACCGGGAAAACCGTGAAAAATCCCTGCCCCACCTGCCGGGGCAAGGGGAAGGTTCGGAAGAACAAGAAGATCACCGTGAAGATTCCCGCCGGCGTGGACAGCGGTCAGGCGGTGCGGGTGGCCGGAGAGGGCTCCGTGGGCACCAGCGGCGGTCCCAAGGGGGACTTGCTGGTGGAGATTTCCGTCCTGCGCCATTCCCTGTTTGAGCGGGACGGCAGCGATGTGCTCTGCGAAATGCCCATCACCTTTACCCAGGCGGCCCTGGGCGGGGAACTGGAGGTTCCCACCCTGGATGGGAAGGTGCGCTACACCATCCCCGAGGGCACCCAAACCGGCACCACCTTCCGGCTCCGGAGCAAGGGCATTCCCGTGGTGGGCTATCAAAACCGCCGGGGCGACCAATACGTTACCGTGGTGGTAGAAACTCCTAAAAACCTGTCCCGGGAGCAGAAGGAGCTGCTGAAGAAATTCGGCGAATCCACCGGGGAGGATTCCACCCCCAAGCGCAAGAGCTTTTTTGACAAGGTTAAGGACAATTTCAAAAACATATGACCACCTGCGGCGTACTGTCCCCGGACGGTGCGCCGTTTTTGGGGGTTTTGCCAGTTTTCCCAGAGAAATCTCTGATAAATTTTTTCTGTCATGTATGTGCTAAAATGATGTGAACCAAATAAAAGATGAGAAGTCAGCCTCGATGTGATATAGTAGATTCACAACAAAACACCAAACACAA
>CAVJIP010000056.1:0-7317 GCA_963649625.1 Bacteroidaceae bacterium
GGATAAGGTCTTTATCGGCGGCAGCGGCGGGGTCCTGGGGGAGATTGTGATGGCGGCGATTTCCAAAAATCCCCGGGTGCGCATTGTTGTCTCCGCCATTGCACTGGAAACCCTGGAGCAGGCCAGAACGGCACTTTCTCAGGCGGGCTGTCAGGTATCCGTCCATCAAATCGCTGTGAGCCGCTCCGACAGAGTGGCGGGACTGACCATGCTGCGGGGAGAGAATCCGATTTTCCTGATTGCGGGGCAGCGGCCATGAAGCGTCTGATGATTACCGCTATGTCCTCCTCCGGCGGGAAAACCGTGGTTTCCTGCGGCTTAATGAGATGTTTGACTCAGGCGGGAGTGGGCGTGCAGGCCTTTAAGTGCGGCCCGGACTATATTGACCCTATGTTTCACACCCGGGTTTTAGGGGTTCCCAGCCGAAGCCTTGACCTATATCTACAGGGGGCAGCCGACGTTCGTCAGACCCTTCGGCAGCATCCTGCTGACTTCCAGCTTTTAGAGGGAGCCATGGGCTTTTATGACGGCATCGGCGGTACCGATTCCGCCAGCGCCTGGGACTTGGCCTGCAAGACGGATACGCCGGTGGTGCTGGTGCTGCACCCATCGGGACAAAGCCTTACACTGGCGGCTCAGGTGCGGGGAATGCTGGACTTTCGCCCGGAGAGCCATATTGTGGGGCTGTTTCTGAACTGCTGCCGTCCCATGCTCTATGTCCATCTCCGGCCTGTTTTGGAGCAGGAAACCGGTCTGCCGGTGGTGGGATACCTGCCGCCCATGGAGGAGGCCGAGCTCCCCAGCCGCCATTTGGGGCTGCTCACGGCGGAGGAGATCACCGATTTTTCCCGCCGCTTTGAGGCCATCGGGGCAAAGATGGAGGAGACGCTGAATCTGGCACTGCTGCTGTCCCTGGGGGCGGAGGTGTCTACGGCCAGGCCGGAAAGGACTGCCTGGCCGTCTCCCTGCTGCCGTATTGGGGTTGCCCGGGACAGGGCCTTCTGCTTTTACTATCAAGACAGCCTGGATGCCCTTGGGCGGGCCGGGGCGGAGCTGGTATACTTTTCCTCACTGGAGGATGCCGCACTGCCCGCTGGGCTGGACGGATTGTATCTGGGGGGCGGATACCCGGAGCTGTACGCCAGAGAGCTGTCCGAGAACGTCTCCATGCGCCGCTCCATTCTAAGTGCCCTGGAGGGAGAACTGCCCACCCTGGCTGAGTGCGGAGGATTCCTGTATTTGCAGCAGTCCCTGGAGGATGATCAGGGCAGGGCCTTTCCTATGGTAGGTGCGCTGCCGGGACGGGGGGTTCGGACGGATCGGCTCCAACGGTTTGGCTACACCGCCCTGACCCAAGACCGGGACAGTATGCTTTTTCGGGCCGGAGAGCCCATCCCCACCCATGAGTTTCACCGTTGGGACTGCACCCATTGCGGCGGTGACCTGGTTGCCGTAAAGCCTGTATCCGGGAAAAGCTGGCGCTGCGGCTTTACCGGCCCTCGGCTTTACGCCGGATTTCCCCATCTTCACCTAGGCGGCGTTTTGGCCCGGCGTTTTGTGGCCGCCGCTCTGGAATACAGAAAGGCAGATAAGCGATGACTGTTTCTCAGGCAATTTCTCAGATCACGCCCCCCAATGAGGCCGCCCGGGCACAGGCCCAGGCCCGCTGGGATGCTCTGGCAAAGCCTCTGGGCAGTCTGGGCCTGCTGGAGGAGCAGCTTTCCGCCATTGCCGCCCTGACCGGCAGCCCGGAGGTTTCCCTGGACAGGCCCGTGCTGCTGGTGTACTGCGGGGACAATGGTGTGGTGGCCCAGGGAGTTGCCCAGTCCGGCCCGGAGGTCACTGCCGCCGTAGCCCTGGCCCTGGGGCGGGGGGAGAGCACCGTCTGCCACATGGCCGCCGTTCCGGGCTGTCAGGTGGTTCCCGTGGATGTGGGAATGTTGGACTTTCCCGGCGGGCCGGGGATTCTAAATCGCCGGGTGCGGAACGGCGGCGGGGACATTACCCAAGGCCCTGCCATGGAGCGGAGGGAATGCCTTCGAGCTATGGAGGTGGGGATAGAGCTGGTCTGTGAGGCCAAGAGGAAGGGCAGCAATATTGTCCTCACCGGGGAAATGGGCATTGGAAACACCACCACCTCCAGTGCCCTGGTCAGCGTCCTGCTGGGCTTGCCTCCGGAGCAGGTCACGGGACGGGGTGCGGGCCTGTCCGATGGGGGCCTTGCGCAGAAACGTCAGGCTATCCGCCGGGCCATCGAGAAGAATAAGCCAAACCCAAAGGATCCCATTGACGTGCTGACCAAGTTGGGCGGGCTGGAGTTGGCGGCCCTGTGCGGTACCTTCTTAGGCGGTGCCCTCTATGGGGTGCCTATCCTTATGGACGGCTTCATCTCCTCGGCGGCGGCCCTTTGCACCCTGGGTCTGTGTCCCAATGCGGGAAAGGCGATTTTTGCCAGCCACGCCTCCGGGGAGCCTGCCAGCCGGATGGTGCTGGAGGCTCTGGGACTGCGGCCACTGATTACCGCCGAAATGCGCCTGGGAGAGGGGAGCGGCGCAGTGGCGGCCCTTTCTCTGCTCCAGCAGGCCCTGGGGGTCTACTGCAGCGGCCAGACCTTTGCCCGCCTGGGCATTGACGCTTATGTGCCCCAATAAGAAGGAGAACCTATGCTGACACTTGTAATCGGCGGAGCCGCCAGCGGAAAAAGTGAATTTGCCGAGGCCCATGTGATGACCCTTCCTGGTCAGCGGGTCTACCTTGCCACCATGGAGCCCTTTGACCGGGAGTGCCTGGAGCGCATCCGGCGGCATCGCCAAATGCGGGAAACAAAGGGCTTTGAGACGGTGGAGTGCTTTGTGGATTTGACCACCGCCCCACTGCCCCCGGAGGCCAATGTGCTTTTGGAGTGTATGACAAATCTCATGGCAAATGAACGCTATAGCCCTGGGGGCGGCGGCCTTGCCTCGGTGCTCCGGGGAATCGACCATCTGTCCCAGGAGTGCCGCCACCTGACCGTTGTTTCCGGCGACCTGTTTTCCGGGGGAAGGGACTATTTGGGCGACACGGAGGCGTATCTCCGTGACCTGGCCCTGGTAAACCGATACATTGCCCAAAGGGCGGATCTGGTGGTGGAGGTCACTGCCGGACTGCCCCACGTTTGGAAAGGAGCGCTTTCGTGGTAGTGCTGGAGACGATTGCCGTGGCATTTTCCATGTTTTCCCGAATCCCCATGCCTCAGTTTTCCTGGGATTCCGGAAATATGCGCTATGCCCTGTGCGCCTTTCCCCTGATCGGAGGGGTGATTTGGGGCGTGATGGCCCTGTGGCTGTACCTTTGCGGGCTGCTGGCCATGCCGGAGCTTCTTCGGGCCGTAGGGGCGACCCTGATTCCGGTATGGATCACCGGGGGCATTCATTTGGACGGCTACGCCGACACCCAGGATGCCCTGTCCAGCTTTTCCTCCCCGGAAAAGCGTCAGGAGATATTAAAGGATCCCCACCTGGGGGCCTTTGCGGCCATTCGCCTTTGCTGCTATTTTTTGTTGACGGTGGGGCTGTGGAGTGTCCTAAGCCGTCCGCACTGGTGGATGGGACTGGGCCTTCTTCTCAGCCGCAGCCTTTCCGGTCTGGCCGTGGCGGCCTTTCCGCTGGCAAAAAATACGGGGCTTGCCTATACCTTCGCCACCGCCGCAGACCGAGGCCGGGTCAGGCTGTGCCTGGGGATACTCAGCGTATTACTGGCTGGGCTTCTATGCCTGTGGGGCTGGGGCGGCGCAGCCATGGCCGTGGCGGCGATTTTGGTGTTTCTTTATTACTACCACATGGCAAATCGCAAATTCGGCGGCCTGTCCGGCGACCTGGCCGGATGGTTTTTACAGACCTGCGAGCTGTGGATGCTGTTGGCTGCCGCTATGGCCCGGACCCTGGAGGTGCTGTTATGATTTTTATTACAGGCCCGCTGTTTTCCGGCAAGCGGGAATATGTGAAGGCTGCGCTCCATCTCACCCAGGAGGAGCTGGAAGCCCAGGCGGTCTGGGATGTGCAGGAGCTGGCAGCTCATGCCCAAGATTTATCTGCCTTGGCCGATGCCCTGGCAGCGCATCCCATTGTGATCGCCACGGAGGTAGGCGGCGGCGTAGTGCCCATGGAGCCTGCCCAGCGGCAGACCCGGGAGGCGGCGGGCCGTCTGTCCTGCCTTTTGGCCCAGCGGGCAGATCGGGTGATTCGCGTGTTTTGTGGATTGCCGGAGGTGCTGAAGGGAGAGCCGCTGTGATTATTTATCTCATTCGCCACGGAGAAACCGCCTACAACGCAGAAAAGCGCTACCAGGGTACCCATGACATTCCCCTGTCGGCGGCGGGCCGCAGGAAACTGCTGGATTCCGGGGAGCGTCCTGCCCGGGTCTATGTGACCCCTCTGCGGCGCACCTGGGAGACGGCGGAGCTGCTGTTTCCCCATGCGGAGCAGATCATCATCTCCGGTCTTCGGGAAATGAGCTTTGGGGCCTTTGAGGGCCGAAACTATCTGGAGATGGAACATGACCCGGACTACCGTGCCTGGGTGGAGGGCCTTTGCCGGGGCAAATGTCCCGGTGGGGAAAGCCAGGAGGAATTTGCAAACCGAACCTCCGCCGCCTTTTCCCGTCTTGTGACGGAGGCGGCCCGGAGAGGGGAGGAAAGGGTCTATATTGTGGCCCATGGAGGAACCCAAATGGCACTGCTGGAGCGGCACGCCCTCACCCACGAGGATTACTACCACTGGTTCTGCGGCAACGGCTGCGGCTATCGGCTCTCCCTGTCCCATTGGAACGGAGGCCGGTGTCTCCAGGTGCTGGAAACTTTGGACTACACAAGGGAAGGATAGTATGACCATTGTATATTCGGCCATTTTGGCATTCCTTTTAGACCTGCTGCTGGCGGATCCCCCCTGGCTGCCCCACCCGGTGGTCTGGATGGGGAGGTGCATCAGCCGCTTGGAGGGGCTGATGCGCCGCATATTTCCGAAAACTCCAAGGGGAGAGCTGGCCGGCGGCGTAATTTTGGCAATTCTCCTGCCGGCAGGGAGCTTTTTCCTTAGCCGGGCCGTGCTTCGGCTGCTGGGGTATATCCATCCGGTGTTGCGATTTCTGATGGAAACCTTTTGGTGCTATCAGGCTCTGGCCATAAAGGGCCTAAGGGACGAAAGCCGAAACGTCTATCAAACCCTGCTCTGTGGCTCCCTGGAGGAAGCCCAGCAGGCCGTGGGCCGGATCGTGGGCCGGGACACCCAGGTTCTTGACCGGGTGGGGGTCATCAAGGCGGCCATTGAAACGGTGGCGGAAAACTTCTCCGATGGGGTGGTTGCCCCTATGCTATATATGTTCCTTGGCGGCGCACCCCTGGCCCTTTGCTATAAGGCCATCAACACCATGGACTCTATGGTGGGCTATAAAAACGACAAATACCTCTACTTTGGCCGGGCTCCGGCCCGGCTGGACGATGCGGCAAACCTTGTCCCCTCCCGCTTTGGGGCCCTCCTGCTGATTGCCGCTGCGGGACTTACGGGAAACGACCCTGCCGGGGCCTTCCGTATTTGGCGGCGTGACCGGCGAAATCATGCCAGCCCCAACTCCGCCCAGACCGAATCGGTGATGGCCGGAGCCTTGGGGGTGCAGTTGGCGGGGCCGGCCTGGTATTTCGGCAGACGGTACGAAAAGCCCACCATTGGGGACAGCACCAGGCCCGTTGTGCCGGAGGATATTCTTCAGGCAAATCGGATGCTCTATTGGGGCAGCGGGCTGTGCCTTGGGGTGCTGATTCTCCTGCGGGCGTCAATTTTATTTCTGGGAGGGAGAATATGAAGCTGGAGCATGGAGGAGATTGGCAGAGCTATTTGTGGGAATATGAGAAAATGCCTCTGGATTTCTCTGCAAACATCAGCCCTCTGGGGCTGCCGGAGGGGGTGCGTCAGGCGATTTGCGCCGCCGCCGGGGAATTTGACCGCTACCCGGATCCAAAATGTCGGACGCTGCGGCAGGTTCTGGGCCGCTGCTATCAGATTCCACCCCAGGACATATTTTGCGGAAACGGGGCGGCGGAGCTGATTTATCGGCTGGTGCTGGCTCAGCGGCCAAAACGGGCCCTGGTGACGGCTCCCTGCTTTCTGGAATATGAGCACGCCCTTAAAACGGTGGACTGTGAGATATTGCGGTTTTCTCTGTCCCCGGAGCAGGATTTTCGCCTCACCGGAGACATTCTAAGCCGTTTGACCCCGGAGGTGGATATGCTGTTTCTCTGTGAGCCAGGGAATCCCACCGGCGTGACGACCCCATGGCCGCTGCTGCTGGAGATTTTGGACTGCTGTCGGGAGCGGCAGATTCGGGTGGTGCTGGACGAATGCTTTCTTCCCTTCCTCACGTCCCCAAAAAGCCTGCTTTCTCGGTATGGGGAATATCCGAATCTGGTGATTCTCCGGGCTTTTACCAAGTGGTATGCCATGGCGGGGCTTCGGCTGGGCTACTGCGTCAGCGTAGATGGGGCTCTGCTGGAGGAGATGGAGGGGTGCGGTCAGCCCTGGAGCGTCTCTGCACCGGCTCAGGCCGCCGGAATCGCCGCCCTTCGGGAGGAGAACTACAGTCGCCGCCTGATGGCTTTGATTTCTGACCAGCGTCCCCGGATGCTCCAGGGGCTTCGGGACTTGGGCTGCCGGGTGGTTCCCGGAGAAGCCAACTATCTGCTGTTCTATCTTCCCAGGGCCAGCCTGCCGGAGCTACTGGAGCAGCGGGGAATCCTGATTCGGGACTGCGCCAACTACCAGGGGCTTGGCCCGGGCTGGTATCGTGTTGCCATTCGCACGGAGCCTGAAAATGGGGCTCTGCTGGATGCCCTCAGGGAGGTGCTGTAATATAGCGAAATCCATCATGATTCAGGGCACCATGTCCGGAGCGGGCAAAAGCCTTCTGGTTACGGCCCTGTGCCGGATATTTTCCCAGGACGGGTATCAGGTGGCTCCCTTCAAAAGCCAGAATATGGCGCTCAACAGCTATATCACCCGGGAGGGCCTGGAAATGGGCAGGGCGCAGGTGGCCCAGGCTCAGGCTGCCGGGAAGGAGCCGGATGTGCGCATGAACCCCATCCTGTTAAAGCCCTCCAGCGACACGGGCAGTCAGGTTATTGTCAATGGCCGGGTGCGGGGACAATACCGGGCCGTGGACTATTTCAAAATGAAGAAATCCTTGATTCCGGACATTCTCTCCGCCTACCATAGCCTTGCCTCCGAAAACGATATTATGGTGATCGAGGGGGCGGGAAGCCCTGCGGAGATTAACTTGAAAGCCGATGAC